>NZ_NOVQ01000032.1:0-327 GCF_008042215.1 Corynebacterium sp. LK14
CCCCAAACTGATCTTTATACGTGTCGATGTAGGAGATCATTTGGTCGTGGGTCGGTCGAGTTCCGCTGCGAAAAAAGCCGAAGCAGTCTTAAGAATCCCGTTTGCTCGCTTCAGCTCACGGTTTTCGCGGCGCAGACGCTTGATCTCTTCTTCCATTGTTTCGCCGCCTGACGCGTCGGAGTCATCACGTACTGAAGCGCTGTCACGGTACCAAGCCCGCAATGTGTGGTGAGATACTCCAAGCAGCTTACCGACCTCCGTGTAGGCGCGTTGCAGTGAGCAGGACTCCAGGCGGACCATTTCGATGATCTGATGGACCGCCTTCTC
>NZ_NOVQ01000015.1:0-314 GCF_008042215.1 Corynebacterium sp. LK14
TAGAATATAAGAAATTACACATCCCAAACAACAACACACAAAGCATCATTGTTTGGGGATGCTCGCGTCCACTATACAGTTCTCACACAACACCCCAACCACCAACAACAACCACACATCAAAGAATCCATGACCGTATCAATGACTGGGCAACACCAGGACAATAATGCCCCAGACACCCAACAATGCACCAACATACACACCACCACACAACACACACAATGCCATGCGGCAGGCCTACCACTTTGAAAATAACCAGACTGTTTAAGGTATGTCTCCACCCGATTAAACAAAATTGCTGGCAGCACAACGAA
>NZ_NOVQ01000033.1:0-308 GCF_008042215.1 Corynebacterium sp. LK14
CAGCAGGCCCGCCGTTCGGGAAACACTCCAGAACCTGTGCCTGAAGATTTGGCCGCCGAAAACGCGAGACTACGCCGTGAGAATCAAGAGCTACGCGATACTAATGAGCTGCTGAAGGCTGCCTCAGCTTTTTTCGCGTCGGAACTCGACCCCAAACGTCGGAAATGATCCGATTCATCGATGAACACCGGAATCGTTTCTCTATCGAGTTCATTTGTAAGACGTTGAAGAATAACCGGGCTGGTGGGTTTATCACCTCGCGTGGTTATCGCCAGTCCAAGGCCCGTGGATTAAGTGCTCGTCGCCTT
>NZ_NOVQ01000014.1:0-253 GCF_008042215.1 Corynebacterium sp. LK14
AAGAATATAAGAAATTACACATCCCAAACAACAACACACAAAGCATCATTGTTTGGGGATGCTCGCGTCCACTATACAGTTCTCACACAACACCCCAACCACCAACAACAACCACGTCTTAAACAAACCATGACCGTATCAATGACTGGGCAACACCAGGACAATAATGCCCCAGACACCCAACAATGCACCAACATACAACCACTTTGTAATAACCCAACTGTTTAAGGTGTGTCTCCACCCGATTAAAAAA
>NZ_NOVQ01000034.1:0-251 GCF_008042215.1 Corynebacterium sp. LK14
GAGACCCGCATGTGGTCTGCGAGTGCATAACCTGCAAGTTTACGTGAATACGTGTCAATGACTGTGGCAAGGTACATGTTTTTGCCTCCCCTACACGGCAGGTAAGTAATGTCACCGACATACACACGATTTGGCTCGCCAGCTGTGAACTTGCGGCCTACTAGATCTGGCATGACACGGTGACCAGGCTTACGCCTGGTAGTAATGCATCGACGCCGTTTGCTAAAGCCTTTTAACCCCATGGATTTCAT
>NZ_NOVQ01000035.1:0-249 GCF_008042215.1 Corynebacterium sp. LK14
CCCCCATCATATCGACCCGACCGCGTATCTCGAAGAGCTCCTCACCCAAGCATCACCCGATCTGATGCGCCAGATGCTCGGCGATTTCATCAACCAAATTCTATCTGCCCAAGCTGATACTGTCTGCGGCGCTGACTACGGCACCACCAGCGACAACCGCGTCAACCAACGCAACGGCTACCGCCACCGACTACTGGATACGCGGGTCGGCACCGTCGATGTGGCTATCCCGAAGCTACGCCACGGTTC
>NZ_NOVQ01000036.1:0-209 GCF_008042215.1 Corynebacterium sp. LK14
CGCACTGATGTTGTCGGGATCTTCCCCCACCGTGATGCTGTGATTCGCCTAGTCGGGGCCGTCCTTGCTGAGCAGCATGATGAATGGATTCAACAGAAACGCTACATGTCGTTGACAAGCCTAGAGCAAACCAAAGCGTTGATCACAGCCAATGTCCTCGACGCCGACACCACCACCCCGGCAGGCAAGGAGATTGCAGCCTAATGACC
>NZ_NOVQ01000012.1:0-242098 GCF_008042215.1 Corynebacterium sp. LK14
CAAGCGGCTTCATAAAGCTTTGGCCTACGCCACCCCACAGGAAGTAGAAACCGAGTACTATCTCACCCAGCCCATCAACACAGGGCCGTAAAAGAAGCGGAACCAAACCCAGGACGCTTCAGTCTTAGAGGAAGTCACCGCGTGGCAGACCAGGCAACTCGACGAGTTCTACCCAGTCATCTTCCTTGATGCCCTACGTGTAAAAGTCCGTGACAACGCACGCGTCGTCAACAAGTCGGTCTACATGGCTGTCGGTGTGGACATGGAAGGCATCAAGCACACTTGAGCTTGCGGGTAACTACCAATGAAGGTGCAGCATTCTGGTCGCAGGTGTGCGCAGAAGTCGCCAACCCCGGTGTCAACGATGTCTTTATTGTCTGCTGTGACGGACTGAAAGGCTTTCCCAAAGCAATCCAGGCAA
The DNA here is from genome assembly GCF_008042215.1 of Corynebacterium sp. LK14. Taxonomy (NCBI): domain Bacteria; kingdom Bacillati; phylum Actinomycetota; class Actinomycetes; order Mycobacteriales; family Corynebacteriaceae; genus Corynebacterium; species Corynebacterium sp. LK14. Next base: position 422 of record NZ_NOVQ01000012.1, read on the forward strand.
CCTGGCCGGACTCCATAATCCAAACCTGCGTGGTGCATTTGATTCGTGCCGCTAACAGGTGGGTAGCCTACGGCGACCGGAAAGAGCTCTCGAAGCATCTACGAGGCATCTATACCGCTGTCAACGAGGATGAAGCTCGAAGTGCACTCGATGAGTTTGAGGCCAGCGAGCTTGGCCAGAAGTATCCGCAATCAGTGAAAGTCTGGCGCGACGCTTGGGGCAGGTTCATTCCGTTCTTGCAGTTCCCGTCGGATTCAGCGACAGTCAAGACGCTGTGGTTGATGATCTGTAACATCGAGGACCGTCGTGCTGCCCGCCGCGCTAAAGAAGGTGCCAAGGCTTCTGTTTCAGCCGAGCGACTTGTCGAAGGCAGCAAGACCAGCAACTGGAAGCAGGCAATCAATCAGCTATCCGTGGCCTACCCCGACAGGTTCGCCGCATACCTGTAAAATCAGTCCCCGTACACAAACGGACTGACACCCTCGCCGGTGGCAGGGTATAAATAGTCGCGTCGGTTATATCACACAGCGTGACAAAACTCAGTCGTCATTCTCCCCATCGTGTCGCACTGGATTCACCTGCAGACCTTCTTTGCCCGTGCGATACGCCATGTATGCACTTGCAGCAGTAACAATTAGCGCCACTACGCTGGGGACCGGTTTGTCGAACCAAGCCATAATAAGCGTGCCAAGAAGAGCGATGATGGCAACCGCTGAAAACAACCCTTGCTGACGTCGTTCAATTAATCCTCGATTGTCAATCGAACGAGCAGTTGCTTTTTGAATTTCTGCATCAGCCAAAGCAGTTTGATGGTAGGCATCAATTGATTTCTCGGCCATCTGGACAATACGATCCGCAGCACCGGGAAGAACATCGTCATACCCAGCGAAATCGTTTACTGATGGTAGCGGCCCTGTGTGAGTCGCTATCATCGTTTGGAACTCAGCCGAAGTGATTTGGCGTTCTTCGTCTGGAGTTATTACCTCGAGATCGGGATCTGTTGCATTGCACTCGTCAATGCTCGACCGGTGTCTTTCCAGCCCTCCACGACCAGGGTCTCGGGCCTCGGAGTTCTCACTCCGTAAATCTTTTCCCCGCTGTTCGTCGTCGCTAGTAGCTTCCGACTCCGCGTCTGGAAGTTCATCTTCCGGCGTGCCATCTGACATCACTACTCCTTTCGCTAGACGGTCACGGTTCTATGGGCTTTTGATTGTAGCCGTTTCTGATGCGCAAGACATCGTGAACCTCGTTTACTTCATATAAATTAACCCCATCCGCTTGTTTTCGCGTCGCTAACGCTCCTCTTTCCACCCACTTTCTGAAGCGCCCAGGTTTGATGTGAAACCCCTGCTGGTTTAATCGGTAGCAGATTATGTTCTATCGAATACCTCTAAGCCTTGAGCCGCTGGGCATCCGTGTATCGCACATTAATCATACGGGAAATCCTCCAAGATTTCGTCCACATCCCCTTCTGTCGTTTAACCCGCGGTCAGCGAATAGCAGAACAGCAATAGCGCCCCCCAGCTCTTGAATCTAATCAAATCGCCGGGGGCGCTTTCGTATCTTTTGCGGGATTTTTGCGGGATCCCCGTCTATTGTAAAAAGGGAGGCTAGCGCTTTCACCCGCCAATTCTTAGGCGGTAGCGTCCAAAGGGTTTTTAACCCAGCTCATGAGGTCACGCAGCTTGGCACCGGTGTCCTCGATTGGGTGTGAGTTAACCTTAGCGCGCATATCCTCGAGTTCCTTGTTGCCACCCTCAACGTTGGCAACCAGGAGCTTGACGAAGGTGCCGTCCTGAATGTCGGTGAGAACGTCCTTCATGCGAGCCTTAACGGAATCGTCAATGATGCGCGGTCCAGCAACGTAGCCACCGAACTCAGCGGTATCAGAGATGGAGTAGTTCATGTTGGCCAGGCCGCCCTCCCAGATGAGGTCGACGATGAGCTTCATCTCGTGAAGAACCTCAAAGTAGGCCATCTCCGGCTCGTAGCCAGCCTCGGTCAGGGTCTCAAATCCCGCCATCATCAGGTACTCGAGGCCACCACAGAGCACAGCCTGCTCACCGAAGAGGTCAGTCTCGGTCTCGTCCTTGAAGGTGGTCGGAATAACACCCGCACGAGCGCCACCGATTGCCGCTGCGTAGGACAGGGAAAGGTCGTGGCCCTCACCCTTCGGGTCCTGCTCGGTAGCGATAAGACAAGGAACACCCTTACCGTCAACAAACTGACGGCGAACCAGGTGGCCTGGGCCCTTCGGAGCAACCATGCCGATGGTGATGTTCTCTGCCGGTTTGATGAGACCGAAGTGGATGTTCAGGCCGTGGCCGAAGAACAGCGCGTTGCCGTCCTCCAGGTTCGGCTCAATGTCCTCGGAGAAGATCTGTGCCTGGGAGGTATCCGGCGCCAGCAACATGATGACGTCTGCCCACTTAGCCGCCTCAGCGTTGGTGAGAACCTTAAAGCCGGCCTCCTCAGCCTTTGGGCGGGATTTGGAGCCCTCACGCAGACCAATTGCAACCTCAACACCAGAATCACGCAGGTTTTGTGCGTGTGCGTGGCCCTGGGAGCCATAACCAATGATGGCGACCTTGCGGCCCTGGATGATGGAGAGGTCTGCGTCAGCGTCGTAGAAAGTCTCGATTGCCATGTCAGTATTCCTTACATAAATTTTGCTGTGCGGTGAACTACCTATAGTAGCAACACACAACGGGATGGTTTGCTCACAATGTGAGATTATTTATTTCGAAGGAGCCATCGTCTTTGGTCCGCGCCCCAGCGCCACGTGACCCGATTGGACGAGTTCACGGATACCAAAAGGCTCCAAGACATCAAGCAGCGCCCGCAGTTTGCCGGGTGTACCAGTGGCTTCAATAACCACGGACTCTTGCGCGACGTCGACAATGCGCGCTCGGAAGATGTTGACCGCATCAACCACCTGCGGACGATTGGTGTTGTCTGCAGAGACTTTCACCAACATAATGGCGCGGGCGATGGTGGATTCCTCCTTCAGTTCCACCACTTTGAGAACCGGAATGATCTTGTTGAGCTGCTTGGTGACTTGCTCAATGACGACGTCGGAAGCATCAACCACGATGGTAAGACGGTTGATGCCTTCCGTTTCCGTACGCGCAGAAACTAGCGAGACCAAGTTGTAGCCGCGGCGGGTAAACATACCCGCAACGCGAGAGATGATGCCCTCGATGTCTTGCACCAAGACGGACAGGGTGTGGCGGGTGACTTCATTCGTTGCCATTACTCTTAGGCCTCCTCGACCGTCTCGTGGATTTCTGCGGGTTCCTCAGCAGCGGACTCGTTCTCATCAAATAGTGGTCGCAGTCCCAATGCATACTGGATCTCCTCATTGGAAGCGCCGCCACCGATCATCGGCCATACCTGCGCATCCTGCCCCACGATGAAGTCGATGACCACAGGACGGTCGTTGATTTCGCGCGCCCGTTTGATGGCCGGCTCGACTTCCTCTTCCTTGGTGACGCGAATCGACTCGCAGCCCAGCGCCTCCGCGAGCTTCACAAAGTCCGGGAGGTACTCATCGTGCTCACGCAGCTTGGTGTTTGAGTAGTTCCGGTCGTAGAAAAGCGTCTGCCACTGACGCACCATGCCCAAATTTCCGTTATTAATAACAGCCACCTTGAATGGAAAGCCTTCCACCGCCGCGGTGGTCAGCTCCTGGTTGGTCATCTGGAAGCAGCCATCGCCGTCGATGGCCCACACTTCCCTATCTGGGCAAGCAGCCTTAGCACCCAGCGCAGCGGGGACCGCGTAGCCCATCGTGCCCGCACCACCAGAGTTAATCCAGGTGCGCGGCTTTTCAAAGTCAATAAACTGAGCGGACCACATCTGATGCTGGCCCACACCGGCACAATAGATAGCCTCAGGACCGATGATGGAGCTGAGCTTTTCCAATACGAACTGCGGATTGAGCAAACCGTCCGGCGTGGGCTCATAGCCCCGCGGGAAACGCTTCTTTAGATCCTCCAGGTAGGCCATCCACTCCCCGATCACCGGTGGGTTGAGCTTCGCATCATTCTGGAAAGCTTTGGTCAACTGCAGCAGCACCTCGCGTGCATCACCGACGATTGGAACGGCTGCTTCCCGGATCTTGCCAATTTCGGCCGGGTCCACGTCCGCGTGGATAACCTGTGCGTTCGGTGCGAAGGTTTCGGTATCGCCCGTAACACGGTCGTCGAAACGCGCACCAATGGCAATAAGCAGATCCGCGCGCTGCATCGCAGCCACCGCTGGAACCGTACCGTGCATGCCCGGCATACCCATGTGCTGCGGGTGCGAATCGGGGAAGGAACCCAGCGCCATCAGGGTGGTGACAACCGGGATCCCAGAAAGCTCGGCAAACTCCAGTAGCTCGCGAGAGGCATTCGCTTTGATGACGCCGCCGCCGATGTAGAGTACAGGCGCCTCAGCCTCAGCAATCAACTTTGCAGCCTGCGTGATCTGACGCGGGTGCGGCGTAGTGGTGGGCTTATAACCCGGCAGCTCAATCTGTGGCGGATACACGTACTCGAGCGTGGCGTTCTGCACGTCCTTCGGGATATCGACTAGCACCGGACCAGGACGTCCAGTCGAAGCCAGGTGGAAGGCTGCAGCAATAGCGGTGGGAATCTGTTGCGGATCAGTAACGATAAAGTTGTGCTTGGTAATCGGCATCGTCACGCCGCGGATGTCTGCTTCCTGGAAGGCGTCCGTCCCCAGCAGGCTGGTGCCCACTTGGCCGGTGATGGCCACAACAGGAACGGAGTCCAGGTTGGCGTCGGCAAGCGGCGTAACCAAGTTGGTTGCACCCGGACCGGAGGTCGCGATCATCACGCCCACCTTGCCAGAGGCTTGAGCATAACCTTCTGCGGCGTGACCTGCACCCTGCTCGTGGCGGGTAAGCACGTGGCGCAGCTTGGTGGAATGGTGCAACGCATCATAGAGCGGCAGCACTGCGCCGCCCGGAATGCCGAATACTAGGTCAGTGCCCAGGTCTTCTAGGGTGCGGACGATCGCTTGCGCGCCGGTGATGATCTCGGCCCCCTGCTTCTTAGCAGAGGCCACCGATGCCGGGGTGGGCGAATGTGTAGCGGCCACGGGGAATAAGCTCCTTGTTGATGAATTACTGTATCTACTTTGGGTGACAACCCGGGGATGGTGGGATGTCCGTTTGCTAATGAAACACCCTGGGTGCGGTGCCACATTTGCTGAACTGACCAGAAAATGCCAACGCCCCCGTCTCAACTTCCACTAAGAGGTTGGCGGGGGCGCTTGCTTTTCGACGTCGCTGAAGTTTGATTCGGCAACTCGTTACGGCAAACGCCGCGCCGGTACTACTAGCTGAAGTCGAATAATGATCATGGGAATTACTGTACACGTATAGATATTGACTTGCTGGAAATACCCCCACTTTTGGGAGCGACGTTCCATTTTGCGAGATAGTACAGGTGGGGCGGTTAACGCGCGGGGGGCAAAGTCAATTAGCATAGGCACCTATGACGTCATCTCACCCACAGAACGCCGACTCCGCTCCGACCTCGGAGGCTCGGGCCACCCACGCCCAGGCAGAGGTATTCAAGCCCGCTCGAGACCACATTTTGGGCATCATTCTTTTATCCGCCATCGCACTGCTCAGCATCGGTTGGGCTCCCAAGTATCTGGCTTGGCTGCTCATCGTTCCAGTGTTGTGCATCTGGTGGGTATTAAAGTCCCGCACTCATGTCTCCGAAAAGGGCATCGCAATCAGCTACGCATTCAAGGGTTCCCAAAACATCTCTTGGGACAACTTCGCAGGCATTGGTTTCCAGCGCGCCAAAGCATTCGCCCGCACGAAGTCCGGAAAGCAGTTCACGCTTCCGGGCGTGACCTTCAATTCGTTGCCAAGGCTTTCCGACGCCTCCCGCGGCCGCATCCCCGATGCACTCACCGCCGGGCGTGATGCCGCCGACGAGAAGGTGGTCATCGTGCACCGCGATGGTCAGCAGGTTCTCATGTCCAAGGAAGAATACAGCCAATACCTCGAAAAACACCCCGAGTGAGCCCCTAAAACTGAGCATTAACGACCTTCTCAGCCCGCCAGAAAGCGTCTAGTATCACGCCATAGAGATTAAGGATTATCACCCCATGTTTCCGCTGCGCTCGACAGTAACCACCGTTGGCCGCCAGGCATCTGGCGCGCGTGCCCTGTGGCGCGCAACCGGCACCCAGGAGCACGAATTCGGCAAGCCAATCGTGGCGATTGCTAACTCCTACACCCAGTTTGTGCCAGGCCACGTTCACCTCAAAAATGTGGGCGACATCGTGGCCGATGCGGTCCGCGCAGCCGGTGGCGTCCCAAAGGAGTTCAACACCATCGCTGTCGACGACGGAATCGCCATGGGCCACCAGGGCATGCTGTACTCCCTGCCTTCACGTGAAATCATCTCTGATTCCATCGAGTACATGGTCAATGCCCACACCGCGGACGCACTGGTGTGTATCTCCAACTGTGACAAGATAACCCCGGGCATGCTCAATGCAGCGCTGCGCCTGAACATCCCCACCATCTTCGTCTCCGGCGGCCCCATGGAGGCAGGCAAGGTCGTGGTAGTCGACGGCGTCGCCAAGGCCCCGACCGACCTCATCACCGCTATCACGGCGTCGGCAAGCGCCGACGTCTCTGACGAGGATCTGCTCACCGTCGAGCAGTCTGCCTGCCCTACCTGCGGTTCGTGCTCCGGCATGTTCACCGCCAACTCCATGAACTGCCTGACCGAGGCACTCGGCTTGGCACTGCCGGGCAACGGCACCACCCTGGCCACGCACACAGCCCGCAAGGCGCTGTTTGAAGAGGCCGGCTCCACCATCGTGGACATGTGCCGCCGCTACTACGGCGAGGAGGATGAATCCGTCCTCCCGCGCAGCATCGCCACCAAGGAAGCCTTCACCAACGCCATGGCACTCGACATGGCCATGGGCGGTTCCACCAACACCATCCTCCACACTTTGGCCGCAGCGCAGGAGGGCGAGGTTGACTTCACTTTGGAGGACATCAACGAGATTTCCTACCGCGTACCGTGCCTGTCCAAGGTCGCGCCTAACGGCACCTACCACATCGAGGACGTCCACCGTGCCGGCGGCATCCCCGCCATCCTTGGTGAGCTGCGTCGCGCCGGCCACCTCAACCTGAAGGTGCACACCGCGCTCTACGACAACGCTGAACAGTGGTTGGACGACTGGGACATCCGTAACGACAAGGCTCTGGACAAGGCCCGCGAGCTCTTCTACGCCGCACCGGGTGGTGTGCGCACCACCGAGCCTTTCTCCCAGTCCAACCGCTGGGAGTCCCTGGATACCGACCAAGCCAATGGCTGCATCCACGATGCAGAGCACGCTTTCTCCTCCGACGGCGGCCTCGTGGTCTTGCGCGGCAACCTCGCACCGAACGGCGCAATCGTCAAGGCTGCTGGTGTCGAGGAAGAGCTGTGGAAGTTCTCCGGTCCGGCCCGCGTGGTCGAGTCCCAGGAAGAGGCCGTCTCCATCATCTTGAAGCGCGAGGTGCAGGCGGGCGACGTCATCGTGATCCGTTACGAGGGCCCAGCCGGCGGCCCAGGCATGCAGGAGATGCTCCACCCGACGTCCTTCCTCAAGGGCTCAGGCCTAGGCAAGGCCTGCGCGCTCATCACGGACGGCCGCTTCTCCGGCGGCACCTCTGGCCTATCCATCGGCCACATCTCCCCGGAGGCAGCCCACGGCGGCCTCATCGGCTTGGTTGAAAACGGCGACACCATCTCCATAGACATCCACGAGCGCAAGCTCTCCTTGGACGTTGATGAGACGGAGCTTCAGCGACGTCGTCAAGCACAAGAGCAGCGCGAAAAGCCATGGACCCCGGTTGAGCGCAACCGCCCTGTCACCAAGGCTCTGCGTGCTTATGCCAACATGGCAACCTCCGCTGACCGCGGTGCCGTCCGAGTGGTGGATGGCCACGTGAACTAAGCGTTCCCGCTGCTTATCCCAACTAACTTCGCCCATGCGCCACGTCCTACGCAGCGCATGGGCGAAAGTGTCCTATTGTTGAATCCGATGAAACCCGCGAATACAACTTTGAAATGGGCACTAACGCTGTTCGGCCTCATTGCCGGAACTGTGGGAATGATCCTGCATGTGCGCATGACAGACTTCCCCATCGACATGGTCATCTACCGGGAAGGCGTGAAGGCTTATCTCGAGGGCCGCTCCATGTATTCGGAGCCCATGATGGCCGGCGACATTGCGCTACCCTTCATCTACCCGCCATTCGGCGCGCTCGCGATGGTGCCACTCACGGCGCCTGACTGGATTACCCACGACATGGCCGGCAACATCATGAACGTGTTGTCGGACGTGCTTGTGTTCGCCTGCCTTTATTTCATTTTCCGTGCATTGCTCAAGGACCGCACATGGCTCTTGCCGGTGGTTTCCCTGGTTTGGGCTCTGACGATGGCCTTCGAACCAATTCGCCTCAACAACGGCTTTGCGCAGGTCAACATCGTCATCATGGCCCTGGTCATCTTAGACCTCGTCCCGCGCAAGCGCTGGCTACCGCAGGGCGTCCTCATCGGTCTCGCTGCAGCCATCAAGATCACTCCCCTGGCGATGCTACTCTACTTCTTGCTGCGCAAGGAGCTCAAGCCGATCCTGATTGCTATCGGTACTGCAGCCGCAGCCACGCTGGCAGCCGCCGCGGTTCGCTGGCAGGCATTCGTAGAGTTCTTCACCTCAAAGCTGCTCGACATGGGCTCGGGCGCCGACTTCGGCGTGGCCACCGATTACCAGTCCAACAGCTCACTCAAGGCGGTCGTGCAGCGCCTGTTCCCCTCCACGGAGTCGATGGAGGCCAACGGAACCCTCATCAACATCATCTGGTTGGTGCTGGCGCTTGCTGTGGTCGCCGTTGGCTCGCTGCTCATCTTGGCATTGCTCAAACGCAACATGCTTGTCGACGCCCAGCTGGTCACCGCACTAGTCATGCTGCTGATTTCCCCAGTCTCTTGGTCTCACCACTGGGTCTGGCTCGCACTCGTTATCCCGGTCTTCACCTACCGTGCATGGACATGGCGCAACAACACGTGGGTCGCAGGCTCCTTCCTAGCGGTTATGGCAGCGTGGGGCGCGATGGTCATTACGGTGCCACCAAAGTGGTGGTTCGGTGACTCCATTGACGTGCACGGCCAGCCCTTCTATCAGAAGTTCCTCGTGGACGACTTTGTGTGGTTGACCTTCATCGCAGTAGCACTTTTTGCCTACTGCCTGCGTTATGTAACAACGTCGCCCGCGATTTCCCGCAGCGCCGCTAAGTGAGAATCAAACACGTTTTTTCCTTCTGCGGTCAGCATGACCCAGACGGTGTCTTTGGCGCGCGTTGAGCCGTACTCGCGGAAGCGGGTAACAAAGCCTGCCTCCTCCAAGACCTTCAGCTGCTTCGACAGCATCGCATCTGTGAGTCCCGTTTCATCGCGCAGCGCACCGAAACGCATCTCCTTCCGCTGTTGGCTCTCGACTGCCCCGAAAGCCCTGAGCGCCGCACAGATCTTGAATCGGTTAAGTGGCTGGATGATGGGGTTTAGAGCAGATAGTGACTTACGCATTGCGGCTCGCCCTCTTGTTTAGATCCAGCGCATCGCTTTGCAGCGCCCAAAACATCGCGCAGCCCCAGATGAAAGCTGCGGCGATCCCAAGCCATATCTTTTCATCAAAAGCCCACATAAGCAGAGCAGGCGCAAACAGCACTGCCATCCCGGCATAGTATTTCTTGTCCGGCTTAGGTTCCTTGCGTGGGTCTTGGCGATAAGACATGCGGGTCTTGGAGCGTTTCTTCCAAGCAAAAATGCACGCGGCAACAGCCACGACCATGACCACCGCAAATACAGGCCATCCCCATTGCTCTGGCGCTACCCCCACCGCCAGCAAGCATAGGGGAAAGACAAAGGAAAGAACTGCGTTGGCGAGAGTTTGGGGCTTTTCTGCACGATGCGTTACCTCCTCGTTGAACTTCAGAGACTCTTGAATGTTCTGGTCCATGGCGATGACTCCTCGATGATTCGCTTGCTTTCCCTACTCGAAAACATATTATTTTCCATCTTGGAAAGCAAGGGGGAAAGAAAATCCGCCCACCATTTTTCTGGCAGGCGGATTCAGAGCGATTAAGCGATTGGATTAACTCCCGCACCGAACCACCACAGTGCGACAAGCACGGCGATACCGACGATGACGAAGATCCAAGAGGTAGCCAGCGGGCGGCGCGCCCACGAGCGCTTGACATCGAAAGAAATAAAGCCGGGACCAGTAAACTGAAGCGCGATAGCGATGGCAAAAAGCACCGAAGACAGCCATACTGACTCTGGCCAAGTAAAGACATCGACTCCCGCGCCCGAAGCTGCCAGCTCGTGGAGAGCCATAAAGCCGGTGACGACAAGGCCGATCATCGCAGCCAACGGCGTGACTAGGCCCAGCAGGAGGAATGCGCCCGCGATCAGCTGCATAGTCGGCACAGCAATGGCCAACGGCGACGCAAATGCATAGTTGGCAAACTCAGACTCGAGGCCGGATAGCCCCTCGCCGCCACCCAGTTTAAAGAAGGTCGTTGCGCCAGCCAGAAGCAGATAAGCGCTCAATGCAATACGCACAAAGAGAAGACCGAAGTCAATCGTGCCGCGCCGGCCGTACTCACGGTATCCGTCACGCTCGGCCTGTTCCGCTTTGAGGCGATCCGACTTTTCTTCCTCTTCCTCTGCCTCTGCCTCCAGGTCAACATCCGAGGCGCTCGCCGGCATAACGGTGGTCGTTGCCGCTGGCGCCGCAGCGGCAACAGCCGTGGGGGCAAAGTCAGCATCGTCATAAGAGGAATCTTCTGCCCGATCCTCGGCAACAGCGGGCTCCTCATCGCGCGGGGCAACGAACTGTTTTGTTTCCGCAGCCGGTTCAGCATCTTCAGCTATAGGCTCACCTGCAGGGGCGGCGACTGGAGCGGCCTGCGAATGCTTGCGAGAAGAGTCAAAGGACAGCCCCTCGCCTTCCTTGTGCCCGTTCTCCGGAGCCTGAACAGCCTGAGATGCCACTGTAGAGTCAGCCTCTGAGGCAGACGCGAAGACCTCGGTGGGCTCGGACTCAACAGATGCAGTCTCAGCAGGTTCCGAGTCATGGACTTTAGGTTCTTTGGGCTTGATTTCCTGCGGCTCCGCTCGGCCCGGACGTTGGAATAGCCGGGACCGCGTTGGTGCAGCCGCGGGAGTAACCTCGGTAGCGGCGTCGGCATTGTTCGCAGCCGCATCTGCGGCGGCCTTGTCGCGGCTATAGGTCGGGAGATCGAGATCGTCGTCGAAGCTCGTCGCTTTATCGGGTACATTCTTATCGCTCATACTTCCAACTTAGGGCAGCACGCAGCGCTAATGGTGCACATCACACGGCGCGGCGCGGCCGCAAAGTGTTTTAAGTCCCCGAAATGGGCGCGGCCGGAACCATATTGCCATCGCAACTTTGAGTATGTATCATCAAAAATATATTTTGTTGACACGTTAACAAAATTGGTGGTTTACCTACCTCCCCGCATTTTTCAATGCTCTAAGAATCAAAACATCAACCCATAAGGAATGAACTGTGGCAGCCACAAACGATAAGGACTGGGCGGGCGACGCAAAGAATGCCTCGCCCGACGGCGAGTTCATCCGCGACACCAACTACATCGGGGACCGCATCTCTTCCCAGGTTTCCGAGGTAACTGCACAAGAAGACGGCACCTTCCTTTGGCCAATGGAAGCAGATCGCTACCGTCTCATTGCCGCCCGCGCTTGCCCATGGGCGCACCGTGCGGTCATCACCCGCCGCCTCATGGGTTTGGAGAACTCAATTTCACTAGGCCTCGCTGGCCCAACTCACGACATTCGCTCATGGACTTTCGACCTCGATGAGGACGGAATGGATCCAGTACTGGGCATTCCTCGTCTCCAGGATGCCTATTTCAACCGCTTCCCCGAGTACCCACGCAGCATCACTGTTCCAGCAATCGTGGAGGAATCTTCCAAGCGCGTTGTCACTAACGACTACCCTTCCATCGTCCGTGACTTCATCAAGGAATGGTCCCAGTTCCAGACCCCAGGTGCGCCAAACCTCTACCCCGAGGAGCACGCGTCTGAAATGGAAGAGATAAACGACTACATCTTTCACAACATCAATAACGGCGTATACCGCTGTGGCTTTGCCGGCTCCCAAGAGGCTTACGATGCTGCCTACGCCCAGCTGTGGGAGGCACTTGATTGGGTCGAGGAACGCCTAGGCAAGCAGCGCTACATGGTCGGAAATCACATCACGGAAACTGACATCCGCCTCTTCGTGACCCTCATACGCTTTGATCCGGTCTACTATTCCCACTTCAAATGCTCGCGGACCAAGATGGCTGAGATGCCAAATATCCGTGGCTATCTGCAGGAGCTTTTCCAGATCCCAGGTTTCGGAGACACCACCGATTTCACCGAAATCAAGGAACACTACTTCATCGTCCACACCGAGATTAACCCGACGAAGATCATTCCTGTCGGCCCGAACATGGACTGGCTCATGGAAGACCACGACCGTGACCGTTTTGGCAGCCAGCCTTTCGCCGCAGGCACCGTCCTTCCAGGCCCAGTGCCTAACGGTGAAAAGGTCAAGAACCCGGAGAGCTTCCAGCAGGCACTGTTTGCAACCCACTAAAAGGCGTGTCTCACTACTGCCCGCGGAGGACGCTCGACGCAGCCACCACGGATTGCGTTAACTCCTCCAAAACCTCCGACTCCAAGCGCCACCGCTGCCAATAGAGCTCAACGTCCATTGGTTTGTCGTCGAGAAGCACCAGTTCCCCGTTGTCCAACAGCGGCCGCGCTTGGAGTTCGGCGATCAAGCCCCAGCCCAGCCCGTAGCGCACCGCGTCCAAGTAGCCCTCCGACGAGGGCACCTGGGAAACTCGGGCACGAATGACGTGCGAATCGATGAAGCGCTCGCGCATGGCGTCATCCAGAATCTGATCATTGGGACCGTAGCCCACCAGCGGCAGCGTCTCCCAACTGTCAAAGCCTTCCGCCAGCCAGGGCGCCGCCACCGCGAAATAGCGCATGGTGCCGAGGTACGTCGACTCACAACCTGAAACGGGAGTGTGCTCGCGCGTAATCGCACCAAGCACGTCTCCCCTACGCAGCATCGCCAACGTACGAGCTTCGTCCTCAATACGGATACGCAGGGCCACCTCGCCGCGCGTCGCGACATCACGCACCACCTCCTTGAACCAGGTGGCCAGGGAGTCCGAGTTCACTGCAACCGTCAAGGGCACACGGGAAAGCCTCGTCTGCAAGCGTGCATCGGTCTCCGCCTGCACCAGCGCCATGCGCCGGGCAGATTGCACAAGAATCTCTCCTGCCTCCGTGGCAGTGACCGGAGTGGCGCGATGCAAGAGCACGCGACCGGTGTTGTGCTCGAGCGCCTTGATACGCTGGCTCACCGCCGAAGGAGTGATTCCTAACACAGCGGCGGCATCCTCAAAACTGCCTTCCTCAACAATGGCCAGCAAAGTTTCCAAATGGACTGGGTTCATGAAGCTATTCTAAACTAAGTTTAGTTTCTTTAACTAGACTTCAGCTTGCAGCGTGGGCACACTAAAAGCATGTCAGTTTTGCTCGCAGGCTTCCTCCTTGGCCTCTCCCTCATCGTCGCTATCGGCCCCCAAAATGCCTACATCATCAAGATGGGCGTCAAACGCGACCACATCGGTGCCATAATCCTTGCCTGCTTGCTTAGCGACGTCATCCTCATCAACGCCGGTGTAGGCGGCATGGGCGTGCTCGTTGAGAAGTTCCCCACCGGCCTGATCATCATGAAATACCTCGGCGCGGCTTACCTGATTTACTTTGGCTTTACCTGTTTCCGGGATGCATTCAAAAAGGAACAGGAAGCACTCGTCGTTTCAAGCACGCCCCCGTCTGCCCCTAATGAAACAGAGCTTGGCGGCGGCACCGCCGTAATGACCAAGCAGCGCACCAAGTCGCGCACCTGGGTCAAGCCAGTCATGGGCGCCATGGCTCTAACCTGGCTCAACCCACTCGCCTACGTCGACGTCCTGGTGATGCTCGGCGGTATCGCCCAGCATTACGGCGATCAACGCTGGATCTTCGCTGCAGGCGCAATCATGGCGAGCGCAGTCTGGTTCCCCACCGTGGGTTATGGCGCCTTCAAACTGTCTCACGTCCTGGCAAAACCCACTACCTGGCGCTACGTCAACTTCGCCATCGGCTGCGTCATGATGCTGCTGACAGCCAAGCTCCTGCTCCACTAATCGCGCCTTCACCAGTCGTGCCTTCACTAGTCGCACTCAGCGGCGCCAAAGCCGCCCGGTTACAAAGTCGAGTGCTCAAAACCACACCAGAGCGCCGGGCGCTACTCTATTGTGACCTGTAAAACATTTCGATTTACAGGAAGGCGCACCCATGAGCACCCCCGCATCCTCATCACCTCCCGCTAGTGGGCATAAAGACGTACCGAAGTGGAAAGTAATCGGACCTGGCCTCGTCGCCGCCGCAACCGGTGTTGGTTCTGGTGACTTGGTCGCCACACTCATCGCCGGTCAGAAGTACGGCTTCGCGCTTCTCTGGGCCTGCATCGCGGGCACCATCATGAAGATCGTTTTGGTCGAGGGCGTCGGACGCTACACCCTGGCCACCGGCAACACCATGTTCCATGGTTGGTCATCCCTCGGTAAATGGACCTCCTGGTACTTCGCCCCTTATATCATCATCTGGGGATTTGTGTACGGTGCCGCCGCCATGAGCGCCACCGGCATGGCTCTCCACGCGCTCATCCCGCAAGTCCCACTCGTAGCCTGGGCTGTCATCTCCGGCCTCATCGGCTTCGGATTAACCTGGGCCGGCCAATACCGAATGTTCGAGAAGATCATTGCCGTCTTGGTGGGCATCATGTTCCTCACCGTGGTGGGAATCGCCTGCCTATCGCTAAGCAACATCGGAGAAATCCTCAAGGGCTTGGTACCAACGCTGCCAGAGGGCTCATTCGTTTATGTGCTCTCTCTTGCCGGTGGTGTGGGTGGCACAATCACACTTGCCGCTTATGGCTATTGGCTGCATGAGAAAGGCTGGGACTCCCCTCCGTGGATGCGCGTCATGCGCCTCGACAACACCGTGGCTTACGTGGTCACCGGCATCTTTGTTGCTGCAATGCTCATCATCGGCGGCGACTTGCTCTACTCTGCCAACATCGCTGTTTCCAAGGGCGATAAGGGACTGATTGATCTGGCTGACGTCCTCCGTGACCGCTATGGCAGCTTCATGGCACCGGTCTTCTTGATTGGATTCTGGGCCGCCGCGCTGTCTTCCGTTCTTGGCGTGTGGAACGGCGTTTCCATGATGTTCGCTGACTACGTCGGGCACATCAAGAAGCTGCCCCAGGAACACCCCGATACGCAGATGGGTGGCAAGTACTACCGCTGGTACGTCTTGTGGCTTACCTTCCCACCGATGCTGCTGCTCTTCCTGGGCAAGCCCACGGCACTCGTTATTGCCTACGGTGTCCTCGGCGCATTCTTCATGCCATTCCTCGGCCTCACCCTATTGATATTGCTCAACACAAGGCACACGCCGCACGAGTGGCGCAACGGTTGGTTCGTCAACATGTTGATGGCCATTATCTCGGCGGCGTTTGTGTATATCTGCGTCAACGAGCTCACTAAGATCTTCGTTGGCGGCTAGTTAAGCTATTTCGCGTCTTCTGCCTCTTCGGTAGTTTCTTCAACGGCTTCCTCCGGATCTCCGGAGGCGCCCGCTTCTTCGAGCCAAGCCTTGATCTCTTCCTCCGTGCGATCTGTTTCTACAGCGTCACGCTCGGTATAGAAGGAAGCATCATTGCGGTTGTCCTCCCACACTTCTTTATCGAAATCAACGCTGTCATCGCTGTCGAGAGACTCGGCGACCTCGTAAGCGAGGTCGTCGAAAAGCGCCTCATCCTCCATGTTGGAGTCAACGATGTGCTGACCGAGCTCGTCGTCAAAGCGCGCCGCATCATATTCCTTGTCCGGGTGCAGCTTCAGGTGCAGCAGTGCGCGGATTCGCTCACGACGCATGCCCTCATCCCTAATCTGGCCGAGCGACTTGAGCCACGCTACCGCCAAGATGAAGACCAGGACAATGCCCATGTAGCCAAGAACCGGGTACACGTATTGCATCAGCGTCTTAAAGCCGGCGAAGGACACCGCGAAACCAGCAACACAACCAACGCTAAAGATGATGCGGTAGCGGGCTTCATGTCCGGACGAAAGGCGCTTACCCAGGGCGTAGAACATTCCGATCGCGGTATTAAAGATCATCAGATAGATAATGACCGCCATGATCACGCCGAGCACTGGGTGAATGGAATCCACCAGGGTCAACATCGGAATATCAGAGTCCCCAAGCATCTGGGAGTTCATGAGCAATGCAAACCCGGCAACGCCCATGAGTACCGAATAGAGAGCGCCGCCGACGACGCCGCCCCAGCCAGCCTCACGCGGGCTAATGTTGTCGCCGCCAATAACGAGGGACATGGACACGGCCAGAATCAGAGCCAGACCGTTGTAGTTGAGCGCGGATACCAGCCAGTTAGAGATCGGTGACTCAATTTCTGCGGATGTAGCGATGGCCACGCTGGGCTCTGCCGGCATATTCAGCGCTGTATAGATGCCAACGCCGAGCACCGCGATGATGATGCTCGGAGTCAGCAAGCCAATCACCTGGGAAACCTTGCTGACGTCCATCATGCCCACGGCAATCACCATGACCAGCATCAGCAAAGAACCAACCCAAGCAGGCCAGCCGAATTGTTGTTCCATGTTGGAACCCGCGCCGGCGAGCATCACGAAGCCCACGGCAAACAGCGTCAAAATGACAGCCACGTCCAAGACTCGCGAGATGAATGGGTGAGTTACCTCGCGGAAGACCTGATTGTGCTCAGAAGCATGGAAGTAGCTTCCCAGCTGAAGGAACACGGTGCCCGCAAGCGTCATAACCATGCCGGCGACAATAATTCCCCACACGCCGGGAAGGCCGAAGGACGTGAAGTACTGCACGACTTCCTGGCCAGTGGCAAAACCAGCACCGACAAGGAGGCCGACGAAGGACAAAGAAATGGATAGGATATTTTTCAAAGACACAGGTGTCTCAATGCCTTACTTGATAGACGATAGACCCGTTCCATGATACGGAAAGCCGCAGGTGACAACATTAAAGAACAGGGTGAGATTACGCCGCTTCCATAAAAAGCATGACGTACCTCACCCCGTGGGGAATGCACCAAGGCTCAGCTCCTAGGCGGGGAAGGTCTCCGTATCGATAACGAACCGGAACTTCACATCACCCGCGACCACGCGGTCATACGCCGCATCGACCTCGTCGACGCTGACCTTTTCAATCACTGCGCCAAAGCCGTGTTCGGCACAGAAATCCAGCATCTCCTGAGTTTCGGCAATGCCGCCAATGTTGTTACCGGTGAGCACCTTGCCGCCGCCAACGATGCGGTTCATACGCAGCGACAGCGCCTCTGGCGGCAAGCCAACTACGGACATGATGCCACGTGGCTTCAGCAAACCCAGGTAAGCCTCTAGGTCGTATTGCGCAGAAATCGTAGACAGGATGAAGTCGAACTCGCCGCGATGGTTCTTGAAGAAGTCTTCCTCTTCATTCGTCGCAAGAATGCGAGCCGCACCAAGTTCCTTTGCTTCCTTCTCCTTTCGAGAAGTACGAGAAAGGACGGCTACGTCAGCGCCCTTGGCTACAGCAATCTGGACGCCCATGTGGCCCAAACCGCCAAGGCCCACAATCGCGACCTTGTCGCGTTCCTTCACGTTCCAGCGAACCAGCGGAGAGTACGTAGTGATACCTGCGCACAGCAAAGGTGCCGCGACGTCGAAGTCAAGGGAGTCAGGAATGTTCAGGACGAAGTTCTCATTAACCACGACCTTCTGGGCGTAACCACCTTGAGTGATAGTGCCGTCAACGTCCTTGGAGTTATACGTTCCGACGCCACCATTAAGGCAGTTTTGTTCCATTCCGGCTTGGCACTGCTCGCATTCGCCACAGGAGTTTACGAGGCAGCCAACGCCCACACGGTCTCCGACCTTGAACTCGGTGACCTTGTCTCCGACTGCGGAAACTACGCCCGCGATTTCATGGCCCACCGTCAGCGGAAAGTGGGCCTCTCCCCACTCGTTGCGAATGGTGTGGATATCGGAGTGGCAGATGCCAGCAGCCTTGATATCGATGACAACGTCGTCTTCACGAGGATCGCGGCGCTCGATATCTACTACCGTGAAAGGCGCATCGGGCGCGGTCTTTTGCAGAGCTTTTGTCTTAATAGCCATGGGGACGATCCTACGCCAATTTTCATTATCGGCACTTAATGAAAATCATCCCCATGTAGCCACGGTGCAAAGGCACCGAGTTACTTACTTAAGCTTCTCCGCAATCAGCTTATTGACCTGTGCCGGGTCAGCCTTACCGCGGGTGGCCTTCATGACGGCGCCCACGATGGCACCGGTGACCTTCGTGTTGCCAGCTTTGTACTTCTCCACGATGTCCGGGTTAGCAGCAAGAGCCTCGTCAACAGCGGCTTCAATCGCGCCGTCGTCACGCACGACCTCGAGCCCGCGCTTTGCGACGACCTCGTCAACGTCACCCTCGCCTGCCAAGACGCCGTCGACAGCCTGGCGAGCAAGCTTATTCGTCAGCTTTCCCTCGTTAACCAAAGCCACAACGCGTGCGACCTGCTCCGGGGTGATTGCGAGCTCGGCCAGCTCGATACCGGCCTCGTTCGCCTTACCAGTCAGGTAAGAAACCCACCAAGAACGAGCCTCGTCCGGCTTTGCACCGGCTTCGACGGTGGCGACGATAAGGTCAAGCGCACCGGCGTTTACCAGGTCGCGCATCTCCTCATCCTTAAGGCCCCACTCCTCTTGAATGCGGGCGCGGCGAATCCACGGCATCTCCGGAAGGGTCTTGCGAATTTCCTCAACCCAGTCACGGGAGACGATAACCGGCGGAAGGTCCGGATCGTTGAAGTAGCGGTAGTCCTCAGCGGTCTCCTTCGGACGGCCCTTAGAGGTGGAACCGTCAGTTTCTTGGTAGTGGCGGGTCTCCTGCACGATCTCGCCGCCGTCGGTGATGACCTGAGCCTGGCGCTGCATCTCGAAGCGCACTGCCTGCTCGACGGACTTCAGCGAGTTGATGTTCTTGGTCTCGGTACGGGTACCAAACTCCTCCTGGCCAATCGGGCGCAGGGAAAGGTTGGAGTCCACGCGCATCGAGCCCTGGTCCATGCGCGCGTCAGAAACGCCGAGCGCTGCGACGAGCTCGCGAAGTGCGGAAACATATGCCTTGGCTACCTCTGGGGCACGCTCGCCCGCACCGATGATCGGCTTGGTGACGATCTCAATAAGCGGGATGCCTGCACGGTTGCAGTCAACCAGGGAGCTCGTCGCACCATGGATACGGCCGGTGGCTCCACCGATGTGGGTCAGCTTGCCGGTATCTTCCTCCATGTGTGCGCGCTCGATCTCAACGCGCCACTCGGTGCCATCCTCCAGAACGACATCCAGGTAACCGTCGTACGCGATCGGCTCATCGTACTGAGAGATCTGGTAGTTCTTCGGCTGGTCTGGGTAGAAGTAGTTCTTGCGCGCGAACCGAGAAGACTCAGCGATCTTGCAGTTGAGCGCAAGACCAATCTTGATTGCGCCCTCGACGCCGGCAGAGTTGACTACCGGCAGTGCGCCTGGCAGGCCCAAGGACACTGGGTCGACGTTCGAGTTCGGCGCTGCGTTGAAGTTCGTCGGCGATGTGGAAAACATCTTGGTTTGGGTATTGAGCTCGACGTGAACTTCCATACCCATTACTGGTTCGAACTTCTCCAGGACCTCGTCGTAGTCCATCAGGTCATAAATCGCAGCAGTCATGGGTGCCATCTTAGTATGAAGCCACGAACGCGCATGCATTCCCCTATGATGGCCGATACGGTTGCGCGGCGTGCGCCCGAAACCACCGCAGAACTAAAGCGAACCTACAGCGAAAGCAAGCCGCAAACAGCTAAGGAGCCCTCAATGACCACTGCTTCCCCTCAAGGAACCCCACACGCTGTTGACTATGGCCTCGTCACGTCTCTGGCCACCTCCCTCGTGTTCTTCGACAGCGCGCCCGACACCGAAGCGATGAAGTCCATGATTACACAAGCCTTCGGCCAGAACCTCGGACCGCTGGAGCAATCAGAGAAGTCCATGGTCGTAGAAATCAACGATGAGTATGCCCTCGCGTTTACTCCGGCCGCAGCAACTCGAGCAGACCTTGAAGGTGATCCATCCTTCCATCAGCACCCAATCCTGTCCGGTGATCCTGCAGGCTGGGAGGACATCGCGTGCATGGTCCTTATAAACGTCTTCCCCTCTAACGAGCGCCTCGAACTCATCAAGAACACCCGCGAGGCCCGCCTGCACCAGCTGGTCACGTTAGGCCTTGCGACGTCGGCAATTGCCCAGACTCCCGGCGCAATTGCGGTCCTTAACTCCGTGGGCCGCGTGGCCGAGAGCACGGAAAACTACGTTGAAGCTGTGGCCGATAAGCTGCCCGCGCACTACCTCGCGTCCACTTGGGTGGCACAGGACGACAACGGCCTTCAGGCCTACACTTTGGGCATGCCCATGCTCGGCCACCCAGAACTCCAGATCCGCGACTTCCAGGGCAGCCCCGACGAGCTGTACTCCGTGCTTGCCAACATTGCTGACTACGCCCAACAGGGCGCGACCTTAAAGGATGGCGACACCATGGCCTTCGCGGAGGGCGAACCCCCGATTCGCATCACTGCGGAGCCGTGGATTGTCGACGCCGACGTTCCCGCCCTTCGCATTCACTTCTAGACAAAACGGAAAATGTCACCTCACAGGCGCGGTGACATTTTTATATACGTCCTATTTAGCCAAACAACGCTTGGGCGTTGGCATAACGCTTTGGCGGAACCGTCTTAAGCTTGCCCACTGCCTCTTCGAGCGGAACAAGATCGATGTTCTCGCCATGCAAAGCGACACACATACCGGACTTGCCCTCGTGAGCGGCACGAGCTGCGTGCACGCCGTAACGGGTAGCCAGAACGCGGTCGTAGGCAGTCGGCGTACCGCCACGCTGGATGTGGCCAAGAACGGTGGTACGAACATCGTAGCCCGTACGCCTCTTGATTTCATCGCCGATGACTTGGCCAATGCCGTTGAAGGTCTGGTGACCGAACTGGTCTACCCCACCTTCCTCGAACTCCATGGTGCCTTCCTTCGGCAGCGCACCCTCAGCCACGCAGATGATTCCGTACTTCTCGCCCATCTGGAAGCGGCGCTCCATAGCTTTGGTGATCTCAGCGATGTCGAATGGAACCTCTGGGATAACCGTGTAATGAGCGCCACCAGCCATGCCGGCATGCAATGCGATCCAACCCACGTGACGGCCCATGACCTCGACGATGAGGATACGGTCATGGGACTCAGCAGTGGTGTGCAGGCGGTCGATAGCGTCAGTAGCCACGGATACTGCGGTATCGAAACCAAAGGTGTAGTCCGTAGCGTTAACGTCGTTATCAATGGTCTTCGGAACGCCGATAACCGGGATTCCGTTGTCGGACAGCCACTTGGCGCCCTTGAGCGTTCCCTCGCCACCGATGGCAACCAATGCGTCAACACCCGCATCCGCCATGTTGGTCTTGATGGTGTCCAGCCCAGCCTTGAACTTGTCTGGGTGCAGGCGACCCGTGCCGAGGATGGTACCGCCTCGCAGGAGGATACGGTCGATCTCGGCATCGTCGTAAAGATCGCGACGGCGGTCCTCCATGAGGCCTACCCATCCGTCCTCGTAGCCCACGACGGTGGAGCCAAATTCGTTGGAAGCGGTGCGAACGACCGCGCGGATAACAGCATTCAGTCCGGGGCAGTCGCCGCCGGAGGTAAGTACAGCAAGGCGCATATTCTCCAACTTACCCCTGATGGGCCGCGCCCGCACCGTGCAGGGTGTCTCTGAAGAAGAGCGAGGCGCATAGTCCCACGGCAAGCACCGCGACAATCACCCACAACGATGTGGCAATCCCCGCCGCTTGCAGCGCCGCAGACACCCCAGCAACGCCGAGCACCGAACCCACTTGGCGCGAGGTGTTGTACACGCCCGAAGCAGCGCCCATGAGTTCCGGCGCAACGTCGCGCATGGTCGTCGCAGCATTCGAGCCCCAGATGAAGGACTGCCCGAAACCAAGCAAGGCGATAGGAGCACACATCCACCACGCAGAAACGTCACTGATGATGACCGCAAACGCCGCGCCAAACGATGCCACCAGGATGCTAAATCCGGTCATCGCCAAGCGCCGCGGGTCCAAGCGGTCAGCCAAGATGCCCGCCAATGGCGAGACCACCAGCGAAACAATCGCCATTGGAGCGACGATGATTCCCGCTGTCCCCGCCGGCATACCCTTTTCGTTCTGCAGCCAGAGCATGAGGGGCAACATCATCGAGGCCGCCATAAAGCCCATTGTCACAATGGCCACGCTGCCTACCGCGTAATTCCTATCTGCAAAGAGCTGCAATGGCACTAGCGGCTCTGTTCCTCGCGCAGCTGCCGTTGCCTGCAAGCACATGAACCCCGCCAACGCGAGGCACCCAAACGCTAGCAGCGCCCAAATCCACACCGGCCATCCCGTTGCCGGCCCCTGCTGTATTCCAAACACCAGCGCCGTCAGGGCGAGGAAGGAAACAAATACTGAGAGCACATCAATCTTGCGAGACGTCGTCTGGAGCACGGGTACCCAAATTGCCGAAAGCACCACGGCAGCGATAACGAAAGGCATGTGCACCCAAAAGACCGCCTGCCAGCCGAATGCACCGACCAAAAAGCCACCCAGCAATGGTCCAGTCAGCGAAGCAACCGAACCAATAACACCCCAGGCGCCCAGCGCGCGGCCGCGGCGTTCACGCGCGAACACGCGATTGATAACCGCCATCGTCTGCGGCATCTGCAACGAAGCACCAATACCCTGCACCGCACGGGCTGCAATCAATATCTGAATATTTGGCGCCAGCGCGCACATCAGCGCGCCGATACCAAACAAACTCACTCCACACTGGAACATCTTCTTTTGTCCGAAGATGTCTCCCAAGCGACCCGTGAACAACAGTGGCACGACCACCGCTAGCAAGTAAATGGCTGAGACCCACAGAACCTCATTGACGTTGGCTGACAAGTCAGCCTGAATGCGAGGGAGGGCCACCGCAATCATCGATTGATCCAACAGGGAGACGAAAAATCCCAGGGAAAGCGCGAACATCGCGCGCCACGCATCGCGTTCCGGTGGCACCTCTGAGGCGGCTGCAAAAGTGGGCACTGTCATGCCGGGAAGTCTAGCCATCTCCCCAAAAGGAAGCCTAAACTGACCCCATGTCTATGATTGATGTAAAGAAACCAAAGCAAGTATCCACCGCAACCACCGTTGCCCTTGGCCTCATTGGCGGCTGGGTAACCGCCAAAGAAACGGGTATCCGCCCTCTCGGTGGCGTAATCCTCGGCGCGGCAGGCATCTGGGCCGGCCGTTCTTGGCTCGACAAGACCAATCCTGCCACCACTGCCGCTCTGTCTGCGCTCTACCTCGGCGCATTCGGCGCTTCCCACCCCCTCGCTAAGAAGATTGGAGCGTGGCCGTCTGTCCTTACCGTGACTGCAGCCTCTGCGGGCGCTGCATACTTCCTTTCAGATGCAAAGTAACTTCGGCGACAGCCTAGGAGTTAAGTAGCAAACCAAATAAGGCGTGCGCTCAAAACCCTATCGCCGGTTCTTCCAGTATCCAGAGATCGACGCATCCTGCTTAGCGACGCCCCTCTCCCGGAACAGGTAGCGCCGCGCATCCTTCACTATGCTCGACGGCCCACGCACGAACCAGGCCGTACGCGCGTGCTTTACGTTGTGTTCACGCAGGGCGTCGACAAGCGCCTGCCCTGCCGGCTTACCCTCCCGGTACAGCCACACCACCGACGAGCCCTCCGGCATCGGAATCTCGTGGCCCGGTGCTGCGACCTCCACGTAGGCAGTTGCGCTCGCCCCAGCCGGAATCCTCTCCAGGCCACAAGCAATCGCTGGTGCCGCCGACTCGTCGCCAGCAAACACAAACTCTTGAACCCCGGGCAGCGGTGTCGTCGGTGACCACTTGCCGCCTGGCCCCTTATAAGAAAACGTTTCTCCCACGTGCACATCACGCGCCCATGGTCCTGCCACCCCAACATCACCGTGGAAGAAGAAGTCGATCGCGATCTCTCCGGTGGCGGTGTCCACCTTGCGCAACGTGTACGAACGCGTCTGCTCACCGAAGAAAATCTTGATGTAGTGATCCGTCTTGTCTAAGGAAAGACCGACCATATCGGGCGCCTGAGCAAAGACCCGAATCATATCGACTGAAAGCTGCTGCTTGCCTGTCACGGTGGCGGTGCCATACCGCTTCTTAGCAACATGCTTGTGTGGCACCGCAGCGGGTGCGAGCTCGCCAGAAGAAAGAGCCTCACGTGCCGCACGGAACCCATCAGAGAATCCGGCGGCATAACCTGCCCGGAAACCCTCGGTCCAGTCTTGCTCAGGCATCGCCGCTACTTTCGGCCAGCCTCGTATGCCGCGCCAACCTTGTAGAGGCGATCGTCGGCAAACGCTGGCGCCATGATCTGCAGGCCGGTGGGCAGGTTCGTGTCCGATGCCAAACCGGAAGGAACGGACATGCCGCACACGCCAGCCAGGTTCAATGGCAGGGTGCACAGGTCGAAGTTGTACATCGCCATCGGATCCTCAACCTTCTCGCCCAGCTTGAAGGCCGTGGTCGGAGTGGTTGGGGAAACTAGGACGTCAACCTGCTCAAATGCCTTGGCAAAGTCCTGCGCAATGAGGGTGCGCACGCGCTGTGCCTGCAGGTAGTACGCGTCGTAGTAACCCACGGACAGCGCGTAGGTGCCCAGCATGATGCGGCGTTTGACCTCGGGGCCAAAGCCCTTGGCACGCGAGAGGGACATGACCTCTTCAGCAGAGTGCGTGCCGTCGTCGCCCTCACGCAGGCCGTAACGCATGCCATCGAAGCGAGCGAGGTTCGAGGAAACCTCACACGGCATGATCAGGTAGTACGCAGCGAGAGCATCGTCGAAGTGCGGGCAATCGACCTCTACGGTCTCCGCGCCCTGCGCCTTGAGCTGCTCTACAGATGCGTGGTAAGCCTCCATGACGCCCGGCTGCCAGCCATCGCGCTCGAACTGCTTGATGAGGCCAACCTTCACGCCCGAGAGGTCGCCGTTTGCACCCTCGCGGGCAGCAGCGACAACCGGAGCGACCGGCTTGTCCACCGAGGTGGCATCGAAGGAATCGTGGCCCGCGATGATCTCGTGCAGCAGCGCAGTATCCAGAACCGTGCGAGCGGTCGGACCAGCCTGGTCCAGCGAGGATGCGGCGGCGATGAGGCCGTAACGGGACACGGTGCCGTAGGTCGGCTTCACGCCAACGGTGTTGGTCAGTGCGGCTGGCTGACGAATGGATCCGCCGGTATCGGTACCAATGCCCAGCGGTGCCTGGCCCGCAGCCAGTGCAGCGGCGGTGCCGCCGCCAGAACCGCCCGGGGTGCGGTCAGTATCGTACGGGTTATGGGCTGGGCCATAAGCGGAGTTCTCGTTGGAAGAACCCATGGCGAACTCGTCCAAGTTGGTCTTGCCCAGAATCGGGATGCCCGCCTCACGCAGCTTGGTGACCAAGGTTGCGTCATAAGGAGACATCCAGCCTTCGAGCATCTTGGATGCCGCGGTAGTTGGGGCGTCGGTAGTAACCAGTAGGTCCTTCAGCGCCAGAGGCACGCCAGCCAGCGCGGAGGCCGGCTTCTCCCCCGCGTCGAGCGCCTTATCGACAGCGTCAGCGGTAGCGAGCGCCTGCTCTGCACCGACGTACAGGAACGCGTTGAGCTCATCGTTGGTGTCCGCGATGCGGTCCAAGAAAGCCTGGGTAACCTCGCGCGAAGTCAGCTCGCGGGAGTGAATCTTCTCCGCCAGCTCCGCAGCGGTCATGGACAGAATTCCCTCGGTTGGGGCGATAAAAGTAGTCATTATTCTTCTCCTCCACCCAGAATCTGCGGTACTACGAAACGCTCATCCTCTGCAGCCGGAGCCTGGTCCAGAGCCTGCTCGGCAGTCAGCGTGCGAACAATGACGTCCTCACGCATTGGGGCAACAACGGAGTGCGGGTGGGACATCGGCTCAACACCCTCGGCATCGACCTTGCCCACGGCAGACACGGAATCGACAATCTTGTCGATCTGCGTCGCAAACTGCTCCAGCTCTTCGTCGCTCAGCGCGAGGCGCGACAGCTTAGCCAAGTGAGCGACCTCTTCACGCGAAATCTCAGACACGCGTTCTCCATCCTTTTATTCACAGACGTGATTGGTTACATGCTTGTAGCTATCGCACCATGTTACTGCACCCAACCGAACACCACAGCACCGGTCCCACGGGCAGGTAACGATATGGATACACCCGCATCTCTATTGAACAGCGACAATTGTGGCCTGTACGATAGTGAAAACTATACCTCCTACCGAAAGTTAGCCATGTCTTTTCTCGTACGCGTCCTCATTCCAGACACACCTGGCAGTTTAGGCTTGCTGGCGGACGCGTTAGGCAACGTCAATGCCAATATTCAATCGGTAGACATCGTGGAAAACTTCCCCGACGGAACTGTCATGGATGACATTGTCATCGAGCTTCCGCAAGGGACCATGGCAGATGAGATTATTACAGCCGCGCAAGGCGTCGACGGCGTAGAGATCGACTCCATCCGACCATTTAGTGGCCGCGTCGACCGCCGCGGCCAGATTAGCTTGCTTGCCGACGTCGCTTCCAAGAAGAACGTCACCGCCGCTATGCAGGAAGTATGCGCCGCAATTCCGAAGGCGCTTACCTCTAACTGGGCCATCGTAATCAACAACAATGCCCCCATCAGCCGCGTGGCTGGCTCCGATGCCGCACCAGAAGATGACGGCTCCATCCCCACTAACATCGACGTAGACACCGCCCGAGTCCTTCACCCTGAGCGCGAGGCCTGGATCCCTAAGTCCTGGGCACTCCTTGATTCTGCACTGGCCGCTGCTCCCCTCGTTGGCACCAACTACGTCATCGTAATGGGCCGCGTCGGTGGACCTGACTACCTCGCATCAGAGGTCGAGCACCTTGGACACTTGGGAACTATCTTGGGGGCATTCCTCCGCTAATCCATCGACTCAGCCGTCAAACCCTGAACAATCCGATCTAAACAGAGCAGGTAGTTCTCAAATTGCTGTCTGCCCTGTTTCGTAAGTTTCAGATTGGTTACTGGCGTACGGGAAACAAATTGCTTATCCACTTTTACTAAGCTGGCCTGTTCCAACACTCCAAGGTGCTTAGTCAAAAGCGAATAGCTGACACCAAGGGCATCCTTCAGCGTCTGATAGTCAACCGAGTCAACTGAATTCAGCGCCCCCAAGATACTCAACCGCACTGGAGAATGCAGCGTTCCATCAAGACCATTTCGCGCTTGCGATAAGTCCATCGCTTTATCCTCCTATGCGTTTTTACGAGCCTGGTTTACAAACCATAGACCCAAAATCGTGATTGGAGCTACGGACAAAGCACTGGCAATCACGACTACAACTACATCAGCCAGATCGTTTGTCTCTCCAATCCACAGCCAACCCCCGAAAATGGCTAACGCTAGCGGCGGGATTGCGCTAAATGCGTAGATGCGCCCGAATCCCCGAGGATGAACACGACGGTTCTTGGTTTGCTCATTGCGGAAGCGCCACACCCAAGCAAGCCATATAAACAGCAAAATCAGACGCACTAAGGCTCCCCACCCCTGCGTGTCTATAAGAAAATTGACCACTAGGAAAATTGCGGTTGCTAACCCCATCTTTACGAAGCCCCATCCCTCACCTTCGCTCAGACCACTTGGAAGACCAGATTTCTTAGCACTAGAACGCTGCGCCATGACATTCCCTTTCGCTACTCCTGAACTGACATTCACCAGAGTAACAACCACATTACAAAACGTAAAGTGGTTTACAGTCCTACTTTTGTTAGTGAAGTTCTAAGCCTCCCCAGCTTCCAACAGCTCCTTAAAGGCATTCTCATCAAGGATTTTCAAGTTCAAATCCCGCGCCTTCGCCTCCTTCGAGCCGGCATTCTCACCAACCACGACATAATCGGTCTTCTTCGAAACCGAGCCCGAGGCCTTACCTCCCCTTGCGATGATGGCCTCCTTCGCCGAGTCTCGGGAGAAGTTCTCCAGCGTGCCGGTTACGACGATCGTAAGCCCCTCCAGCGTCTGCTCTAGTTTTTCGGTGACCGTGTCTTCCATGGTCACGCCTGCGGCAGCCCACTTCTCGACGATGTTGCGATGCCAATCTTCCTCGAACCACGCCTTAAACGACGCCGCGATGATCCCACCTACGCCGTCGGTATCCGCGAGCTCGCTTTCCGACGCTGCGCGTAGCGCCTCCATCGACCCGAACCTCGTCGCCAGTGCGCGCGCAGCAATCGGGCCAACGTGGCGAATCGAAAGGCTCACCAGGACCCGCCAAAAGTCAGTCTCGCGGGCACTTTCCAAATTTTTCAGTAGTTTCTTGCCTTGCGCGTTGAGCTTGCCAGCCTTGGTGGTGTACATCGAGGACTTCAGCAGCTTTTCTTCGTCCAGTTCAAAGAGGTCAGCCTCGTCTCCTAAAACGCCCGACTCGATTAGGTCAATGGCGGCCTTCTCCCCCAACGCTTCGATGTCCAGCGCTTTGCGTGAAGCCAGGTACTCCAAGCGCGCCGACAACTGGGCCGGGCAGCTGCGTGTATTCGGGCAACGCCAGTCTTGGTCGCCGTCCTTCTGTGGGGCAAGTTTAGTGCCACAAGACGGGCAGTTCTCCGGAAATACCCACTCGTGCACGGAGTCATCCCGCAGCTCCAGAACCGGCCCAAGCACCTCAGGGATAATCTCGCCCGCCTTGCGGATGATGATGGTGTCCCCAATCATAACGCCCTTGTTCTTGACCTCGAACTGATTGTGGAGGGTCGCCTTCGACACCGTGGAGCCTGAGACAAACACCGGTTCCATCACCGCGAATGGGGTGATCCTGCCCGTGCGACCCACTCCTACCTCAATGTCCAGCAGCTTGGTGGTCACCTCCTCAGGCGGGTATTTATAAGCGATGGCCCAGCGCGGCGCGCGCGACGTCGCACCCAACGCACGCTGCGAAGCCAAGTCGTCGACCTTGACCACGAGGCCGTCCATCTCAAAATAGGCGTCATGACGGTGTTCCGCCCAGTGCTTGACTTCCTTCTGCACTGCGGCCGCTGATTTAACCTGCTTGGTGTACGGCGAGACTGGGAAGCCCCAGGCCTCCAAGGCCTTGTAGGCATCATGTTGGGAGCTTGGCTGGAAGCCTTCACGTGCGCCAATACCGTGGCACACCATGTGTAGGCGGCGCTTCTTCACCTCGTTGGGGTCCTTCATGCGCAGGCCACCTGCCGCAGCATTACGCGGGTTGGCAAACGTCGGCTTGCCATCCTCGCGGCGCGCCGCGTTGATTTCCGCAAACTCGTCAGGGCGCATGTAGACCTCGCCGCGAACCTCAACCAGCGCCGGCACTGGATACTCATCGGTGCCGCTCAGCTCGTGCGGGATATCCGTAATCACCTTGGCATTGGCGGTGATGTCTTCTCCCACGCGGCCGTCGCCACGCGTTGCCGCGGTGGTCAGCTTGCCATCCCGATAGACCAAGTCGATGGACAGGCCATCAATCTTCAGCTCCGTCAAGTACGTCTGCGCCGGCGTTCGGTCGAGCCAATCCTGCATCTCCGATTCATTGAAAACATTGTCCAAGCTGTAGAGGCGCTCCAAGTGCTCAATATCCGCAGCGCCCTCCGGCGCCGCGCCAACCTGTTGGGTGGGCGAATCAGGAACAGCCAGCTCAGGATGCTCTGCCTCAAGCTTGAGCAGGCGCTGGAACAGTTCGTCAAAGTCAGCGTCAGGGATCGAAGGCTCACCGTTGTAATAGAGCTCGCGGTGCTTGCGCACTTCTTGCGCAAGCTCGGACCACTTTCGTTGGATATCTACGGAGTTTTCTGCAGAGTTAGTCACGGTCAACCAGTCTAGTCATCACCTCCGACACCGAGTGCCACAGTCCGTGTCCGATCCAAGCGCTAAAGTGTTTCACATGAACTTCGACGCCACCCGCATGCTCTCCTTCGACCTCGAAACCACCTCCGTCAACCCCAAAGAAGCGCGCATCGTCACCTCTGCGTTGGTGCGCATTGATGGACGCGACGTCGACAAACGCGAAATGCTCGCAGACCCCGGCGTGGAAATCCCCGAGGCAGCCGCCAAGATCCATGGCATCACCACTGAAAAGGCACGCGCGGAGGGTCAGCCACACGACGAAGTCCTAGCCGAGACGGTCCGCTCCATCCGTCAGGCGTGGGACGACGGTCTGACGCTCATCGTCTACAACGCCGCCTATGACCTCTCCGTTTTGCGCGCACTCACGGGCGATTTCACGGTTGACGGTCCGGTTTTCGATCCCTTCGTCATCGACCGCGTCAAGGACAAGTGGCGCAAGGGCAAGCGCACGCTTGGCGACGTTTCTGCACACTACGGCGTCACCCTCGAAAACGCTCACGAAGCAACCTCGGACGCACTCGCCGCAGCTCGCATCGCCTGGATGCAGGTGCGTCAGCACTTCCCAGAACTGGCCCAAATGGACACCACCGAGCTCATGGAGTACCAGGCCGTCGAATGGTACAAGGACCGCGAGTCCTTCAAGAAGTACTTGGAAGGCCAAGGTAAGGACGCAAGCGACATCTCCACCGCTTGGCCAATGATTGGCTAAATATTGCGATATTTTTAAAATTCTGGAATACTATAAATATGAATTCCAGAACTTCCGCACCTCAACTCGAAGCCCGCCTCGCCGCCCTCGAGGCCCGTGTCGAGGCTCTCGAAGGGCAGCACTCGGTCACTCCGCCCCCAGCACCCACCTCCGATTCCCGCTACTGGCTCGTCGAGGCCCTCGAAGAAGGGCCCGACATTCCCGACGGCTCCGTCATCTTTGGCGGCGACGTCACCATCGGCAATCGCGAGTACAAATACCAATGGCAGCGCCCCACCCAATTCGTCACCGACGAGTCTTGGGAAGAAAGCATCAAGCGTCTTACCGCCATCGCACATCCCACCCGCGCGGAGATCCTGCGTCGCCTCCTGTGTGCGCCCGCCAGCGTCAGCGACCTTGTGCAGGAGGGGCTGGCTAGCTCGACAGGAACCGCATATCACCACCTCAACGAACTCAGCAGCGCCGGGTGGATCGCCAAATCCAAGTCCGGCGCCTTCGAAATCCGGCCGGCCCGCGTCATCCCCCTCATGACAATCATCACGGCGGTGGAGGCACACTAATGAACTTTTCCATTGGCAAACTCGCAATCGGATTCCTGGTCGCTGCTCTCGTAGCAGCCGGCCTTGTCCTGGTAGGCCCTCACCGCATCGCCCTGGCAACCGAGGCCACTGGCTCGACCGACCTAGCCCAGAAGCTGCGTGACAATGCACAGCGCGGACACCACAATCTGACGGCCTTTACGCTGTCGAACGGCAAGGTCTCCTTCGCAGGCCTTGGCGCCGACGAACATACCGAGGTCGAAATCGGCTCCGTAACCAAGATGTTCACCGCTGAACTGCTGCGCCAGGAGGTTGAGAGCCAGCATCTGACCTACGAAACCAAGGTGGGCGAGGTCCTCGACACCGGCGACTCCCCCATTAGCGACGTCACCCTCACCGAGCTCACCAAGCACACCTCGGGACTTCCCCGCCTCGCCCAAGGCACCAGCTTTCTTAGCTTAACCTCGGCTTTTAGCGGCAAGAATCCCTACGCCAACGAGACCAAGGCAGACATCCTCTCCGCCGCCAAGGACGCGAAAATAACGGGCCGCGGCACCGAGTCCTATTCCAACCTCGGATACGCCTTGTTGGGCTTGGTGCTAGAAGAGTCCTCCGGCAAATCCTACGAGCAGCTCCTACGATCCAACATCCTCGAGCCCGCCGGCATGGAGGAGACTTACCTCATGAGCCTAGGGGCAGTGCCTGACAACGCCCCGCGCGGGCTGACCAATCGCGGCAGAAGCGCCGAACCCTGGGAGATGCCCGGCACAGGTCCAGCCGGCGCTATCCGTTCGACTGCACACGACATGGCTAAGTTTGCCGAGTGGATGCTCGCGTACGGCGACTTCACCCACGGCTGGCAAGAAAACCCAGTCGAGGACGGCGGCGGCTTCTGGCACAACGGCGGCACCTACGGCTATTCCTCGATGCTCATCATTGACCCACGCACTCGCCACGCAGCCTTCGTCAACAACGATTCCCCTGCCGGGGCCAAAGACATCACGCGAACCATCTTCAAGGAGCTGCCATGATGGACTATTTACCCCTGCTGGTCACCGCATTTTTCCTCTGCAACATCGTCCGGTCCATATGGAAGTCCTGGACCGCTCCGAAAATCACGAGCTACCGCATTTTCGATGCCGTGATAACCTGGCTCGTCGTCGCTTTTCTCGGAGGTGTACTCGGCTGGAACAGCTCGCTGAGCATCTGGTGGTGGTATGCGCTCGTGGCGCTGACCGCGCTTTATGCGGGCACAGTCGCGCTACGCCTACAGATCCCCCGCGTCGCGCACGAGCACCTTCACCAGCAATCGCAAAACCAATACGGCGTCCCTCGCTGAGATGTTCGCCCAAGCCGTCGATGTTCTGCCCAGTCTCCAACCCCTTGAACGAGGTAATGAAGGTACTTGCCGCGGCTGCCATCTCCCACAAGGGTTCAGCGTGGAGATAGTCAGCGCCAAAAGACTCGAGCGTATCGAAGGCCACTTCAGCCGGTTGGTAGCAATGACGGCACTTTATGCTGGAAAAGCGGCCTTTCACAGAAAGTCTCCCAAATCTCCAACCTCCGAAAAGTCTCCCAAATCTCCAAAATCTCCCATCTTGAGGTAGCGTTGCCGTCTATGAGCACCCGCAGTAATCCTTTCCGCCCCACCTTCGGAGTCCCGCCTCTTTATTAGGTGGGCCGTACTGCTGTGCTCGATGCATTCCGCAATGCCCTGCAGTCCCCAGCCGGCGCCTCCGCTCGCACAATGATCGTCAGCGGTGCGCGCGGTATCGGAAAGACAGTTCTGCTCAATGAACTGGAGGATTCTGCGAAAGCACAAGGCTGGATGTGCATTCGAGCTTCTGGGCGCACCAACATGGTCGAGGAGCTCGTCGAGACCACCATTCCGCGGTTGATCGAGCAACTCGCGCCCCGAGATAAGCGGAAAATCAACCGCATCGGAATCGGCGGGGTCGGAATTCTGCTCAGCATCGACGAAGTTCAAGACGCCTCAGTAGAAGACCTCACTTCTATCGCAGTGGCCTACCAAGATCTCCTGCGCAATGAGCTCGACATTTCCTTTGTCGCCGCTGGATTGCCGCAAGGCGTCAACCGCCTGCTCGATCTCCCAGGCGTTACTTTCTTGCGCCGCGCCCAAAGATTCGTTCTGGGTCCGCTTTCTGCAGGCAACGCCACCGAAGCCTTTACTGCCACCGCAGCTGACTCGGGCCTAAATTTCTCATCGGAGGCCATCAGCAAGGCCGTCGAGCTGTCGAAGGGCTACCCATACCTCGTTCAGCTGGTGGGTTCCTTGGCTTGGGAGCGCGCAAACGCCCGGGACGAGACCCAGATTGAAAGTACCGACGTAGACAGCATTGCCGACGAAGCCATTTCCATCCTGTGCACTCAAGTGCACTTGCCCGCCGCGTCCTCGCTGCCTCCTGCTCAGCGCCAGTTCCTTGACTCGATGTCTAGTGCTTCCGTTGATGGCATCGCCACGATTACGGAGATTGCAGAAAGCCAAGGCCGCACGGTCCGCTCGCTTTCGGCAACGCGCCAAAGGCTTATCGACGCCGACCTCATCGAGCCCGCCGCCCACGGCGAGCTGCAATTCGTCATCCCCTACATGGAGCGCTTCTTCAACTCCACCGACAAACTCGGCAGGGTCGACTAGCTAGAGATCACCGGCGTCGCGCACCAACATGCCCGCCGTCTCCACGACCGAGCGCAGCGTGCTTGCCGACGCCTCCCTTGGCACCACGTCCACCGCATCCACCAGCAGCTGCCGTGGCATACCCATGCGGTCAAAGTGCCGGGCCACAGCCACTGCTTCTGCCCGCGCATCGACGCCCGCGATTACGAAACCGATTCGCTTGCCTTCGCTTAAGAACTCGCCAAGGCCATCGATGTTCTTTGCCGTGTCGAGCCCAACGAAGTCAGTCACGAATGTTTCCGCGGCATCGGCGATTTCCCAATGCGTCCCCGAAACGAGATAGTCCGCACCCAACTCCTTGAGCTTCTCCCGAGCAACTTCCGCTGGGATCGCGCGAATCTCGTCAAAGTCGGTGGTACCGGGGACCTTTCCAGTAAGGACGTCGCCAAGTAATGGCTCATCCACCTGCACCCGCACCTGACCGTGAAAACGCCGCTGCAACTTAGCCACGTGATCCGCGATGCCCATCTGCAGGGCTTCATGCAGATCGCGGGTAGCACCGGCGTCGGAAAGCACACGGTGTCCATTCGCAAGTTCTACCGCCGCTGCTAAGCTCCACGGCCCCAAAACCTGCATCTTTAAAGCGGAAACAGACTCGCCCCATACCTCTTGGATGGCGTCCAAATCACGCTCCCACAGATCCCATGTGCGTCGCATCATAAGCTGTGGGCGCTGGGTCATCTGCCACGCGCGTGGGCCGCGGTCAACGTTGACCGCTTCTAAAAGCGCGGCCGTAGAGCCCACGGCATCCGCACCGAGCCCGCGCTCGGGAAGCTGCGGAATCGCCGGCAGATGCCCAGACTCGCCCATCACGATGTCGGCAGCCTCCGTCATGGAAACCCCACGCATCGGACCCAGCGAAAAGCCCGTCACTATGCCGTCCCGCAGATGGTTCCGGAACCCAAGACAATGTCGCCCAGCTCATCGGTGCTCGGCAGGTACAGCACTGCGGCTTGGCCGCGTGCAACACCGAAGAGCGGTTCTTTCAGCTCCAGCGTCATCTTGTCGCCATCGCGATCCACGTATGCCTTGCAAGGCACAACTGACCCGTGCGCGCGAACCTGGACCTCGCACTCCAGCTCGCCGTCCATGGCCGGGTGCAGATACTTCAGGCGGTCTGCCTGAATCGTTGACACCGCCAAATCCTCGCGCGACCCCACGGTCACAGTGCCGCTCGCTGCATCGATGTCGGTGACGTAGCGCGGGCGACCATCCCCCGTGGGCTCCTTAATGTCAAGGCCCTTGCGCTGACCGATGGTGTAGTTCCACGCACCATCATGTTGCTTGAGCTCCTGGCCCTCTTGGTCCACGATCATGCCCGGACGCAATCCGATTCGCGAGCCCAAGAAAGCCTGGGTATTGCCGTCAGGGATGAAACAGATGTCGTAGGAATCAGGCTTCTTCGCTGTGGAAAAGCCATGCCGCGCCGCTTCCTCGCGAATCTGCGGCTTTGGGGTATCGCCGATCGGGAAGTAGCAATGCTCGAGCTCTTCTACGGAAATCACGCCGAGAACATAGGACTGATCCTTGTTCTCGTCCTTGGAACGACGCATATAGCCGGCGTCGTCAAGCGTGGCGTAATGCCCCGTTGCTACGGCATCGAAGCCCAACGCCATACCTTTTTGGAGTAGCGCACGGAACTTGATCTTCTCGTTGCACCGCAGACAAGGATTCGGAGTCTCGCCGCGGGCATAAGAATCCACGAAGTCCCCGATGACCTCTTCCTTAAACTGCTCGGAAAAATCCCACACGTAGAAAGGAATACCCAGCTTGTCACAGATGCGACGCGCGTCTGCAGAGTCCTCCAAGGAGCAGCAGCCTCGCGCCTTCTCACGGGTCTGCTGAGCATCCTTATGTAGGGCCAAGTGCACGCCCACGACGTCGTGGCCTGCCTCCACCGCTCGGGCTGCAGCCACCGAGGAATCGACGCCACCTGACATCGCAACGAGAACTCGCACACATACTCCTTTACTTCGGCCGAATACGTTACTCTTTTTCTCCTTTTAGGCCTAACGACAATCGCAGCTCCTACATTCCCTAGGCTTAAAGACATGCGCAAAACGGATGAATTGGTTGGCACTTACGAGATTTCCACAGGCACGGCTGAGGTACTCGCAGACGAATATCACGACAATGGTTACATCCTCATGGTCAATGGTGTGCCATCGAGCCACATCGTGATCGGTTCCCCGGAAGTCCTCGAATTCGAGTACATGCGGTGGATTGCCGCGGCGGTAGAAACGCTTCTGCCAGTCGATCCAGCTTCGCTGCGCATAACCCACTTGGGCGGCGCGGGCTGCTCCCTTCCCCGCTATTTCGCCAGTATCTGGCCCAAATCACGGCACACGGTGGTCGAGCTCGATGCAAAGCTGGGCGAGCTTGTGCGTACGCTTTTCGACGTCCCCCGCTCGCCCACCGTCAAGATTCGCGCCGGCGAGGCCCGCGCGGTTACAGACAGTTTCGTCCCTGCCAGCCGCGACGTCATCATCCGTGACGTCTTTGCAGGCGACACGACGCCATATCCCCTCACCACGGTTGAATTCTTCCGTGCGGCTCACGACGCCCTCGCTCCCGAAGGCCTCTACGTAGCTAACTGCGGTGATCACCACGACTTGTCTATCGCCAAAGCTGAGCTGCAGGGAATGTCGCAGGTCTTTGAACACATCTCCGTTATTGCCGATCCACCAATGCTCAAAGGCAGGCGTTACGGCAACATCATCCTCTTGGGCTCTGATCGCGAAATGCCAGCTGCGGGCTCTGTTGAAGCCGCACAACTGTCAAAGTTGCTGTTAGGTGGCGCTGTCCCCGCCCATTACAAAGACGAGAAGTGGACCAAAAAGCACATGCAGGGCGCTACTGCGCGAGCTGATTAACTGCTTCCTGTGCCTGCTCTACTTGGTCTGGGTTGACGCCGTTTTTCGTAGCGATATGGCCCGCGTTGTCCAGAAGGATGGCCAAGTCGCCGACTGTGAAGTCGCCAGTTGCCATTTCTACGAGGTCATCGATAGGCAGCGTTCCATTCTGGGTGAGCTGCTTGACGAAGTCCGTGAACACGCCCGCAGCGTTCCCGCCAAGACCTGCCTGCTCGGCGGCGTCGACAAGCTGCGGCGTCGCGATAATGCCTGCCGCCAACGCGAGGATGGCTCCGATCAGCGGACCACTGTTGGAGCTGAGGTCTGGTGCGTCGTCGCCGAGCACAAGCCCCTCAAGGATTCCGCCGATGTCGAGGTAGTTGCCGTTGCTGAAGGACTCGAGCTGCCCCTCGCTACCGTTAAACAGGTTCATGTCCACCGGACCGGTAATGCCGTTAACGCGGCCGGAGCCGGAACGTTGCCAGAAGGAGATCTTGTCCCAGCCGCCCACTGGTTCCGGGGCCTTATCCTGGTATGCGGCGAGCCAGAGCGGCATATCGGAGAATTCCTTGGTGTTACCCATCTGCCCCATCCAGAAGTACTTGTAGGTGTAGATCATCGGGGTACGGCCGGTAAGCGCGCGCAGTTCAGTGGTGAATTGGCGAATCCAATTGGCTAGTTGCACCGGTGACAAGCCCTCGTCTACCTCAATGTCAAGAACAGGAGGCAGGGTCTGACCTGGCACGAGCGCCAGCTGCGCCGCAAAGTGGGCAGCCTGCGCTGAAGCTGACGACGCCGGGCGCGCGTAGTGATAAGCACCAACCTTGAGGCCCGCAGCAGAGGCTGCGTTGGCATCAGCAACAAAATAAGAGTTTGTCCAGTCGCTGCCCTCACTTGCCTTGACGAAGGCGAAGGACTGACCGTCAGTCTTGACGTCACTCCAATTAATCAGCGCTCCACCTGGATGCTGGTGTGCTGCGATGTCAATTCCCGAAGGGGCACTCGAGGTCCAAGCGCCGGCGGTCATCGTTCCTGCGATAGCTAGAGCAACGGATCCAACAACAGCAACGATGGCCTTGCGCATTCCCTTATTTGAAGTCATGCGCGTAACTGTACCGAGACAAACCCAATTATCCCTTTAGTAACACGCGTATCTTTTATAATATTTTTCCACTTTTACCTCTTTCATTCCTTTCGTACATATTTTCGATTTCTCCTTGAACTTGTCTCCGTACACGTTTAGAATAGGGGTATGAACATTCAAACAAATATTCTAACAGCGGGGGGCTGGGGGAATGAACGGATACTACTTGGTCAATGACACCTCATGCCCTGTAGCTACCGCCGCCAGGGAAGTAAGAAAGCTTGAGTTTGAGCTCTGGGCCGAATGTATTCCAGAGCACGACGCAGATATCGAACTTGTTATCCAAAATCTAGCCACCACAACAGGCCGCGGTACCTACCAAGCAAAGAAGATTCTCTTCGCTCTATACCGCGTCCACGAATTGCCTCAATTGCTTGCGTTGCAACATGAGTCATACTTCCTCGACATATCCAGGCTCACTGCCATCGACCTCGCTCTCAACAAACTCGGCGCGCCTTCACCGGAAGCTCTCGAGCAAATTGACGCGGCGTTGTGCGAGTTTTTCACTCCCACTAAGCCGCGGCAGGTTCTTCCATCCAACCGCGCCATCACCAAATTCATCTACGATCTCCTCCGCCTGCTTGATGACAACATCGAGCCAGAATTAAAGGAAGAGGAAAAGCGAAATGATTCCTACTCCACCTACCCAGTACCAGGTGGCCGGGCGGCCATCAGCGCCGAATACGACGCCGCCACAGCATTCGAACTAGACAAACACCTCAAAGACACCGCCGAAAAGCTAGAGATCACTCCGGCCGAGGCCCTCGAAAAACTCATTCGAGGAGAAGCTAATTCCCAGGCCACAGTCATCCTCAACATGTACCGCGCTAGCGACCTCAAGGATGCGCCTGCGTTCATTCAAGACGTCGGCTGGGTATCCGCTGAGGTAGCGGACACACTGGAGCCCACTGTCGTTCGTGACATGGAAAAGGCCGAGACCGCGGTGAGCAGCAGTTACACCACACCGGCCACGATCCGTGCGTACGTCGAAGGGCGCGACCTCACCTGCCGCATCCCTGGTTGTGACCGCCCAGCCTGGGAATGCCAGATGGACCACCGCATAAACTTCGCAGACGGAGGCCAAACCACAGCATCGAATTTGGTGAGCCTATGCCAGCCTCACCACAACCTCAAGACCGACGGCCGCGTCTGGTACATCATGGACGAAGAAACCAATGACATCATCTGGCTCTTCGACGATGGCCACTACGAATTCTCCCGAGCCGAAGGCCCCCTCGCTCCGAAGAAACGCAACTGGTTGCGAACTTTCATGGAGGCCGTGGCAGCAAGAAGAAGGGAGGCCCGAGCTAACTGTTTGAAAGACGAAGAGCGTTAAGCGCCTCGGATGCTTTCAAGTTGGGCAGGTATGCGTGAACAACTGCCAGACCGATCGAAGGAAGCGATAGCTCGTCCTCGTAGCAAAGGAACCACTTGTGCTCTTCAGGCTGAAACTTCCTCTTACTGGCAGCCAGAGAACGGAATCCATAGAGAGGTTCCATCTGCTCTCCTATTTTGGCGAGCAAAGTATCAAGTATGGATGGCTTCTCGGCTGCTCCTGCCAACGGCGCACCAGAAAGCGAAATCCACTCGCAGCCTTCTCCTGCCGCAATCACAAGCGCCTCCGAGATGAGCAGTTCCATCACGCCCTTAAACCCCTGATCATTGCGGCGCATCACGTCGAGCGTATACCCCGGAAGTTGCCCATCACGGCGGACCGGCATCCAGCTGGTCATGCCATGAATCATGCCATCATCACCAATTGCTAGGAGGAGCCGCGTGCCAGCCACCTTCATTTCTTCGATACCACCCAAGGTGAACCCCATCTCTGGGAGCGCTTTCTCGCTCACCCATTCCTCACTCAGTGCCACGAGGGCGGATGCCACACCGACGTCGAGTTCGTCCCAAGTGGTCCAGACAGTTGTGACGCCTTCCTTCGCCGCCTTGTTACGCGCGGTGCGGATGTTCTGGAATTTCTTACCCTTAAATTCGGTGTTCTCACAGCTCAGCACCGCTTCCTCGGCGACCTCGAGACGCTTAAAATCTGGGTGGTTATTAGCAAAGTCAGCATTCACGGAATACCACGCCGGTGTCATGCCTTCGGTCCTGACAAAGTCTTCAAACTCACGCGAAATATCGTCGCCGACCGGTCCGCCCAGAGTCAGGGCAATTCCGTTGGAAGCACGGTAGGCCACGTAGGAATCTCGCTCGAAGAAATATCGGTTGCCCTGCCACAAAGTCATGAAAGAGAGGTGGTCGCCAGAACGTCGTTCCAGGATTTCGCGCGCCTTGACACGGTCGGCCTCCTGCTGAGGATCCGAAGGGGCGGCAAAACAGCGCCACAAGGCCCAAATCACTGCGAGCCACCATACGTTGCCCACCCATTCGTAAAGGAACCAGCCAAAACCGTTGGCCGGGATCAGCTCGTGTGGAGCGACCAGTGTGATCACTGCAGGAAGGAACCGCAACGGCCACTCAGCAAGAGCAGTGCTTAACGACGCCCCGCCTACAAACGCCGACTTAACCAGCAGCGTTCCGAGCAGCCACGCAGCCGAGCAGGAAGCAGCCACAATGGCCAGGATGCCCGCGTATTTCTTAAGCATGCGCGGGGATTCGTGAACGCTAAAAAGCTTGTGCGAGTAGAGCAACACAGCAATGCAGAACAGCCAAGGAAGCAGCGCTTCAAACAGATTAACCCCATACAAAAAGAAGCCATCTTGGTCAAGATCCCAAAGCTGAATCAGGAGGAAGCCCAAGGACGCGAGCTGGACGACCAAGGAAAGAGACCAAGCAACACGCCGGCCGCGCACCAAGCCAAAGCACAATACAAGCTGAAGAAGAAGCGGCATCAGGTTGGCCAACATGGGCCCAAAGCCATGCATGCGAGCAATGTCAGCTGCCGAGATGCACGCATCGGACGTGGAATCGAGTGTGCACAGAACTTCGACGGAGACGTCGGAAAGCACAGGCCCCCACATGAGTCGGGTGAGGTCAGAAAAGGGCCCTTCGGCGGTGGGATTGATTGCCACGAG
The DNA here is from genome assembly GCF_008042215.1 of Corynebacterium sp. LK14. NCBI lineage: Bacteria > Bacillati > Actinomycetota > Actinomycetes > Mycobacteriales > Corynebacteriaceae > Corynebacterium > Corynebacterium sp. LK14. The sequence continues at coordinate 41,647 of NZ_NOVQ01000012.1, forward strand.
GACGGGGCTGATGGCAACCGCGCCCAAAATCAGGGCAACGAGGACGCGCCGCTCGCGAAGTGAGGGCGTCGCACGCGATTGAGGATGCCTCCACATGCCCAAGAAAAGCCCAAGCAGCGCAGCGGTAAGGCCAAGCACATCTGCAAGAGAGCCGGCGTAAAAGACGTTGGTCAAGGCCAGCACCATGATGAGTACTCGGAAGCGGCGCTTCCACAGGCGGGGCATAATCGCTGAGGCATACATGGCTGCGCCAAAGATCCAGCCAACCGGCGTAAACAAGAAGTTGTGGAGCAAGTCGTCGCCCCATCGATTCAAGCCGGTGATCTCAATTCCGCGGGCAATAACAAGAGCGAGCGGTGCCGAAACCATTTGTGCCAGAAGGCCAACGACGAAGTATTTCTTGCTGCCCAAAACCTTTTCTGTGGGGATGCCAAAGACGAGCGCAAAGAAGGTCACGACTATCGAGCCACCAATGGTGACGGTACTCAACCCAGAGGTGACGACCCATTCGTAGTCAAGCAGATGCAAAGCCCACATCACCGCGATAAGAGCTGCGGTAACTGGGAAGAACTTGAGCTTCTTAAGCGTAGACATCGGATTCCTTAATTCCGTCGAATGGGTCTCGTTCTACTTGGATTCCTCCGCGGGCTGCAGCCCACGCGAAGGTTTGTCTAAGCGCGGGCCGCCAAACCCCGAAGGAATGGCCGCCGGGCAGCGTGGCAACGTAGCTCTTAGCGCCTGCCTGCCGGAGCATCTCGGCGAGATCGTTCTGCGCGCTCTGGGCATCTTTATCCTTATCGCCGGAAATGAACGCCACCGCAAGATTGGGATATTTCTTGTTCTGAAGCAGGTGCGCAGGATTTTGTGCTTGGAAGGCGCGCTCGTCGCCTTCGAAGAGCTTCGTCACGGTGTCCGAGTGATTGCCCAGGGTGGGCTCAGCTTGACCGGAAAAGTCCATGTAACTGCCGTAACTTGCGGGATGGTTCGTGGCCACTTGCAGCGAACACGTACCGCCATAGGACAAGCCTGCAAGTGACCAGTGCGACTGATCCTCGTCTACGCGCAGCTGCTTTTTGATTGCAGCGGGCACGTCCTGCGAGAGATAGGTCATGACCTTGGCACGGGCAGAGTCGGCGCATACGGGATTTCCAGTTTCCGAGCCAGTCGCATCCACCGCGATAACGATTGGCGAGACTCCTCCGTTTGCTGCTTGGAACTGGTCCGCGGTCTGCGCGGCGCCTCCTGAACCAAACCATTGTTCAGGTCCACCCGGGTTGCCGTGGAGAAGCACCATCACTGGCAGTCGTTGTCCGCGGAAATAAGCAGGTGGCAGGTAAGCGATGGCCTCCCGCGCCTGAAAGCCTGACTTCTCCCCTTGCAGGTTCAAATGCACCGTCGCAGCGCCTTGGCCCTTGTAGGTAGGCAACTGCCAAGGTGAGATCTCTTGGGCCACGGGCCTAGGGTCGAGGGAACCGACGGTCGGGTACGTTTGGTACTCCAAATTCACCAAACCGGCCAGTGCGATCAAGGACAACAGCCCAGCGATCACGGTCGAAGTCTTAGGTTTGCGAAGCAACGCAGCGATAGCAATGGCACCCGCGATCAGAATGTAGACGGGAACGTCCCAGTGCCGAAGGAAAAGCCACGCGATGATAGCGGCAGCAACGGCGAACAAGACCGGCTTTATCTTGCGGGTCCATGCAATCAAGCCAACTGCGCCCACGAGGATGACCACGTAAATGATGCCATTAACAGGATCAGCCAGCGGAAGGTCTAGGAAGAAATTCACTCCTAAACACTAGTCCTGCGCTGGCTGAATACGCTGTGAGAAGGCTGCGAGGTTGGTACTGAATCGCTACCTAAACGCTGCGGGCACGCGCTACCACTGCGGGCAGCTCCTGGAGCACGAAGTCAACGTCCTCTTGGGTGGTGTTGCGTCCGAGGGTAAAGCGTAGCGAACCAATTCCATCGGCCTCGGAAACATTCATTGCTTCCAGCACGTGCGACATGCGATTCACGCCGGAATGGCATGCACTGCCTGTCGACGCCTCGATGCCCAACGAGTCGAGCAGCATGATGAGGCTATCGCCATCAGTTCCGGGAAAAGAAACATGCAGGTGCGAAGGAAGCATCGGCTCGGAGGAGTTGAGCACCACGTTGTCAATGCTGGATACGATGCCTGCGCGGAGGGCGTCGCGAAGCCGGCCCACGCGCTGGGACTCGGAAGGAATCTCGGCGATGGACTCCTCGAGAGCTGCGGCTAGAGCCGAGGCACTGGCGACGTCGACTGTGCCAGGGCGGATTCCACGTTCCTGGCCGCCGCCATAGGCGATGGGCTGCGGTGCCGGGCTGCGCTTGGCCAGCAGGAGTCCGATGCCGCGCGGGCCGCCGAACTTGTGGGCGCTCGCAGCCAGAGTGGTCAGCCCCAGCTCGTGAAAGTTAATGGGCAACTTACCTGCTACCTGGACCGCATCCACGTGAACGGGCGTACCGGCAGCTTGCGCGCGCGCCGCGAACTCGGCGATGGGCTGGATAGCACCGGTCTCGTTGTTGGCCCACATGCAAGTGGCGACGTCGGCCGGGGTATCCAGCAGCGAGAGGTCGCTGACGTGGGAGTGTCTGTCGACAGGCAGCAGTTCCACCTGCGCGCCCTTCAACTGTGCGACGGTGTCGCGGACAGCGGGATGCTCGATGGGCGTCGAGATGACGCGGTTTGTGTTGCCAGCCTTGTAAAGGCCCTGGATAGCGATGTTGTCTGCTTCAGTTCCAGAGGAAGTGAAGATCACTTCGATGGGTTCGCAGCCAAGGAGCTCGGCGACTTTCTCGCGGGCGTCGTCAAGCACGGAGCGAGCGCGCCTGCCAGAGGCATACTGGGCTCCCGAGTTAACGGCCCCGGAGGCGGCAACCCAAGCATCGATGGCCACCTGGCGCATGGGTTGGGTGGCCGCATAGTCGAAGTAGCGAGACATTACTTGCGGGACTCCAACTCAGCAACGAGTGCCGGGGCGATCTCGTGCACGTCGCCCACGACGCCGAGGTCGGCGATCTGGAAAAAGGGCTCGTCTTGGTCCTGGTTGACCACGACGATGGTGCCGGAGGTCTGCATACCGGAAGTGTGCTGGATGGCACCGGAGATTCCGAGGGCGATGTAGAGATCGGGTGACACGGTGACGCCAGTCTGGCCTACTTGATGTGCTGGGTCGTAGAAGCCCTGGTCAACAGCGTCGCGGGTGGCGCCGACGGCGCCGCCGAGGGCGTCAGCCAGCGGCTCCACGATGGTGGAGAAGTTGTCTTCAACGCCGCGGCCGCCGGAGACGACGACCTTCGCTGCGGTCAGCTCTGGGCGAGCCGACTTCTCGTGCGGGGTGAAGGAAGCAACGGTGACGTCCTTCGCGGTGGCGGCGGGCAGCGGCATCGGTGCGGGAGCGACGGCAGCCGGCTGCGGATCAACGGTCACGGCGCCTGGGCGCAGAGTGTAAATCGGGGTGGCACCGGCTGCGGTGGCGGTGGTCTCGTAGGAGCCGCCGAAGATGGTCAGGTGTGCGGAACTATCGGCGTTGATGCCGTCGACGTTGACCAAGGCGCCAGACGCCAAACGCGCAGAAAGGCGGCCGGCGATTTCGTTGTTGGTCGGGGTGGCTGCCAGCACGATTGGGGCCGGGTTTGCAGCGGCGAGGGCGTGCAGGGCATCGACCTCGGGCAGAATGATGCGCTTGTCGTAGTCCTCGGCGGTCGCCTGGACGATCTGGGCGGCACCCAGTGCTGCGAGCTCGGAATCGAAGGCATCGGCTTGCTTGCCGACGACGACCGCAGAAACGGTGCCCAGGGCACGAGCGGCGGTAATGAGCTCGCCGGTGACAGGGCTCAGGACGTTATCTTCGTGTTCTACAAGTACGTATACGTGAGACATTTATTCTCCTAGATAAGGTTCTTCGCGGCGAGGAAGTCGGCGATCTGCTTGGCGGCTTCTTGTGGGTTCGGCTCGGTAATGACCTCGCCGGCGGTACGGGCTGGGCGCTGCGCAGAGGCCGTAACGGTGGTGGTCGGCGCCACTGCATCGATGCCGAGCTTGGCGACGTCGAGGGTGCTAACCTCTGCTTTCTTCGCGGCCATGAGGCCCTTGAAGTTGGGGAAACGCGGCTTATCGGCCTTGTCGGTAAAGGAGACGATCGCAGGCACAGGCGCCTCGAGCTCCCAGTGACCGTGGGCGTCCTCGCGGACGCCGCGCAGGACGCCGCGATCTAGGCTCAGGGACTTCAGATCGGTAAGCGCAGGCAGCTGGCGGTACTCGGCGAGCAGACCTGCGAGCAGGCCGGTGGATGCGTCCGAAGAGGAGTTGCCGAGGGTAATAACCTGCACGTCCTCAATAGTGTTGATGGCCGCGTTCAGGGTCCATGCGGTGGACAGCGCGTCGGCGCCGGAGAGGGCGTCATCAAGCACGTGCACTGCCTCGTCCGCGCCCATGGCAAGAGCCTTGCGCAGCGCCTCATCGGCGGCGGCTGGACCCATGGTTAGTGCTACGACCTTGAACTCGGGGTTAGCCTCCTTCAGGCGCAGGGCCTGCTCAACGGAGTACTCGTTAATCTCGTCGATGACGTTGTCGACGCTGGTGCGGTCGAGGGTGTGGTCTTCCTCGAGGGACTTGGTGGACCAGGTATCCGGTACGTGTTTGACCAGAGCCACGATTGCGGGCATTGGACACTTCCCTTTCCGATAGATTTATGTTGCGTAATTATCCTCGGACGATACTACTCGCGGTCCGCACAGCAACGCGATTCCCTGCGAGCCAATGCGTGTCATCACAATCGCCATGGAACGTTTGCCCTTGAGCTTGAGCTTCTTGCGCAGCTGATCCGGATCGACGTTTAGACCACGGACCAGTATTTCAAGCGAGCCCGCGCCATGCGCCTGCAGCGCAGCCTTAAGCCGCTTGACGGGCACGGCCTCAATGAATGGAAATCCGGACGTGCCTGCCGGGATGCGTTCCCCGGTGAGGTACGCGATGCGCGGATCGAGCTGGTGCAGGTCCTCCCGGGCCGCGTAGTGGCGCACCAGACCCGCGCGGACCACGGCGCCATCGGGATCGATGATGTAGCTTCCGATGTCGCCGGCCTCGGGCAGGTTGTCCTCGTCAAAGTCGTTGCTGTCGAGGACGTCTGCGGCGCCTTCAGCGCCTTCCGTGCCGTCTTTGAGCAACACAGCCTGGCGGCCGGTAGCCAAACCCGGTGTATAGAGGCACGCTTCCTTGACGTTGCCATTCACGCTGGCCACAGAGACCAGGCCCGGCCACTGAGAGAAGTCGAGGCCGGGCGCGCACTTCACGGCCAGCTCGGCACTGTGCGCAATGCGCGAACTGTCAGCACTGTGCGCAGCAACTAGGTCCGGCAGAGGCGGCAAAAGCTTGGCGGGATCGGTGATCCGCTTGCCGTCCTTGCGGCGCGCGGGGTCAGCGATGAGTACCTGTGCAGTGGAGGTTTGGGTCAGCGCATCGGCGCGGAAGAAGGGGTGGTCCACGTTGTGCTGGGCCATTTTGATGCGGGAAGCGTCCAGGTCGGAGCCGATGTAGGTGCCCTTGTTCCAGGCGTGCCCTTCGGTGCCGATGGAACAGGTGACATCGTGGACAAGTTCCACGCCCAGGCCCTGCAGAAAGCGGCGTCGGTACTGCGCCAGCACCAAAGGCGTGGCCTGCTGCGCAGAGTCGGAATCCATGAGCCAGTCGGCTGGTAGCTTGCCGCTACGCCGGGCTTTGATCAGTTCGGCCACGCAGCGATAGTTCTCACCATAGAGCTGCTGGAGCTTGGCGACGTCGCTCAGCTGCGAGGCTTTGCTGAACTCAAGGTTTAGGCCCGCGATTTCGGGCAGATGCTGGGTGAGGAAATCGACCTCAGCGAGGGTATAACTCATATTCTGTCTACTGGGAAAGTCGTAAAGTACTCGCGGTAGCGCGGGTCGTCTTTGGGATCGCCGATGATGGGGCGAAGGTCGGAGAAGGAGGCGTCGTCAAGCGCTTCTTGCACCGTGGAATAGCTGGATAGCCGCAGCATCTGTGCCCACGTGGGCAGCGCAAGGCGCACCAGCCCGGCGCGCCAACCGTCGAGGACGAGCTGCGGTGGAAACCAACCGGCGTCGTCGGCCTCCATGGTGTGACCGTCCGGCTCTTGGCCCTCGGGCAGTACCCCAATGAAAAAGAAGGTGTCGAACCACTGTCCCCCGTCTTCGCCTGCCCAACGGGACCACGGGCGGAGCATGTCGGAATCGGCGCGCATGCCGTTGTTGCTGAGAAACTCGGTAAAAGAGATGTCATGGGATTCGAGGAGGACGCGCTCGCGGTGATAACGCGATGCATCGGAGACAATACCGTCGTCGCGAATGGCGAGCAGCGTGCCGGATTCCTCGAAGAGTTCGCGGATCGCTGCAAACACCAAGGCATGTGCTTTGTACTTAGTTACTCCCATGCGCCGTGCCAGGGAGATAACGGAGCGGCCTGTCCACAGATCGCCTGAGCTCCACATGCGGGGCGGGAAGTCACGTGGGTCGACTCCTCCGCCTGGGAACACCGCGTGCCCTGGATAGTTGCGCATGGTAGACACGCGCTCCTGAATCCATACCTCGAGCCCTTCTTCGCCGTCTCTAAGAAGCAAGACAGTCGCCGCCAAGCGTCCACCATTGAACCCGGTGGTTTCGTTATGGTCGATCGCGTCAAGGCGGTCATGGATGGGCTGGGTCATGCATCTTTCCGTTTAGCATAGGCGGCGGGCGAAGTACCGATCACCGATGCGATCCACTTGGATCGGCTGGTGGAATGCCTGAGTGAGGTTCGCGGAGGTGAGGACCGAGTTAATGAGGCCCTTGGCCACGACCTTACCCTCATCGAGGATCATCGCATGCGTAAATCCGAAAGGGATTTCTTCTACGTGGTGAGTAATCATGACGATTGCAGGCGCATCAGGGTCGAGAGCTAAGCCTCCCAGATATCCCACTAGGTCTTCCCGACCTCCTAAGTCCATGCCTGCGGAGGGCTCGTCGAGGATGAGTAATTCGGGGTTCGACATCAAGGCACGCGCCAAGATGACGCGCTTCTTCTCCCCTTCCGACAGGGTGCCCCAAGTGCGCTCCGCAAGGTGGCTAGCGCCCACTTGTTCGAGAATTTCATAAGCGCGAGAGAAGTCCATGTCTTGATATTCCTCGCGCCAGCGGCCGAGCACTGCGTAGCCTGCGGAGATAACGAGGTCATCGACGCGCTCGTTATCGGGGATGCGATGTTGCACGGCAGCTGAGGAGATGCCGATGGCGGCGCGGAGATCGCGCATGTCGGTCTTGCCAATGCGCTCGCCCATGAGGAAGGCGGTACCGCTGGAGGGGAACTCTTCCGCGGCGGCGATGCGCACGAGGCTGGTCTTGCCGGCGCCGTTGGGGCCGATGATGACCCATCGCTCGTCGAGTTCTACTTGCCAGTCAACTGGGCCCACCAGGGTCTGGCCGCCACGTCGAAGTTCGACGCCGCGGAAGTCGATGAGCCAGTCTTCGTCAGTCTCTGGCTCGGGAGCTGGGTTCACTGGATTCACTGGGTTTGTTTGATTCACAGGTTCCATTGTGGCGGATATTTCTGTTGGCCGGTGAAAGTGACACAGCTGCATTAATCTTAAGGGCATGACTACACGCCTTGCTATCGATGACGTTCGCCCAAGCTTGTCCGGTTCTGTCCCCTCTAAAGCAGTGGTGGACGAGGTAATTCCAGTAACTGCGCTGGTGTGGCGGGAGGGCCACGACGCAGTCGCCGCAACGTTGTCGGTGTGGAACTCGGACTCCCCCGCGGTTTCTTCCGTGACGATGGACTTCGATTCCGTCAATCCCGACCGAGTGCATGGCGTGTTTACTCCGGCGACCCCCGGCCGCTGGTTCTTCCGTGTAGACGCGTGGTCAGATCCGATGGCGACGTGGCGTAACGCTATTACCAAGAAGATGGAGGCCGGCCAGTCAGCGCAGGAACTGTCCAATGACTTGCTCCACGGCACGGAGCTCTTCGAGCGCGCATCCCTTCAGTCCCCAACGGATAAGGCAGCGCTGCTTATCGACGCCGCCCGTGCGCTGAGCGACGAATCCTTGGACCCCACCGAGCGAGTGCAACTGGCGCTGTCTGAAGAGACTACGAAGCTTTTGCACACCCACCCGCTGCGTGATCTCCTCGTAGAGGGCGAAATCCACGAGGTATTAGTCGAGCGTCGCGAAGCGCTATTTAACTCTTGGTACGAGCTGTTCCCTCGCTCCACGGGCGGTTGGGACGAGGACGGCCAGCCGGTGCATGGCACATTCAAGACTACGCAGAAGGCTTTGGAACGCGTCGCCGAAATGGGATTCGATACCGTCTACTTCCCGCCGATTCACCCGATTGGCGAGGTACACCGCAAGGGTAAGAACAACTCCGTGGTAGCAGAGCCAGACGACGTCGGCTCCCCGTGGGCTATTCAGGATCACTCCGCCACGCACCCGCAGCTGGGCACGATGGAAGACTTCAAGGAACTGGTGGCCCGCGCAAAGGAGCTGGGTCTCGAGGTGGCCTTGGACTTGGCCCTTCAGGCTTCGCCGGATCACCCATGGGCGCAAACCAATCCGGAGTTTTTCACGGTGCTGCCGGACGGCACCATCGCCTACGCGGAAAACCCACCAAAGAAATACCAGGACATCTACCCGCTCAACTTCGATAATGATCCTGACGTCATCTACAACGAAATTTTCCGCGTGGTCATGCTGTGGGTCGATGCGGGTGTGACCACCTTCCGCGTAGATAACCCGCACACGAAGCCAGCAAACTTCTGGAACTGGCTCATCTCCAAGGTCCACGTAACCCATCCTGAGGTCATCTTCTTGGCTGAGGCCTTCACCCGCGCACCGCGCCTGTTTGGGCTGGCCAAGGCGGGCTTTACCCAGTCTTATACCTACTTCACCTGGCAGACCTCCAAGTACGAGTTGACGGAGTTTGCCAAGATGCACGTCGAACAGGCTGATATCTGCCGCCCGAACTTGTTCGTGAATACCCCGGACATCCTGCACGAGTCCCTACAGACCGGCGGCCGCGCAATGTTCGCCATCCGCGCGGTTCTCGCGGCCACCTTGTCGCCACTGTGGGGTGTCTACTCCGGCTATGAGCTCTACGAGCACGAGGCTGTTGCGCCGGGTAGTGAAGAGTACTTGGATTCCGAAAAGTACGAGCTGCGCCCGCGCGACTTCCAGGTAGCGCTGAAGAAGGGGGCGTCGCTTGAGGCTTACATCCGCCTGCTGAATCTGATTCGCCGCGAGAACCCGGCCCTGCAGCAGCTGCGCAACCTCAAGTTCCACAATGCGGATAACGAGAACATCATCGCCTACTCCAAGGCGGACCCAGCCACCGGCAACGTGGTTCTCGCCGTGGTGAACCTAGACCCGCGCAATGCCCAGGAGGCCACCGTAACCGTGGACATGGAGGCCATCGGCCGCGCAGACGGCGACGTCTACACCGTGCACGATGCCATCACTGGCGCGGCTTATAACTGGTCCAACCGCAACTTCGTGCGCCTCGAACCGATGCGCGATGTGGCCCACGTGTTCGTCCTTCCACAGGCAGACTCCCATTCGTTGAACCGCCTTGCCTGGCGTGACGTTGACGATTACCGCGCATAACGCCTTTCATAACCAGCCCCGCACCCTCACACAGTTAGGTAACTTGGACACATGACCATTCCGGAACCAGACCTTTCCCGCCTTAATAATTGCCGTCACCACGCGCCGCATGCCTTTTATGGCTGGCATGAAGGTCTCGTCCGCACCCGCCGCCCTGGCGCTGAGTCAGTCCAGTTGGTTACCGCGGCTGGCGCTGTAGACATGTCCCCGGTGGGCCACGACTTGTGGGAGGCAACCCTGCCTCAGGAACAGGACTACCGCCTGCGCGTTACCTACCCGGGACAGACGCCTGTCGACGTCGCCGACGGCTATCACTTCCTGCCCACCTTGGGCACGCTAGACCTGCACCTGATTTCCGAGGGCCGCCACGAGCGCCTGTGGGAAGTGTTGGGCGCGAACCTGAAGAGCTACGACACGGACCTGGGCACCGTCGACGGCGTGGCCTTTGCCGTGTGGGCGCCGAACGCTGAAGGCGTTGCGGTAATAGGCGACTTCTGTGGTTGGAATCCCACCCAGTACCCGATGCGCAGCTTGGGTTCAACTGGTGTTTGGGAGGTCTTCATCCCAGGCATTAGCGAGGGCGAACACTACAAGTTCGCCATCCAGACCAGGGACGGCCGCCGTATCGATAAGGCGGACCCGCTAGCCAAGCGCACTATTGCCCCGCCGGAGACTGCCTCGGTGGTCTCCGCTAATCGCTACGAGTGGAACGACGCTGCGTGGTTAGAGCAGCGCAATGGTGACCTTAACGTGCCAATGAGCGTCTATGAGCTGCACGTGGGTTCCTGGAAGATTGGTTCCAATTACAACTCCCTGCGCGAAGAGCTCATCCCGTACCTGCAGGAGCATGGCTTCACTCATGTCGAGCTGCTCCCTGTTGCCGAGCACCCATTCGGCGGTTCCTGGGGCTACCAGGTGTCGGGCTACTATTCCCCTTCCGCGCGTTGGGGTACTCCAGACGACTTGCGCGCGCTTGTCGACGCCCTCCACGGCGCCGGCATCGGCGTCATCGTCGACTGGGTACCGGCGCACTTCCCTAAGGATGACTTCGCCCTGGGACGTTTCGATGGCCAGGCTCTCTACGAGCACCCGGACCCGCGCCGCGGCGAGCAGTCCGACTGGGGCACCTACGTCTTCGACTTTGGCCGCAACGAGGTACGCAACTTCCTAGTGGCCAACGCTTTGTACTGGGCGGAGGAGTTCCACATTGACGGCCTGCGCGTCGACGCGGTGGCTTCTATGCTCTACCTGGACTACTCCCGCGACGAGTGGCTTCCCAACCAGTACGGTGGCCGCGAGTACCTGGAGGCGGTCCAGTTCCTGCAGGAGACCAACGCCACGCTGAATCGCGTCCATCCTGGTGTCTTGACCATCGCTGAGGAGTCCACCTCCTGGCCAGGCGTTACTGCACCGACGGATCAGGGCGGTCTGGGCTTCGCCCTGAAGTGGAACATGGGTTGGATGAATGACACCTTGGAGTACTTCAAGCACGAGCCCATCCACCGCCAGTACCACCATGGTGAGCTGACCTTCTCCATGATTTACGCCTACTCGGAGCGATACGTGCTGCCGTTTAGCCACGACGAAGTTGTCCACGGCAAGGGCTCGCTCTGGACCCGCATGCCGGGCGATGACTGGAACAAGGCCGCCGGCCTGCGCGCGCTCTATGGCTACATGTTCTCCCACCCTGGCAAGAACTTGCTTTTCATGGGCCAGGAGTTCGGCCAAACCACGGAGTGGAACGAGTCCAACTCGGTTGACTGGTCCAACCTGGAGGGCTGGGGCAACGAGTGGCACCACGGCATCAAGCGCTTGGTGCGCGATATCAATGCGGTGTACAAGGACACCCCGGCGCTGTGGTCGCAGGACTTTGCACCTGAAGGGTTCCAATGGGTCAAGTCTGACGACTCGAACAACAACATGTTGGGCTACGTCCGCTACGGCACGGATGGCTCCGCGCTGTTGGCGGTGTGCAACTTCTCAGGCAGCTCGGTGCCCAACTATAACCTGTGGCTGCCGCGCGACGGCGCGTGGGAGATGATCCTCAACACTGACGACGCCGTCTACCAAGGAGCAGGCAACGATCTGCCGCGCTGGATTCACTCGCAGGGCAACTACACGGAGCTCCACTTGCCGTCGAACTCCGTGCAGTGGTACCTGTTCAGGGGCTAAGCTCCCCCCCCCGAGGCAGGCCCGCGTTAAGCCTGCTTGTTGACTCTCGCGATGAGTTCCTGCACGCGGGAGTCGATGTCGTCGCGCAGCTCGTTCATGCGCTGGGTGCCCTCGACGCCGCGCAGGGACGGGTCTTCGATATCCCAGCGCTCAGCGGGACCGTCGTAGTCTGCGCCACCTACCACGATGACGTGCTCGACCTGTGAGGCGAGCTCAGGGTCCACAGGCTTCGGAGTGCCCTGCGCCATGTCGGCACCGACCGCGGCAAGCGATTCCGCTGCCTCGTGGTTAATGTCGCCGGCAATGCCTGGCTCTGACACCTGGACGCCTGCGGAATACACGTCCCACTCGGGCGCGTGCTGCTTGGCCAGAGCGGCAGCCATCTGGGACTTGCCGCGGTTGCTGTTGCAAAGAAAAAGTACGGAGGTCATGACTCCGTACTTTTTCCGTGTTTTATGCCTCGCGTTGAGCTGTAGCGCTACTTCTTAGTAATGGCGTAGTAGACCGGCAGGGACTTCCAGCTAAACTCGACGTTATCGACGTTCTGCGACCAGCCACCAACAACATTCGGGTAGAACAGCGGGATGGCAGGCAGGTCGCGCAGCAGCAGCTCCTGGGCCTGGTTGTAGAGCTTGGCAGCCTCTTCAGAGCTCTTGGCGCCGTTGGCCTTCACGATGAGCTCGTCGAAATCTGGGTTGGAGTACTTAGCGTCGTTGGAGGCGACGTCGCTAGTGAAGTTCGGGCCGAGGAAGTTGCCCATGGATGGGTAGTCGGCCAGCCACGCAGTGCGGTAGGCGCCGTCCATGCGCTCCTTGCGATAAGCGTCGCGGAAGGACTTGAAGTCGGGGAACGGGCTTCCCACGGACTCGATGCCTAAGGTGTTGCTGATGTTGTTCGCTACGGCGTCGGCCCAATCCTTATTGTCGCCGTCGGTGTTGTAGTTGATCGGGAACTGACCTTCAAACTTGCCGTACTTCTCGTCGGCCTTCTTCCACAGCTGCTTCGCCTTTTCTGGGTTGTAGTCAAGGTTGGAGGAACCCGGCAAATCGTCGTCGTAGCCGTCCAAGACCGGCGAGGTGAAGTCGCGGGCCGGGGTGCGAGTGCCCTTGAAGATGGACTCGGCGATTTCAGCACGGTTGATGGACATGGAGATAGCCTGGCGGCGCAGAACACCCTCTTCACCCTTGAAGTGCGGGGTCTCTTCATTGATGGACATCTCGAGGTAGGTCGCCGCTGGCTTGGTCTCGCTGCGCTCAGCTAGGTCAGCCTCGTAGTTGCCGAAGGCCGAGGAAGGAATCGCCTCGAGGACGTCCAGGTTGTTGGCCAACAGGTCCATGTACGCCGCATCGGTGTCGTTGTAGAAGGTGTATTGGATACCTTCGTTCTGCGGGGTGCGCTCGCCGCCGTACTCCGGGTTCGGCTCGATGATGAGGCTCTGGTTGTGGTCCCACGAGACAAACTTGTATGGGCCATTAGAGACGGGGTTCTCGCCGAAGCCTTCTGGGTCGTCGAGCCCGGCCTTGGGAAGCGGGAAGTAGGCGTTGTACCCCAGGCGAGTCGGGAAGTCGGACTCCGGCTGGGTCAGTTCGATGGTGAAGGTGCGATCGTCGATGACCTTGAGACCTTCCATCTCCTTGACGCCTGGCTCATAGCCCTTAATGGAAGAAAAGAAGCTCTCGTTGAGTTGCTCGTTGGCCACGGCATAGTTCCAGGTGTCTACGAAGGTTGCGGAAGTAACCGGGGATCCGTCGGAGAACTTCAGATCCGGCTTGAGGGTGACCTTGTAGGTCTTGTCCCCTTCTTGCTCGATGGACTCGGCCATCTCGTTGTGGACTTTGCCCTCTGCGTCGTAGTAGATAAGGCCGGAGTAAAGCATATCGACCACGCGGCCGCCGCCGTTCTCGTTGGTCATGGCCGGAATGAGTCCCTGCTGTGGCTCGGTGCCGAGCACGGTGACATAGTTGGCGTCGCTAGCCGCATCACCTGCATCGCTGCCGCAGGCAACAAGACCAAAGGCGAGGGCGCCGGCAGCCAAAACGCCATAAAGCTTTCGCATATATTTCCTCCAGTGGAATATGAGATAGAACACTTGGAGAAAAACTAGCATGGTAGATCACTTTTAAAGCAAAAATGACCGGAAATATTCCGGTCATTTATTGAAGCTTAAGTGTTCGCACTACTGGAGCGCGCCAGAGCCCTTCTGGTAGTTGTCGATATCGAGCTGCGGAGTTGGCTGCAGATGCGCGGTTGCCGGATTCTCCACGGTTGGGTTGGAGAGGTCAACATCAGCGTCGTCCGCGGTTTCCACGTAAGGAAGATTGCCATTGAGCACCTCGCGCACGCGTGGCATATCGATGGAGTTGGTCCAGCGGCCAACAAGAATGGTGGCGAGAGCGTTGCCCGCAAAGTTGGTCAGCGCACGAGCCTCAGACATGAAGCGGTCGATACCAACGATGACACCCACGCCGTCGAGAAGCTCAGGGCGGTGGGACTGCAGACCCGCAGCCAGCGTAGCCAGGCCAGCACCGGAGACGCCCGCGGCGCCCTTGGAAGCGATGATCATGAAGACCAGCAGACCGATCTGCTCACCGAGCTGCATTGGCATATTCATGGCGTCAGAGATGAAGATGGACGCCATGGTCAGGTAGATAGCGGTGCCGTCCAGGTTGAAGGAGTAGCCCGTCGGAACGACGATGCCCACGGTTGGCTTGGCGACGCCCAGGTGCTCCATCTTGCGCATGAGGTTCGGCAGAGCAGACTCAGAGGACGAGGTCGCGACGATGAGAAGGAACTCACGCCCCAGGTACTTGCACAGCTTCCACATGCTGATGCCACCGAGCAGGCGGGCAATTAGGCCGAGAACACCGAAAACGAAGAGGAAGCAGGTGATATAGAAGGCCAGCATGAGCACTGCCAGAGACTTGACTGCCTCGAAGCCCGTGGCGCCGACGACGCCAGCGATAGCGCCGAATGCACCAATCGGGGCAACCCAGAGGATCATGGTCAAGATCTTGAAGGTGACCTTCTGCAGGTTGGCCACGAAAGCCAGGATCGGCTCACCGGCCTTGCCCATTGACTGAACGGCGAAGCCGAAGAGCAGAGCAACAAAGAGAACCTGGAGGACGGAACCGGAGGTGAACGCCGAGAACAGGGTGTCCGGAACGATGGACTGCACGAAACCGGAAAGGCCGTGAGCGCCTTCCTCGGCCTGCTTGACGTACTTGTCAGCTTCGCCCGCGGTGGCCTGGATGTTTAGGCCCGCGCCTGGCTCGATGAAGTTGCCAACGATGAGGCCGATTGCGAGTGCAAACGTAGACATCGTGATGAAGTAGATGAGGGCAATGCCGCCGGCCTTGCCCACCGAGGCAGCAGCGCGAACGGATCCAATGCCAAGGACAATGGTGCAGAAAATGACCGGAGCGATGATCATCTTGACGAGGCTGACAAACATCGTGCCGACGATCTTCATGTTCGACGCAGAATCAGGCGCGATCAGGCCGAAGGCAATACCTCCGAGAACGGCAATGATAACCGCGATGTAGAGCCAGTGGGTGCGGTCCTTCTTCGGAGCCTTGGACTCCGCAATCTTTGGACCTTGTGGTGAGAGGGTGGACATGGACACTCCCTTCAGGGGGAACTAGAAACCTGCACTGAGAGTTACTCGACAACTTTGCCCAACAAAGTGCTACGGCTCACTCAGCATTCTTAATGTAGGCGATATTAAACCGCACCTATTGGGATCTAGAAATTGGCCCTGCGCTGGGGGTATACGAAAAATAACCCCGGGCCATAGCCGGGGTTAATAGCCAGTCCCCCAAGTCCAGAAAAATGGGAGAATCGGACTTTTCAGAATGGGGGTAAGCAGGAGCGCTGTCTACCCCTTGCCCCTGCCTAGTACAGGGCGCTGGCGAGTTGGGTGCGCGCCTTAAGTACACGCGGGTCCGAAGACTCGAAGAGTCCAAACAGCTCCAGCAGACGGTCCTTGAGTGTTTGCTTCTCGTCACCCGCGGTACGTTTCATACCCTCAATCAGGCGGTCAAACGCCTTTTCGGGAGTGCCGGCGACTGCCTCGGCGTCGGCTGCATCGAGCTGCTTGGCGACGTCCTGCGGTTCCGCGTCCGCTGCCGCCACTGGATCCTCACTGCGATTGGCAGGGTCGAGGCGCTTGAGCAGCACCGTGGTGTTGCGCGCCTGTTTGATCTCCACGTTGTCGGGTTCAGAAGCCAGGATTTCGTCATACTGTGCGATAGCGGCGTCGAAGTCGCCGCTATTCAAGGCTTCCTCAGCGACGTGCAGGCGGGAATCCGGCGCCTCAGATTCCTCTTGTGCTTCCCCACCGCTTAAGCCGCGCAGCTGCGGACCGAGTTTCTCAACGAGGGTGCCAGTCCACTGCTCAAGGGCATCCTTTGGCTGAGCTCCCTCAAAGTTGGTGACGGGCTGGCCTGCAGCGATGGCGACGGTGGTCGGCAGGTTCTGGACACCGAAGACCTGAGCCACCTGGGGCACCACGTCGGCGTTGATGTAGCCGACGATGAAGCTTAAGTTACCGGCCTCCGCCAGGGACTTGAGATCAGCTTTGAGCTGCTCGGAAGCAGGTGAGCGCGGGGAACCGATGAGTGCAATGACAGGCACCTCAGCGGAGCGGCGGATTAATTCTGCTTCGAAGTTCTCCTCGGTGACCTCGAAGAAAGCCGCGATGCCTGCGGGGGCATCGTTAGGCGCTTCTGCCTTCTTCTTCAAGGCGCCCAGGTCGAGGGCACCGCCTACGTAAGGTCCGGTCACTTCTTTTCCTCCAGACGACGATTAACAGAGTCTACTTTTTGTGTGAGCTGCCCGGTCACGCCTTCGCGGATATCGGCCTTGATGACCAAGGACGTACGGGGAGAAACCTGGCGCACGGCGTCGGTTGCCTCCTTGATGACCGCGAAGACCTCGTCCCATTCTCCCTCCACGAGGGTGAACATGGCATTTGTTTCATTGGGGAGCCCGGAAGCGCGAACGACGCGCACTGCCTCGGCTACGGCCGCGGACATCTCTGCGGTTTCATCGCCAACGACGGTTGGCGCTACAGAAAATGCAACAATCATGCCCGCTATCCTACCTACGCTCCCAACAGTGCCGGTGCCAGTGCCTACGGTCTTCTTCCCTACCACCGGTATCGCGAGGCCAGGCCACGATATGAGCCACGCGTGGCGGGATGTTTTGATTACATCCCGGACAGATATAAAACTTCGTGGCGGCGGCGCTGCCAATGTGGCGCATAATGAAAGGTTCGCCGTGGGTCCATTTAGTGCCCTCGACTGTCTGGGAACCGAAGAAGGTGGATCCGTCCTTAGGAAGAGGACGCAGTTCAGGGCGATTACGGCGGTTGCGACGTGGCACTAGAACAACCGCAGTTCGTTCGATTCAATCCCGCGGAGGTCCTGGTAGTCCAGGATGACACAGCGGATACCGCGGTCTTCGGCGAGTGTGCGCGCCTGCGGCTTAATCTCTTGGGCGGCGAACACGCCCTGCACAGGAGCAAGAAGTTCATCGCGGTTGAGCAACTCAAGGTAGCGGGTGAGCTGTTCGACGCCGTCGATACCGCCGCGCCGCTTGACCTCGACGGCCACGAACTTGTTGTCTTGGTCCTTGGCCATGATGTCTACTGGGCCAATCGCGGTGGGATATTCGCGACGGACCAGCGAATAATTCTCACCGAGTGTGTCGATGTGCTCAGCAAGGAGCTCCTGCAGGTGAGCCTCGACTCCGTCTTTGACCAAGCCGGGGTCTTCGCCCAGCTCCACGGAGATGTCCTGATGAATCTCTGCGATTGTTATGCGCAGCTGCTCACCTTTGGGGTTTTCTACGAGCCACAGTTGCTCGCCGGTGTCCTCGCCGTCAATGTCGGTGATAGCGGACTCTTCGAGCGTGCAGGGTGGGGTCATCCAGTTGAGCGGCTTGTAGGCGCGGTCGTCGGCATGAATGGACACGGAGCCATCGGCCTTAACTAGCACAAGGCGGTCCGCCATGGGCAGGTGAGCATCCAAGCGGCCAACATAATCTACTGAGCAACGGGCGATGACTAAACGCATGCCCTCTACCCTATAGGTTGGCTACTGTTCTTTAGCAAAGCGGGTCGCCCGCTGCCGAAGCTGACGGTAATCCAGCCTCTCCTGACGCTTCGATGGGGCAGCCTCAATCCAAGCCGTAAGCCCCATGATGCCGTGCGAATCCGAGGCGATCTCATACTCCTGCCCGCCCAAGGAGAAATGCAGCACTGATTGCCCCTCAGACATGAAAGCAGCCTCGTCATCGTCCAATGGGCGCGTGCCAATTAGTTCGACGTCGAGGCGATTAAAGCGCAGGTCTGCTTGCAGTGAAACGGAGCGAAGCTTGAAGTATTCAACGTACTCGCCGTTGTAGCGCATCACACCATGGCGCCAAGTGTGGGAATCCTTAGCCGGCAAGGAACGCAGCAGTACTGAGGTCCCGCGCTCACGCAGCATAAAGAAACGGCGTGCGGCGAGGAACAAACAGGCCAACACAATGAGCCCCAACGCAAGAAGGAACAAACCAATTACTGATGAATTCATATTCAGGTGCTCCTTACTGCTAGGCAACCGTAGCTGATGAATGAATTCTAGCGCTTTAGTTGCACCAAATGCCACTAATCGAGCTAATGAATGGCGAGATAGAAAAAGCGCTCCATCTCCTCGTGTGGAGGAAATGGAGCGCTTCGAGAGCGGAAGGGCTTTGCTGCCCGTTACTCTCCTAGCCCTTGTTGGCGCGGCGCACAGCACGCTGTGCGGCTGCACCGCGGTTGTGGACGAGAGCTTCGTCAGACTTCTGGTCTTCGGAAGCCTGTGCCTCATCAACTTCGGTGGACCAGGTGGCCCAGTTGGCGAGGACAGTGATCTTGTCCCTGGACACGGAGAGGAAGCCACCCTGGACCGCAGCGACGAGGCGCTCGCCGTCCACTGGGTGGATGGTCACGACGCCGTTCTCAGCCAGCTGGCCGACCAATGGCTCGTGACCAGGAAGCACGCCGATCTCACCCTCGGTGGTCTCAGCCGTAACCAGCGTGGCCTGTCCAGACCACAGCATGCGCTCGACGGATACCAATTCAGCGGTGATGTCAGCCATGTGCCACTCCCTACTTCTCGGTGAGCTTCTTGTACGCAGCCTCGACGTCGTCCAAGCCACCCAGGCCGTTGAAGGCCTGCTCTGGGTAGTGATCGAACTCGCCGTTGCAGATGCGCTCGAAAGCGTCGATGGTCTCGGTCAGCGGGACGTAGGAGCCTGGCAGGCCGGTGAACTTCTCTGCGACGAAGAAGTTCTGGCCCAGGAAGCGCTCGATACGACGTGCACGCTGAACGGTGACCTTGTCCTCCTCAGACAGCTCGTCCATACCAAGGATGGCGATGATGTCCTGGAGTTCCTTGTTCTTCTGCAGGATGTGAATAACACGCTGTGCAACTTCGTAGTGGTGCTCGCCCACGATGGACGGCTCCAGAATACGAGAGGTAGAAGTCAGCGGGTTCACAGCCGGGTAAATACCCTTGGAAGCAATACCACGGTCCAACTCGGTGGTTGCATCGAGGTGGGCGAAGGTGGTGGCCGGAGCCGGGTCGGTGTAGTCATCCGCAGGAACGTAAACGGCCTGCAGAGAGGTAATCGACTTGCCCTTCGTGGAGGTAATGCGCTCCTGCAGGACACCCATCTCGTCAGCCAGGGTTGGCTGGTAGCCAACGGCGGAAGGCATACGGCCCAGCAGGGTCGAAACCTCAGAACCTGCCTGGGTGAAACGGAAGATGTTGTCGATGAACAGCAGCACGTCCTGGTTCTGCACATCGCGGAAGTACTCCGCCATGGTCAGGCCGGACAGAGCCACGCGCATACGGACTCCTGGCGGCTCATCCATCTGGCCGAACACGAGGGCGGTGTCCTGGAGAACGCCCATCTCTTCCATTTCGAGGAAGAGGTCGGTGCCCTCACGGGTACGCTCGCCGACGCCGGCGAAGACGGAAGTACCGGAGAACTCGCGTGCGATACGAGTAATCATCTCCTGGATAAGAACGGTCTTACCAACACCTGCACCGCCGAAGAGGCCGATCTTGCCGCCCTTCACGTACGGGGTCAGGAGGTCGATAACCTTAATACCGGTCTCCAGGATTTCGGTCTTGCCCTCGAGCTGGTCGAATGCTGGCGGCTCACGGTGGATGCCCCACTGCTCGCCGTCGCGGCCCAGACCAGGCTGGTCGAGGCAGTCGCCCAGTGCGTTGAAGACGTGGCCCTTGACCACATCGCCGACTGGAACGGAGATTGGCTTGCCAGTATCGGTCACGGTAGCGCCGCGGACGAGGCCGTCGGTCGGTGCCATGGAAACGGTACGGACGAGGTTGTCACCGAGGTGCTGAGCGACCTCGAGGGTGACGGTCTTTGCAACAGCCTCGAGAGTAATCTCGACGGTCAGTGCGTTGTACAGTGCCGGCAGTCCGCCACGCGGGAACTCCACGTCGACGACCGGACCGATGACGCGCACCACACGGCCGGCAACAGCCGACGACTGTGTGTTCTGCTCTTGCAGAGCTGAAGTCATAATCTAGTCACTTTCTGCGCTTTCGGCGAGCGCACCAGCGCCACCGACGATCTCTGTAATTTCCTGGGTAATCTGTGCCTGACGAGCCTGGTTGGCCACGCGCGAGAGGTTCTTGACCAGCTCGGTAGCGTTGTCAGTAGCAGACTTCATTGCGGTACGGCGAGCGGCGGACTCGGAAGCGGAAGCCTCCAAGAACATCGCGAAGAGGATGCGAGAGACATACTGCGGGAGCAGACTCTCCATCAACGTGTCCGCATCCGGCTCGAACTCGTAATCAGGGGTGACCTGATCAGCGGGCTCGGCGTCGGAAAGCGCGGACTCGCCGAGGTGGAATTCCTCGTCCTCGATGACCGGAACCACTGGCAGCAACTGCTGGGCACGCGCGGTCTGAGTCAGCATGGACTCGAACTCGGTATACACAACGTGGACCTGGTCGAAGCCACGGATGGCCTCGCCCTCGGTGTTGATGCCTTCGCGGTACTTAGCGGTACCCTTCGAACCTGCAATGAATCCGTCAATCATGTGACGACGGACATCGTGGGTGGTTTCCCAGGACGGATCCTGGGAGAAACCAGCCCAGCTGCCTGCAACGTCAGCTTCACGGAACTTGTAGAAGCCAACGCCTTTATTACCC
Organism: Corynebacterium sp. LK14; assembly: GCF_008042215.1. NCBI lineage: Bacteria > Bacillati > Actinomycetota > Actinomycetes > Mycobacteriales > Corynebacteriaceae > Corynebacterium > Corynebacterium sp. LK14. The sequence goes on from NZ_NOVQ01000012.1 coordinate 62,691, forward strand.
GTGACGTAGCGGACGGTCTCGTAGCCCTGCTTCTTGAGCAGTGCTTCGAGCTCGGCTGCCTTCTTGAAGATGTTGTTATTGTAGCCACCGCACATGCCGCGGTCAGAAGAGACCACGAGAATAGCGGCGACCTTGCCATCTTCACGTTCACGAAGCATGGGGTGATCCAGCGAGCTGGCCGCTGCGAGCCTGTTCATAACATTCGCAAGCTCGTGTGCGTAAGGCAGTGATGCCTCAACCCTTGCCTGTGCCTTGGTAATGCGCGAGGTAGCAATGAGCTCCTGTGCCTTGGTGATCTTCTTGGTGGAATTAACGGACCTGATGCGGTCACGCAGTTCACGAAGATTAGCCATGGTGTTCGCTCCTCCCTTCTTTTATCTAGACGGTTGATTCTTAGAGCTGTGCGGACTCTAGTTAGCCGTCTTGCGGGAGACGTTGAGCTCGGTCTTCTTCACCTCAGCCGCGTCGAGCGGCTCAACCGGTGCCTCGGAGCCAATGTTGTGGCCCTCGGAGGTACGGAAGGTTGGGGTGAATTCCTTTGCAGCCTTAACGAGCGCATCCTTGGACTCGTCGGACAGAGCCTGGCCACCAGCGATCTGCTCGAACACCTGTGGGGTGTTGGAGTGCAGGTACTCGTGAACTTCAGCTTCGAAGCGACGTACATCCTCGACGGGAACGACATCGAAGATGCCCTGGTCTGCCAAGTAGATGGAAACCATCTGGAACTCGACAGGCTGCGGGGAGGACTCTGCCTGCTTGAGCAGCTCGACCAGACGCTCACCGCGCTCGAGCTGTGCCTTGGAGGCCGGGTCGAGGTCGGAAGCGAAGGCAGCGAATGCCTGCAGGTCACGGTAAGCAGCAAGCTCAAGACGCAGGTTACCGGCGACCTTCTTCATGCCCTTGGTCTGCGCAGCGCCACCCACACGGGAGACGGACACACCGACGTTAATTGCCGGACGGACGCCCTGGTTGAACAGGTCGGACTCCAGGAAGACCTGGCCGTCGGTAATGGAAATAACGTTGGTCGGGATGAAGGCGGAAACGTCGTTTGCCTTGGTCTCGATGATCGGCAGTGCGGTCATAGAACCTGCGCCCATGTCGTCGGAGAGCTTTGCAGCACGCTCCAGCAGACGGGAGTGGAGGTAGAAAACGTCGCCCGGGTATGCCTCGCGGCCCGGCGGACGGCGCAGCAGAAGGGAAATCGCACGGTAGGCCTCAGCCTGCTTGGTGAGATCATCGTAAATAACCAGGACGTGGTTGCCCTGGTACATCCAGTGCTGACCCAGGGCCGCACCGGAGAACGGGGCGAGCCACTTGAAGCCGGCAGCGTCGGAGGCCGGAGCAGCCACGATGGTGGTGTACTCCAGTGCGCCGTGCTGCTCCAGGGTGTGGCGGACTCCAGCAATGGTGGAGCCCTTCTGGCCGATAGCGACGTAGATACAACGTACCTGCTTGTCCTTGTCGCCAGACTCCCAGTTAGCCTTCTGGTTCAGGATGGTGTCGATGCAGACTGCGGTCTTACCAGTCTTACGGTCACCAATGACCAACTGACGCTGACCACGACCAATCGGGGTCATTGCGTCAATAGCCTTGATGCCGGTCTGCATCGGCTCTTCAACCGGCTGACGCTGCAGCACGGACGGTGCCTGCAGCTCGAGGACGCGGTCCTCTTCAGCGGCGATTGGGCCCAGGCCGTCGATCGGCTGGCCCAGTGGGTTGATAACGCGGCCGAGGAATTCCTCGCCCACGGGGATGGAAAGGACTTCGCCAGTCCTCTTGACCTCGTCGCCCTCGGTGAGGGACTCGAAGTTGCCCAGGACAACGACACCGATGGAGTTGGTGTCAAGGTTCTGTGCGACGCCGATAACGCCGCCTGGGAACTCGAGCAGCTCATTCGCCATAACGGATGGCAGGCCAGAAACCTGCGCAATACCGTCAGCTGCCGAAATGACCACGCCGACCTCCTCACGGGAGGCCTCCGCGGAGTAGCTCGAGGTGTAGTTCGCAATCGCGCTACGAATCTCATCGGAGGAGATCGTCAGCTCCGCCATGTTCTTCCTGCTCTCGGTAGTATCTTCCAGCAATTACTTAATCATTTCTGTCGTTTCGGCTAAGCCATCTTGGCACGCAGGCGGGCAATCTTGCCTGCCGTGGAACCGTCGATAACTTCATCGCCGACGCGGATGGCCATACCACCGAGGAGGCTGGTGTCAACCTCAGAGTGAATGGACATCGCACGACCATAAATTTTGCCCAGCTTCTCAGCGAGTGCTGCACGCTGGCTATCATTCAGCTCACCCGCGGTGGTGACGCGTGCAATGGTGCGACCCTGCAGCTGCGCTGCGTAGTCGGCCAGAGCGGCGACATCATCGATGGGGTTCTGCTCAGGGCGGCCGATGGCCTGGAGCGCAAGCGCCTCAGTGAACATCGTTACCTTGCCGTAGAGCACGCTTGCCAGCAATCCGCGCTTACGTGCGGACGTAGCAGTTCGATCGGAAAGCAACTGGGTCAGCTCTGCCTCGTTCTTCAGGATGCTGGACAGACGGAAAAGCTCATCTTCCACCTGGCCCAGCTGGCCCTGAGCCTCAGCACCACGCAGGAGTGCGCGGCGACCAAGGGATACGAGACCCTTGACCAAGTCACGAGTGGAGGACCACTGCTCGGCTGCAGCTGCTTCGATGACCTGAGCGGCGATCGGAGCAATCTTGGAGCCAAAGAGGTTCTGCACCAGAGACTTGCGGGTGTCGGCCGGAACGGCGGCGTCGGTTAGCGCAACGCGCAGTTCGCGGTCTGCATCAAGGACATCGACGACCTCGAAGAGGTCGAGACCTGCCTGTGCAGCGCTCGCAACAGCGGTGTCCGAAGCCAGAAACTGATCCAGCTGGGATTCAACGCTCGCGAGAGCTTCGCGGCTAGCTGCCTTCATAGTTGCCTACTTTCCGGCCGGTGCCACAGAATCGAGCTCGGACAGGAAGGTGTCAATCGTGGAGGACTGCTTGGTAGCGGACGAAAGCTCGCCGCCGAGCAGCTTCTCAGCCAAGTTGATGGAGTTCTGTCCGATTTCGGAACGCAGCTCGGAGATGACCTGTGCACGGGAAGCCTGCAGCTGCTTCTCGCCAGAAGCGACAATGCGGCGGGATTCTTCCTCGGCCTGGGTCTTAGCCTCAGCCTCGATCTGCTTGCCGCGCTCGCGCGCCTGCTCACGGATCTCTGCAGCTTCTGCACGTGCGTCAGCAAGCTGTGCGTTGTACTTCTCGAGAGCAGCCTTAGCTTCAGCCTGCTGAGCCTCAGCACGCTTCATGCCACCCTCGATTCGGTCCTCGCGCTCCTGGAGCATCTTGTTGTATGCCGGAAGAACGAACTTCCAGAACAGCCACAAGATGACAACGAAACAGATCAAAGACCAGAAAATGTCATAGTTCTTGGGCAGAAGGACGGAGAAGCTGCCGGAACCCGGGTTCTCCTCCCCCGCCGCAAGCGTATAAAAGACGTTGTTCATGTGGTCTCCAGTCTTAAAAGGTTGGTTTAGGAAAACGCGAACTTTTTAGAACAGGAAGCCTGCAACGAGGCCGATAAGTGCAAGAGCCTCGGTGAAGGCGATACCAAGGAACATGGTGGTACGCAGCTGGCCGGCCATTTCAGGCTGGCGAGCCATAGCCTCAACGGTCTTACCGGCAACGATGCCGATACCGATACCAGGGCCGATCGCGGCGAGGCCGTAGCCAACAGCCTTCAAGCTGTCGAGGTTAGCGGCAGCATCCTGTGCAAGAATGATTTCGTTCATGGTGAAAGTCGTTCCCTTTCGTATGTCCTGCCCGCATTCTCACGGACAGGGAGATAGTTTCTGTGAAGTTGAGATTTTTCTCGGTCGCGCTCGTCGACCTCGTCCTTAGTGCGAATCCGCGTGGAGGGACAGTTCGATGTACACCGCCGTCAGAAGGGCGAAGATGTAGGCCTGCAGGAAGATGACCAGGAGCTCGAACAAGCTGAATGCAAGTCCCAGAACAATGGTCAAACCAGACAGTGCCGTCCAACCGTTCAGCTGCCAGAAGAAGAAGTTCGACGCAGAGAACAGGAGGACCAGAATGATGTGTCCAGCCAAGAAGTTCGCCATGAGACGAATGGCGAGGGTAACTGGTCGCAGAATGAAGGTCGAGAAGAACTCGATCGGCACAACGAGCAAGTGCAGGACCGGCGGAAGGTTAGGAATAACCACCGAGGACTTAACAAACTTGCCGAAACCGTAGCGCTTTGCACCGGCGTAAATCATTGCGATGTACGAAACCGCTGCAAGAACGATAGGCATACCGATACGACCATTCGGCGAGACGTTAAGTCCCGGGATGATGGTCGGTACGTTCATAAACAGGACTGCGAAGAAGATCGTCGCGATAACCGGGAGGAATCGCTTCGCCTCCTTCTTACCCAAGATGTCTTCGGCGATGTAGATGCGGACAAAATCGACCGCATGCTCGCCGACATTCTGCAGACCCTTTGGAACCAACTTAGGGTTCTTAAAGGCCAACATGAAAAGAACCACCAATACCAGCGTCATCAAGATGCGCACCAGCATTAGGCGATCAAGCGCGAACCATCCGTCGGCAAAGTCGCCGAAGAACAGATGGTTAGCATCTACTTGCCCCGGGAAGAATTCTTCACCCAGATCAGGCGCGTGGAAGTGCCCTTTCATGGCCAATGTTGTAACGCTCAGCGTTCTCTCCCGTGTTAGGGCCGCCGCAATTGGATATTGCGGACGGTGCGATGGACGTCTCAAGCTCTCTGTCACGACTTCGGACTCCGTCGCACATCTTCGAAGAAGTGACAGGGATTGACCGCGCGGGAGCCGAAATTTCAATGACCTCGCAGCTAGCAAGGAAAATATTTCGGTTCCGCGGTAACCCGCACGAAATAATATCAGTTCAGCGCGTTTGAGACGTGTAGCAGGGTGGAGCCGAAATGACACCACCCCGCCCCGCTTCGCTATTTCCCACTTTTAAGGCTTATGACTAGGCAAAAGATCTTTTATGGCCTTTGTCACACACAGGAAATATGCACCACCCCGGGGGTGGAATTTACACACTTTTCACACGTTCCCCCAAGGAAGGTACCTGCCCCACATTCGGGTTATATGGCGCAAAACATAAGCCACCCCGGGTAAGCAGACAACGAATGTCCACCCACCACGGGGTAAAGGCCGATAAGTGCGGCAAACATGGGTTAGCGCGAGAATTTAATGCACGTAAGATACGCGGGCACTGACTACGCCCCATGCCTCCGTGCCGAGAGTCGCCAAGAGCGCCAAGACTACGGTCACAAACATGGCCATCTTGTCGTAAAACTCAAGGTCGCGGATCACGGCCAAGATGATAATGAGGACCAAGATCTTCACCAGCCAGCTGCCCATCACCACGATGATGGTATTGGTCGGCGAAGTCTTGGATGCAGCGAGCACAGACACCACAGTCAGCAGTACGAAACCGCCGCCGATGCCAGCGCCAATTACGACGCCCCAAATGCCGGGTAGTCCGCGCATACTACCCCAGACAGCCAGGGACAAGATAGTTATCGCTACCAGTGCCATCGAGCCGAAGTTTAAGGCACGCTTGAGCGGCAAAACTGGATCATCAAAGTCTTCAACCTTGTTAATCGGCGCATCATTCGCGGCGTTGTTAGTCATAGGCAAAAAGCCTACATCACGCCCCCGTCTAGGAAGGATCCGTATGGGTCACTACTGTGGCGCCAGGGTTGGCCCGTCCGAGCTTGCCCTGGCGAAGTGGGATGAGCGTGACGCCGAAGGCAAAGAGCAAAGCCAGCACCGTAATAGTCGTTGCGAGAACCGGCGGGACTATGGAAAAAGACACCGCCCCAAAAGCTACAGCGGATACCCACAAATAGAGGACGAGTACGGTTCGGCGGTGAGTATGCCCCAAGGACAAGAGACGGTGGTGGATGTGCGCTTTGTCCGCCGAGAATGGCGAACGCCCCTGCGAGAGGCGGCGAATAACCGCCCAGACAAGGTCCAGGACTGGAATAAATACAGCAGCGGCCACGACGATGAACGGCGAGGCGAGAGCCACCATGTCGACAGTGCCATACAAGGACATATTGATCTTGCCCGAGGCAGACGTCGAAGCCGCCGCCAGCAGCAGACCAATGAGCATCGAGCCACTGTCCCCCATGAAGATACGAGAAGGCTCAAAGTTGTGGGGCAGGAATCCGGCACAGATACCCACCAGCGCTGCCGCGATGATTGCGGGCGGATATGCGGAGACCGCACCACCTTGATCATGCAAGACGGTCAGGGAAAATACCAGGATCGCGGCGCCTGCAATAAGACCTAGGCCGGCGGCGAGACCGTCAAGCCCATCCACGAAGTTCATAGCGTTAATCAGCAGTACCGTAAAGAACGTAGTCAAGAGTGTGCCCTGGATTTGATCAAGAAGAACCGTAGTTCCATCCCCCAGCGGAATGAAGAGCAACGTCCACGTCAGGCCGAGGCCGCTCATGATTCCAGCGGCCAGTAATTGGCCCACTAGTTTGACTACCGCACTGAGCTCAACAAGATCGTCGATGACGCCCACAAGCACTACGGCCAGCGCCGCCCATAAGACCGCGTTCATCTCTGGGGTAACGGGCATAAAGCCGCGAGTCAAGGCTGGAAACTGGCCCGCAATGAATACCGCGGCCGCAAACCCGGTAAACATCGCCACGCCGCCCATCTGCGGGGTGGGTTGAGAATGCGAATCTCGCAAGCGAATTTCTGCCACTCGGCCAGTGCGGACCAAAAAGCTCCGAACTAAGCCAGTGGCAAGATAGGTAAAGGTCGCTGCGACGAGAATAACGAGGGCTATCTCGCGCAGCGGTACTCCAGTTCCGCCCACACACTCTCCTTTTCGCTCGGGTTCTTGTCTTTGCTACTGCGCCTCAGCGCCTAGGCACTACTACGCCTCAGCGCCTAGGCGCCAGGACGGGTACGCAGAGACTCTGCGGCCACACCAATAACCGCAGCGATTTCCTCCGCGGACAGCGCACCCTCGCGCAGCAGGTACGGACGCTCCCCGGAGAGATCGATGATGGTGGAAGGCTTGCCAATTGCGGTCTCGCCGCCATCGAGGTAAACGGTCACGGCTTTACCCAGCTGCTGCTTTGCCTCAAGCGCGGTGGTCGGCGGGGTCTGGCCGGAAATGTTTGCGGAAGACACAGCCATGGGGCCTACCTCGCGCAACAGTTCAATCGCGATCGGGTGCAGCGGCATGCGAAGCATCACGGTGCCGCGGGTATCGCCGAGGTTCCAGGGCAGAGACGGTGCCTGTGGCACCACGATGGACAGGCCGCCCGGCCAGAAAGCCTCGACCAAGGTACGTGCAGTATCGGTGTAGCTGGCAACCAGGCCGCGGATTGTGTCCCACGATCCCACCAGTACTGGGACCGGCATGTCAGGACCGCGATGCTTGGTGGCCAGCAGGCTTGCCACGGCGTCGTTGTCGAACGCATCGCAGCCCAGGCCGTAAAGAGTGTCAGTTGGCATCACAACCAGTCGGCCCGACTTCGCAGCCTTTACTGCGAGTGCCATTCCCTCTTCGCGCTCTGCTTGGTCGGCGCAGTTATAAATCTTTCCCTGCATGCTTTCCTCACTTCATGTTTACAGACCAACCTACTGTACTCCTGCGGAGTAGGCGCTTACACTTTTGCGCGCCGTAACGAAACGGGCGGTCCCTGTCAGATCCCGCAGCACGGCAATATCAGTGAACCGTCCATCAGCGTGGAGCACAGCCTGCACTGCAGCGCTGGTGGCGTCGTCGTGCTCGATGCCCACTCGGCCGCCGGGCTTGAGCAGCTCCGCGATGCGCGGGACGAGGCGGTTGATTATAGCCATACCGTCTTCCCCACCAAAGACTGCCATGTGTGGATCGTGGTAGACCTCGGGTTCGAGATCTAGGGTTTCCGGCACATAGGGCGGATTGGTGAGCACGAGGTCGACGCTGCCGTCGAGCTTGCGCAAGGTCGCAGGCGCAGTCGCGTCGCCCTGGACAAGCCTCAGCCCCTCGGCGGCTACGCGGGAGAGGTTGCGCTGCGCATAGGAAAACGCCTCATCGGAGAGCTCGACCGCGTACACCTCGGCTTCCGGCATTTCGTGCTTGACGTAGCCGGCCAGCGCGCCGCTACCGGTACACAGGTCGACGACACGCGGAGGCGACGCGGGAACTGTAAGAGCTGTGTGCTTAGCGACGTCGCGAAGCATGCGCACTCCCCAATCCGCCAGGACTTCAGTCTCGGGGCGCGGGATGAACACGCCTGGTCCGACCTCGAGCTCAAGCGGGCCAAACCACGCAGTACCGAGGATGTGTTGCAGCGGCTCGCGGGCAGCACGGCGCGCCACCCAGCCCTCGTACGCGATGTCGAAGCCCGGGATGGGAGCTGCATCAAGGTCTATGTCCATGTGCCCGCAGCCGATGAGCTCGGCGGCCAACAAACGGGCATCCCACTCGGGGCTGGGAACTCCAGATGCGCGAAAGCGCTCCGCGGCGTCGCGAAGCGCTTCTGCGTAGGTGTGAAAAGCCACCTTTAGCCTTCCGCCTCCAAGCGCTCAGCTCGCTCTTGGGCCTGCAGGGCGGTAATGAGATCCTGCATGTCACCGTTGAGCACGGCATCCAGGTTGTTGGCCTTGTAGCCAATGCGGTGATCGGTAATGCGGTTCTCCGGCCAGTTGTAGGTGCGGATGCGCTCCGAGCGGTCCAGGGTACGGACCTGGGAAGCACGCTGCTCGCCGGCCTCGGCCTCGCGAGCTTCGCGCTCAATCTGATCCAGGCGGGCCTGCAGCACCTGCAGTGCACGGGCCTTGTTCTGAATCTGGGAACGCTCCTTCTGACAGGTCACCACCAAGCCGGTGGGAAGGTGCGTGATACGCACTGCGGAGTCAGTGGTGTTAACGCCCTGGCCGCCCTTACCGGAGGAACGGTAAACGTCGACGCGCAGGTCCTTCTCGTCGATGTTGACGGACTCTACCTCGTCCGGCTCTGGGTACACCAGCACGCCAGCGGCGGAGGTTTGGATGCGGCCCTGGGACTCGGTGACCGGGACGCGCTGCACGCGGTGCACGCCACCCTCGAACTTGAATACGGACCAAGCGCCGTCGCGGGACGGGGTCTTGGACTTGAAGGAGATGGACATGTCCTTCACGCCGCCGAGGTCGGACTCGTTGATTCCCAAGACTTCCCACTGGAATCCAGCCTTGTCGGCGAAGCGCTCGTACATACGGGCCAAGTCGCCTGCGAAAAGGGCTGCCTCTTCGCCACCGGCACCGGCCTTGATCTCCATGATGATGTCCTCGGAGTCGTGCTCATCGCGCGGCGCGAGCAGGTCGGCGAGCTTTTCTTCGAGCTCGACTACCAGCGGCTCAAGGCGATCGACCTCGTCCTGAAAGTCATGGTCCTCGTATGCCATTTCCTTGGCGTCCTCGAGGTCCTGACGTGCCTGGATCAGGTCGTTGTTGACGGCAACGATAGGACGCAGCTCCGCGTAGCGCTTGGAAAGCTTGCGGAAGAGCTTCTGATCGCCGGCGACCTCTGGGTCGCCCATCTGCATTTCGATGCCCTGGTACTCGGAGACGATGTCGTCAACGAGTGAAACTTGGCTTGCCATTAGATGTAATCCTCAGCTTCCTTGTCAGCAACCATCGGTGCAGAGCTTGCCACCTGCATGAGGAACTCGCCGTTGGAGCGGGTCTTCTTGAGCTGCTTGATGAGCAAGTCGATCGCGGCGAAGGAGTCTAGGCCGGACAGGATGCGGCGCAGCTTGGTCATGATGCGCGCTTCTTCCGGAACGAGCAGCAGCTCGTCCTTACGGGTGCCAGACGGGTTAACGTCGACAGCCGGGAAGATGCGGCGCTCGGAGATAGCGCGGTCGAGCTTGAGCTCGGCGTTGCCGGTGCCCTTAAACTCCTCGAAGATGACGGTGTCTCCGGTGGAGCCGGTCTCGACCATTGCGGTAGCGATGATAGTCAGGGAGCCGCCGTCTTCGATGTTGCGGGCAGCACCGAGGAAACGCTTCGGCGGGTAAAGGGCGTTGGAGTCCACACCGCCGGAGAGGATGCGGCCGGAAGCCGGCGAGGAGTTGTTGTATGCACGGCCTAGGCGGGTGATGGAGTCGAGCAGGACGACGACGTCCTTGCCCTGCTCCACGAGACGCTTTGCGCGCTCGATGGCGAGCTCGGCCACGGAGGTGTGCTCTGATGGCGGGCGGTCGAAGGTGGAGGCAATGACCTCGCCCTTGACGCTGCGCTGCATGTCGGTGACCTCTTCTGGGCGCTCGTCGACGAGGACGACCATGAGGTAGCACTCTGGGTTATTTGCGGAGATCGCGTTGGCGATGTTCTGCAGGATGGTGGTCTTACCGGCCTTAGGTGGGGAGACGATGAGCGCGCGCTGGCCCTTACCGATCGGCATGATGAGGTCAATGACGCGGGTGGTCAGGATCTTCGGATCGGTCTCCAGACGCAGGCGCTGGTTCGGGTACAGCGGGGTCAGCTTGGAGAAGTGCGGGCGGTTCTGCGCGGTCGAAGGATCCGCACCGTTAACCGTGTCAACCTGCACCAACTGGTTGTACTTACGGCGGTTGCGGCCATTGCCGTGGGTGTGCGTTGGGCCGGAGACCTTGACCTTACCGGTCAGGGCGTCGCCAGAGCGCAGGCCCAGACGGCGAACGAGGTTGTTGTTCACGAAGACGTCGGAGCTTGCCGCGCGGTAACCGGTGGTGCGCAGGAAGGCTACGTTGTTGTCCACGACCTCGAGGATGCCGCCGACTGCCTGCACCTCATCACCCTCACGGATCTGCAGGTCATTGCCGCCGCCGTTGTTGTCGTTGCCGCCACGGTTGCGGCGGTTGCGACGGTTGCGGCGGTTACGGCGTCCGCCGTTGTTGTCATCGTCATCATCGGTGTTGCGACGATTGTTGCGACCACCACGGTCATTGCGGTCGTTGCGGTCGCCGCGGTCGTTACGGTCGCCGCGGTCGTTGTTCTCGCGCTTGTCCTGGTTGCCCTGCTGCTCGCTGGAGGAATCTTGGGAACCCTCGCTCGCAGCGCCATTGCCAGAGTCGTTGTCCGACTTGTTGTTCTCGGCGTTCTCGCGCTCTTGGCGGCGAGCACGGTTACGGCGGGCACGACGGGCCTGGGAACGGGACTCATAGCGCTGCTCGTCGCCCTTCTGCTCGCCCTTCTGCTCGCTCTTGTTCTCGTTCTGAGCCTCGGCGGCAGCGGCGTTTGCGGCGTTTGCGGCGTTTGCGGAATTGTCCTTGTCCGCGTGGTCGCGCGCTGCGTGGTCGTGTGCAGCACCAGCCTTGCGGGTAGCCTTACGAACCCGGCGCGGGTTTGCGCCAGCCTTCGTCGATTCAGCTGCATCGGCTGCAGATTCCTGCTTCGCCGCGGCGTCGGCAGGCACAGCGTCCGCTACGGGCTTTGCGGCCTTGGCAGCTTTGGCGGCCTTGGCTGGAACCTGGCCAGTGGTCAGTGCAGTGATGAGGTCCCCCTTGCGCAAACCAGAGACGCCTCGAAGGCCGCGCTCTGCAGCAAGCTTGCGCAGTTCCGGCAGCTTCAGGGATGCGTAATCCTGTGCTGCGGCTTTGTCCGTATTGCTCACGGATATCCTTTCGTCGCTTCACCAGCATTGATTTGCGTAGCCTGAAATGTGGCCTACGCGCTGGAAGCCAATCTGTATTTTTATGGTGCACGCCGCCACGAGCGAAGCAAGTTCCGAAGTAACGAATTATTCGGGTTAACTGCGCGGGCGGTGAAATATCTAGGCCTCTCCCCTGGGAAAAGGAATGCCACGGAGGAGAATTAGTAGAAGGCGACTGCGAGCGAGAAAGTAACACGAGGTTGCATCCTCGGAATACTCGGTTGCGCGGCGACTCGGAAACACTTGTCAAGCCAATCCGCACCAGTCGCTGTCAACTATAACGCATTGTACGCGCAAGCTGGAAGTGACACCGCTAAAGTAGACAGCATGCTTTCCACCATGCAGGACATCCCGCTCTCCCTTACACGCATCCTGGAATACGGGTCCACCGTTCATGGGCAGACACAGGTGACCACGTGGCATAGCAACTCGGAACCGGAAAAGACCAGCTTCTCCGCCATCGGCGCACGAGCCGCAGCTTTCGCGCACGTGCTGCACGACGAACTTGGAGTTACCGGGGATCAGCGTGTCGCATCCTTCATGTGGAATTGTGCGGAACATCTCGAGGTCATGTTTGGCGTAGCCTGCAAGGGCGCTGTTTTCACTCCCTTGAACAAGCAGCTGATGAATGACCAAATCCGGCACATCATTAACCATGCTGAGGTGGAGGTCATCGTCGCTGACCCACGCCTGGCAGATCAGCTCGCCAAAGTTCTAGCCGGAGCGGAATCCGTGCGCGCCGTGTTGTTTATCGGCGCCAGCAATCCGCAGTCGCACGCAGGAAAGTTTGGACGTGGCGTCGAGGTGTACTCCTACGAGGCGCTGCTTGACGGACGTTCCACCGAATACAACTGGCCGGAGCTGGAAGAGCATACGGCGGCAGCCTTGTGTTACTCCACCGGCACCACCGGCGCACCGAAGGCCGTGCTCTACTCCCACCGCGCGCTCTACCTTGAGAGCATGCAGCTGCGCGCATCCGACTCACTGTGCGTGACCCACGGCGAGACCTTCCTGTGCTGCATCCCTATCTATCACGTGTTGAGCTGGGGTGTTCCGTTTGCGGCTTTCATGACGGGTACGCCGTTGGTGCTTCCCGACGCCGATGTTTCCGCACCGACGCTCGCCAGCATCATCGCGGCAACGTCGCCGCGTGTGGCGCATGGCGTGCCAACGATTTGGATTCAGCTGTTCGTTCACTACCTCAAGAACCCGCCAAGCCGCATGACGCTCACGGAAATCTTCGCAGGCGGCTCGCCGGTGCCACCGCAGCTAATCAAGATGTGGGAGGAGCGATACGGCGTTGATGTTGTCCACGTCTGGGGCATGGCCGAGACCACCACGGTGGGCACGGTTGCCCGTCCACCCCAGGGCGCCGATGGCGATACCCGCTGGGCCTACCGCGTATCCCAAGGACGCTTCCCGGCTTCCTTGCAATACCGCGTGGTCAACGACGGCGTGGTCGTGCCCAGTTCCGACCGCAACGCCGGCGAGATTCAGGTGCGCGGCAACCTGGTCACGGGCTCTTATTACCACTCACCCACCTCCGAGCCGGGCGGCTCAGCAGAAGAGTTCCGCGGCAAGCAGGTCGAGGATGCCGAATCCAAATTCACCGCGGATGGCTGGCTGCGCACTGGCGACGTCGGTTCCGTCACCGAAGATGGCTTCCTTACCGTGGAGGACCGCGCCCGCGACGTCATCCGCTCTGGCGGCGAGTGGATCTATTCCGTGCAGCTGGAAAACCTCATCATGGCCAACCCTGTCGTGGTGGAAGCCGCGGTCATCGGTTATCCGGATAAACAGTGGGTGGAACGCCCTCTCGCGGTAACGGTGTTGGCGCCAGGGTTTTCTCCGACAATCGAAACCGCCGAGCGCATCCGCGAAGGCATGCGCAAGGAGCTGCCTTCGTGGATGCTTCCGGAGTACTGGACCTTCGTAAAGCACATCGACAAAACCTCGGTTGGCAAGTTCGATAAGAAGGACCTGCGTTCACACTTGGCTGAAGGCGAATACAACATCATTCGACTGAAAGGCCCTGGCGAGTCGCAGCGCCTGGATGACTTGCCGCAGCATTTCCCGCCCCGTGATTAGCCCCCCGGATTAAACGCGAATATTTCCGGGTTAATATGGATAAGACCACTCTCCTTATAGACTAGGACGACAATGACTTATCCGCTTCTAGATAAATACGGCCGCAGGGCCCGCGACCTGCGCGTTTCGCTTACTGATCGCTGCAATCTCCGCTGCACGTATTGCATGCCGGCCGAAGGTCTCGAGTGGTTTCCCACCGCAGAAACCTTGAGCGATGAGGAAACGATCCGCCTGATCCGCATCGGCGTCGAAAAGCTAGGCATCCGTCAAGTACGTTTCACCGGCGGCGAACCGCTCCTGCGCAAGTCTTTGGAGAAGATTGTCGCTGCCACTAAGCAATTGCGCACCGACGAAGGTAAATCACCGTCTGCCGCACTGACCACGAACGGCTTGGGCCTCGACCGGCGTATCGATGGATTGGTGGAAGCAGGTCTCGACCGCGTGAACATCTCGCTCGATACCACCGACCGCGAGCTTTATGCCCGGCTAACCCGGCGCGACCGCATCCAGGATGTCTTCACATCCATCGAGGCAGCAACGCGCGCCGGGCTGCACCCGGTCAAGGTCAATGCAGTGGTCATGCCGGGCGTGAACGAGGACTCCATCGTTCCGCTGGCCGAGTACTGCATCGAGGCGGGCGCGCAGCTGCGCTTCATCGAGCAGATGCCGTTGGGGCCACGTGATAAGTGGCGCCGCGAGAACATGGTGACGGCAGAAGATATCTTGGAGCGTCTGCGCGCTTCCTTTGAACTTGAACCAGCCAGCGAACCACGCGGCTCCGCACCCGCGGCGTTGTGGAACGCCTCCCGCGGCGGCGAATATGTGGGCAAGATCGGCGTCATCGCTTCCGTGACGCACTCCTTCTGCGGCTCTTGCGATCGCACGCGTTTGACCACGGATGGTGCAGTGCGCAACTGCTTGTTTGGAAACTCTGAAACCTCGCTGCGTGACCTCATGCGCGGGGGCGCCAGCGATGAAGAGCTCATGGAGGCATGGGCCGCCGAAATGTGGGCGAAGCTGCCCGGCCACGGAGTGAATGACGAGGGTTTCTTGCAGCCGGATCGCTTGATGGCAGCAATCGGTGGCTAAAGGCTTAAGGATCTAGTTTGAAAAACATGCGCACCCCACAAGAACACTTCGATGCGATAATGTCTCACGCCCGGCCGGTGCCGGTAGAGGTATTTCCGGAAGCCCAGCCGGTCAACGAGAAACTTTTGGGCCGCGTTGTTGCAGAATACGTCACTGCGCGCCTAGCGGTGCCGCCGTTTAGCAACTCTGCGATGGATGGCTTCTTGGTGCACGTACAGGATCTGGTTGAGCTGCCTGCGCGTATGCCCGTCGCAGGCGACGTTCCGGCGGGCCACGCCCCCAAGGAGGTGCCAACGGGCAAGGCAGTGCGCATCATGACCGGCGCGCCGGTTCCGGAGGACAACGATGGCCTAGTTGTAGTCCCGGTGGAGTTGACCGATATTCCAGCCGGCCCACACGAGCTGCCGAGTGAGGTCACCATCAACGAGACGACCAGGCGCACGCACATCCGCCCGAAGGGGGAAAACGTTCGGGAGGGCGCGACCATCGCCAAGCCGGGCACCGTGGTCGATGCCGGCCTTATTGCCGCGCTGATTTCGGCTGGCATCACGCATGTTCGCGTCTACCGCCCCGTTCTCGTAGGCGTGGTCTCCTCCGGCGATGAACTGGTCGAGGGCTCAAGCCTCGAGCCGGGCCAGCTACCCGATTCGAATGGGCCGATGATCGAGTCGCTGATTCGCTCCACCATCCCGCACGCGGTGGTAACGCACATGCGCTCTTCCGACGCCCCGGAGCAGCTGCGCGAGACGATTGAGCAGCTGTTTCATTCCCACGAGGTAGTAATCACGACGGGCGGTGTTTCCGCCGGCGCCTTCGACGTTACGCAGACCGTGCTCCAGGCCGCAGAGGACTGTGAGGCTTGGTTCGGCGGGGTCAAGCAAAAGCCGGGCACGCCGCAAGGTTTTTCCCTCTATGGGGGTTTGCCGGTTATCTCCCTGCCGGGCAATCCCGTAGCGGCGTTTGTTTCCTACCACCTTTATGTTTCGCCTTTCCTCGAGGCCTTGAGCGGGCGTCCTGCCCGCACGAAAGTCTGCAGCGGGCGCACTATCGTCGCGCGCGCCGGGGAGGAGTTCCCCGTGGCACACAAGCACGGCACGGCATTTGTGCCCACGCGCTTGGAGTTCGGCGAGTTCGTCGTGGCGTACCCCTTTGCCAGCGGGTTGAGCAGCCACTTCGTGGCCTCACTCCACGGCACGTGTGGCCTGGTTGAGGTGACCTCCGAAATTCAGGCTGGCGATGAAGTCCGCGTGGTTATCTATTAATTCTCGATTAGGCCTTAATTAGACTAGAACCCATGAAATTTACCCATCTCAATTCCTCCGGCTCCGCCTACATGGTGGATGTGACAGAAAAGCAGCCCACCGTCCGCTCCGCTACCGCGCAAGGCGAGGTTGCATGTTCTCCTAAGGTTCTTTCTGCGCTTCGCGACGGCACGGTCCCCAAGGGCGACGTGCTAGCGGTCGCGCGCATCGCCGGCATCTCGGCGGCCAAGAAGGTTCCGGAACTGCTTCCTCTCGCCCACACCATCGGCGTGCATGGTTGCTCGGTCGATCTGGAAATCCGAGACGACCACGTCTTCATCGAGGCAACGGTGCGAACCGCCGATCGCACCGGTGTGGAGATGGAGGCGCTTACCGCGGTCAACGTCGCGGCGCTGTCCATCATCGATATGGTCAAAGGCGTCGACCGCTCCGCATTTATCCGCCGCTGTGGGATCACCGCAAAGTCCGGTGGCCGTTCCGGCGACTGGAGCCGCGAGCTTCCTAAAACCTAGGCAATGCTGAACTACAAACCGCACGAGCTAGGAGTCATCATCCTGGCAGGCGGCCGCGGCACCAGGATGGGCGGGCGCGATAAGGGTTCGGTGCGTGTGCGGGGCGAAAGGCTTGTCGACGTGGTGCGCAGACGGCTTCCTTATGGCGCGCCGGTCTGCGTGGTTTCCCCGTTTCCGCTGGGCCTGCCGCAGGTATGCGAAAATCCGCTTTTTGGTGGGCCTGCAGCTGGCATCGCGGCAGGCCTGAAGAACCTGGAAGCACGTAGTTTAGCGCCACTTCGCTATATCGCAGTGTTATCTGTGGATGCGCCGGATTCGCCCCAAATGCTGCCAAAGTTGTTGAAAAAACTCGCCGCCTGCGAAGCACAAAGCTCGATTCCCTCGGTAGCGGCGGCTTTAAGCGGCGATTTTATTCAGCCGCTGTGCGCGCTGTGGCACTACGACGGCCTGCGCCAAGCGGTAGATTCCTTCGACTGCCTGCACAACAAGTCAGCCCGCAGGCTGTTGCACGCAGTCCCCCGCCTCATCGCGGTGCCGGGTACAGGCGCGGAAATGGACTACGATACTTTGGCTGAACTCGCCGAGTGGGAGCGCCGCCGAGCTTAATAAGTAACCACGCTTATCATTTACCCTTCGCGTCCCGAAAGATATCCCCGAGCAAAGGGAGAACGACACCCAAGGTGTCAGCAACTGCGCCGCGGGAGGACGCGGAATTGATAATCAGCGAGCCACAGCCGCGGTCAGTCATGCCAATGACCCCGCGGGAAAGGCCAGCCTTGTGCGAATTCTCCAGACCTTTGAGCAGCACCTGGGTTTCCAGCCCGTGCAGGCGGGCTGCGATGAACTCTTCGGTTACTTCAGGTGTGTAGTTGGTGGGACCGACGCCAGTACCTCCGATGACCACAATGACGTCGACGCCGGCCCGTACTTGCTCGCGCAGCGCTTTGGCCACGCGGGCGTAGCCTTCCGCAACGACATCGTGGCTCACCACTTCGAGTCCCTGAGCCAACAAAAGCTCCTCGGCCAAGGCGCCTGCAGAATCAGGCTTTGCGCCGTTCAAAACGCGGTCAGCAGTGACGATTATGGCAGCGGTGGCAGGTTTCATTTGGGCGTCCTTTCCCTCGGTTTAATGGTGTGACATTTTTAACAGAAGCAAGCCATAAGCAGCAGTTTCCTACCCCTTGATGGGTTAACCAGCGAAAGGTCGGCATGTGAAATATTTTCACAACACTAACGTTTCCTAATTAAACTCGAAGAATTCCGTAGAAAATTCCTCTTTTTAGGATAATTGAAACTACATTAGAAAGAGAAAGTTTCTACGAGAATACCGAGGAATAATGACTGCACTTGATACGTCGGGCAAGACCATCCAAGGATGGAACCCCGAAGAAAAAGACCACTGGGATTCCAAGGTTGCGTGGCGAACCTTGTGGGTTTCCACCTTCGTGCTGATCATCGGTTTTGCAACGTGGTATCTCGTTTCCGCAATTGCACCGATGCTCAACCAGATCGGCTTCGATCTCAGCAAGAGTCAGCTGTACTGGCTGACCTCCATTGCAGGCCTCGCATGCGGCTTATTCCGCCTGCTGTTTATGTTCCTGCCACCTATCATCGGCACCCGCAAGCTGGTGTTCGTGTCCTCCCTGCTGTTCATCATCCCGATGCTCGGCTGGTTCTTCGCCGTGCAGGACACCTCCACCCCGTACTGGTGGCTTTTAACCTTGGCTTTCCTGTCCGGTATCGGCGGCGGCGTCTTTTCTGGCTTTATGCCTTCCACCGGCTATTTCTTCCCTAAGCGCATGTCCGGCACCGCCCTCGGCCTGCAGGCAGGCTTGGGCAACTTCGGTATTTCCTTCATTCAACTGGTTGCGCCGTGGCTGATGGGTTTTACCCTCCTGGGAATCGGCTTCGTGGCACCACAGCGCACAGATGATGGCGCAATCTTCGTGCACAACCCAGCAATCTTCTTGGTTCCATGGGCACTAGTTGGTGCTGTTCTCGCATGGATGCTGCTCAAGGACGTTCCAGTCAAGGCAAACTTCCGCCAGCAGATCGATATTTTCGGCAACAAGAACACGTGGATCTTGACCGTTGTCTACTTGATGACCTTCGGCGCTTTCTCTGGCTTCGCGGCTCAAATGGCGCTTCTTATCAACCAGACCTTCGGCGCCGATTCTCAGTTTGCTGGCCAGTTCGATGACCTGCCGCGCGGGGCTGCCTATGCCTTCCTCAGCCCGCTGATCGGCGCGCTGGTCCGCGCGCTGTGGGGCCCGCTGTGCGATAAGTTCGGCGGCGCTATCTGGACCTTCGTCGGTTGTGTAGGCATGACGGTGTTTACTGCCCTTTCTGCACTCTTCTTAAACCCCTCCGACCCGAGCGAGTTCAAGGGCTTTTTGACCTGCATGCTCATCATGTTCTTCTTCACCGGTCTGGGCAATGCCGGCACCTTCAAGCAGATGCCAATGATTTTGCCGAAGCGTCAGGCAGGCGGCGTCATCGGTTGGACTGGTGCCATCGGCGCCTTCGGCCCGTTCGTCGTAGGCGTGCTGCTTTCCATGATGCCGGCCGCCACGTTCTTCTGGGGTTGCGTTGTGTATTTCGCAATCACCTCTGTTCTCGTGTGGATCTACTACGCCCGTCCACGCGCGCCTTTCCCCGGCTAAACCACGCCTTCCTAAAGGAGTAACCCACCCCCATGACTGAAAATAAATCCGGCCCCAGCTCCCTTTTCAAGCTCGGCGCCTATCTGCGCAAAGGCGAAGCCAGCGACTCTGGCCAACAGCTTTTTTGAAGGGCGGCAGGCAGGCAGATGTCTTCTACCGTAACCGCTGGGCCTTCGACAAAATGGTTCGCTCTACACACGGCGTCAACTGCACGGGTTCTTGCTCGTGGAAAGTCTACGTCAAAGATGGCGTCATCACCTGGGAATCCCAGGCCGTGGACTACCCGACCACCGGCAATGACATGCCGGAATACGAGCCGCGCGGATGCCCTCGTGGTGCTTCTTTCTCCTGGTACACCTACTCGCCTACCCGCGTGCGTTATCCCTATGCGCGCGGCGTTCTGGTGGACATGTTCCGTGAGGAAAAGCTAAAAACGGCGGCGACTCTGTCCTCGCATGGCGTGCCATCCAAGAAGATCCTGAAAAGCGCAAGGCTTATATCTCCCAGCGTGGCAAGGGCGGCCTGATTCGTATCAGCTACGAAGAGGCAATCGACATCGCTGCTGCGGCGCACGTTTACACCATTCGCAAGTACGGTCCGGACCGCATCTTCGGCTTTACAGTTATTCCTGCCATGTCGCAGGTCTCTTATGGCGCCGGCACCCGCTTCCTGCAGAGCATCGGCGGCGTCGCTCTGTCCTTCTATGACTGGTACGCCGACCTGCCGCCGGCATCCCCCCAGACCTTCGGTGATCAGACTGACGTGCCGGAATCCGGTGACTGGTACAACTCCTCCTATCTCATGATGTGGGGCTCCAACATCCCTGTGACCCGTACCCCGGATGCACACTTCATGGTGGAGTCACGTTACAAAGGCACCAAGGTCGTCGTGGTTTCGCCGGACTTCGCTGACAACACAAAGTTCGCCGACGAGTGGGCCCGCATCGAGCCGGGTTCTGATGCCGCTTTGGCTTTTGCCATGGGGCATGTCATTTTGAAGAAGTTCCACGTTGAGCGCCAAGAACCGTACTTCTTGAACTACATGCGCAAGTACACGGACTCGCCTTTCTTGGTCACCTTGGACAAGCGCGAGGACGGCACCTATACCCCAGGCAAGTTCCTCACAGCTTCCCAGGTCTCCGATGCGGAGCTGAATTCCTCGCCAAACGCCACTCACCGTGGCCTGGTCATGGAAGAAGATGGCAAGGTAGTCGATCCGGGCGGTACCGTCGCTGACCGCTGGGACAATAACTCGGCGAAGTGGAACCTCTCCCTCGACAACGCCGATCCTGTCATGTCCATCGCAGAGACCGATTCCTTCGAGACCGCCGAGGTACTCTTCCCGCGCTTCGACCTAGATGCGGATCCAGCCGACATCGGCACCGACAAGCCAGTCGGCACGGGCATCGTGCACCGCGGTGTGCCGGTTCGTCGCGTCGACGGCAAACTCGTGACCACCGTCTTCGACGTCATGCTCGCGCACTACGGCGTCAACCGCGAAGAGCTTAACTTGCCAGGTTCCTGGCCGACGGACTTCTACGATGCCTCCGAAGTGGGCACGCCAGCCTGGCAGGAAGGTCTCACCGGCGTGCCTGCCGATACCGCCATCCGCATCGGCCGTGAGTTCGCGCAGAACGCCGCAGATTCCAAAGGGCGCTCCCAGATCATCATGGGTGCCGGCGTCAACCACTACTTCCACGCAGATACCATCTACCGCACCTTCTTGGCGCTGACCTCGATGTGCGGCACCCAGGGTGTGAACGGTGGCGGCTGGGCTCACTACGTGGGCCAGGAGAAGCTGCGCCCTATCAACGGCTGGACCCAGTGGGCCATGGCCACCGACTGGCAGCGTCCTCCGCGCCACATGATTTCGACAGGCTTCTACTACTTCGCCACCGAGCAATACCGCTACGACAACTCCCGCGCCTCCCATCTGGGATCGCCCCTGGCCAACCACGGTGTCATCGGTGACAAGATGGTCTCCGACACCATGGCTGAGGCTATGCGTCGCGGCTGGATGCCGGCTTACCCGCAGTTCAACCGCAACAACCTATTACTTGCGGCAGAGGCAAAGGAAAAAGGCGTCGACATCAATGACTACGTTGTAAGCCAACTCAAAGATGGCGACCTCGAGTTCTCCTACGACAACCCTTCGGCAGAAGAAAACTGGCCGCGTATTCTTTTGAACTGGCGTACCAACCTGCTGGGGTCTTCTGCAAAGGGCACCGAGTTTTTCCTGCGTCACTTGCTCGGAATCGACTCCGATGCCACGGCCGAAGAGCTCGCTGCCGAGGATCGTCCGCGCACCATCAAGTGGGTTGATGAGGCTCCTGAGGGCAAGCTCGACCTCATGATGACCACGGACTTCCGCAATACGTCGACCACCTTGGTCTCTGACATCGTGCTGCCAGCAGCTACCTGGTACGAAAAGCACGATATGTCCTCGACGGATATGCACCCATACCTGCACTCCTTCAACGCGGCCATCAACCCGCCGTGGGAGGCGCGCACCGACTTCGAGGTCTTCCGCGACCTCGCGGCTTCGCTTTCTGCCAAGTCCGCAAAGTGGCTCGGCGTGCAAACTGACATCGTCACGCAACCGAGGCACCACGACTCCCCCGATGAGTTGGGCATGCCAAACGGCATTGTGCCCGACGTCGAAAAGCTCGGCTTGGTGCCAGGGGTTACCATGCCGAAGCTGCATGTGGTGGAGCGTGACTACACCAAGATCTATGAGAAGTGGACTCACTTGGGCCCGCTGCCGGCCAAGGCCGGGACTGCAGTGCATGGCACCAAGTTCAACGTGGAAAAGCAGGTCAAGGAGCTTGAGCTCATCTGTGGAACCTCGAAGACCTCGATGGGTGAGCTCATTGACCTGAGCAAAGACACAAAGGTCATCGACGCCATCTTGCACCTGTCCGGTGTATCCAACGGCGAGCTGGCAAAGCAAGGCTTCGAGTATCTGTCTTCGCGCACCGGCCGTGACATGACACCGCTTGCGGCCTCCGATGAAGACGTGCACATCAGCTGGGATTCCATCAAGGAGCGCCCGACCGAGGTCATCACCTCGCCGGAATGGACGGCTGACAAGCGCAATAAGCGCCGCTACACGGCGTTTAGTATCAACGTCGAGTTCGACAAGCCATGGCACACGCTGACCGGCCGCATGCACTACTACATCGACCACGATTGGTTCATGGACTACGGCGAGGCGCTGCCTATCTTCCGCCCGCCGCTTGATCATCTGCATATGCACGGCGAATTCGCGCCGGGCCAGACCTTGCAGAATGAGCGCGGCGAGGTCGAGGTCACCCTGCGTTATCTCACCACCCACAACAAGTGGTCGATTCACTCGCAGTACTTCGACAACCTGCACGTGCTGTCTATTTCCCGCGGCGGCCAGGTGGTCTGGATGTCGGACAAGGACGCCGCAAAGATCGGCGTGAAGGACAACGAGTGGGTTGAGGTCTACAACCGCAACGGCATCGTGTCCGCCCGCGCCATCGTCTCCCACCGCATCCCGGAGGGCACAATGATCTGCAACCACGCCCAGGAACGCACCGTTGGTACCCCAATCAATGAGTTCACCGGCCGCCGCGGCGGCACGCACAACTCGCTGACCCGTATCTCCATCAAGCCGGTCCACATTGCCGGCGGCTACGGCCAGCTGACCTATCACTTCAATTACATCGGCCCAACCGGCAACAACCGCGACGAAGTCACCCGCGTGCGCCGTCGCTCCCAGGAGGTTTCTTACTAATGAAAGTCATGGCCCAAATCTCCATGATCATGAACCTGGACAAGTGCATCGGCTGCCACACCTGTTCGGTCACGTGTAAGCAGGCATGGACCAACCGCGAAGGCACTGAGTACATCTGGTTCAATAACGTTGAAACTCGTCCCGGCGTGGGCTACCCGCGCACCTGGGAGGACCAGGAAAGGTGGAAGGGCGGCTGGGAGCTTACCGGCTCTGGCAAGCTCAAACCCAAGGCCGGTGGACGCTTGAAGAAGCTGGCTACCCTGTTCCATAACCCGAACCTGCCGACCATCCAGGACTACTACGAGCCGTGGAGCTACCAGTACGAGGATCTGATGGGTGCCAAGGCTGGTCAAAAGACCCAGCCCACCGCAAAGCCGGTCTCTCAAATCGATGGCCGCGAAATAAACAAGATTGAGTGGTCTTCCAACTGGGATGACAACCTGGGTGGTTCTGTTGAGACCATGGACCAGGACCCTACCCTGCACCAGATGAATCTGCAGGTAAAGAAGGAGATCGAGGACTCCTTCATGTTCTACCTGCCACGCATCTGCGAGCATTGCATGAACCCCACCTGCGTGTCTTCGTGCCCTTCCGGCGCGATGTACAAGCGCGCTGAAGACGGCATCGTGCTCGTGGATCAGGACCAGTGCCGCGGCTGGCGCATGTGTGTCTCGGGCTGCCCTTATAAGAAGGTTTACTTCAACCACAAGACCGGCAAGGCCGAGAAATGTACGCTCTGCTACCCGCGCCTTGAGGTAGGTCAGCCCACGGTTTGCTCGGAAACCTGCGTGGGCCGCCTGCGCTACTTGGGCGTCATCTTCTACGATGCCGATCGCGTGGCCGAGGCTGCCGCGACGCCGAATGAGCAGGACCTCTTTGAAGCGCAGAAGTCCATCATGCTGGACCCGCATGACCCTGCTGTCGTAGCTGCCGCACAGAAAGAAGGCATCCCGCACTCCTGGATCGACGCCGCGCAGAACTCGCCAATCTACGATCTCATCTTCAAGTACAACGTCGCGCTTCCGCTGCACCCGGAGTACCGCACGCTGCCGATGGTCTGGTACATCCCGCCGCTTTCGCCCATCGTGGACCAGGTAAGCGCCACCGGCAATGACGGCGAGGACCACAAGATCCTCTTCTCCGCGCTGTCTAACATGCGTATTCCGCTGGAATACCTCGCAGGTCTTTTCACCGCAGGCGATACCGTGCCAGTGGAAAAGTCGCTGCGCCGCCTCGTCGCTATGCGTTCCTACATGCGC
The DNA here is from genome assembly GCF_008042215.1 of Corynebacterium sp. LK14. Classification (NCBI taxonomy): domain Bacteria; kingdom Bacillati; phylum Actinomycetota; class Actinomycetes; order Mycobacteriales; family Corynebacteriaceae; genus Corynebacterium; species Corynebacterium sp. LK14. The sequence goes on from NZ_NOVQ01000012.1 coordinate 86,998, forward strand.
GATATCAACTTGGGCAACGAGCCGCAGGAGGAGATTGCACAGGCCGTCGGCATGACCGGAGAGGACATGGTGGCTATGTACCGCCTGCTTTCCATCGCCAAGTACGACGACCGCTACGTCATCCCGACTGCCTCCCCAGAGACCCCGCGTGGCATCGCTTCGCTGGATCCTTTCGGCGACGTCGACCCGGCACGCGCTTCCGAGGACGTCTTCCACGACTTGGGCATGGGCGCGCCGGAGGCCTGCACGCACGGCGCGGCAGCAGGTTCCGGCACGGTTTCCCTGCTGTCGTGGACTGGTGACCGCCCCGATTCGATGTTCCCAGACCGGGACTAGGGGGGTAAGTCTGAAAGATGAATATCTTTGAAAAACTTGCCGCCCGTGCGGCTCAACCTCCGCAAGATGACGCCGTGGCAGGATTCGGCACCGTCAGCGGTGTGCCTGCCGGCATCGGCTCTTTGGGCGGAGCTTCCGATGTCAAGCGCACGGCACGCACGCACACCGGCCAGGTCCCCACTGACTTCGTGACACCGGTGGCGGTCGATGAGACCCAGCGGCGCATCGTCGCCATGGCGGCCAGCGTCTTGCTGCGCTACCCGGAGGAGGATTTTCTCTCCCATTTGGACGTGGTCCAGGACCAGCTCGACCAGCTACCAATGGCGCTGGCAACGGATTTCATGGGCTTTATCGACGCCGCCCGTACCGCGGGGCTGCGCGCACTGCAGGAGCACTACGTTGAGACCTTCGATCAGCGTCGCCGCTGCTCGCTGTTTTTGTCCTACTACGCCGTCGGCGATACCCGGCAGCGCGGAATGGCCATCTTGTCTTTCTCCCAACAGCTTGAGTCATTTGGTTTCCAGCTGGCAGAAAATGAATTGCCGGACCACCTCTGTGTGGTTCTGGAAGCGCTAGGACTCGCCGAGGGCGAAGACCATGCGCGCGCCGTTGAGATGCTGGCGAGCTATCGCGAGGGCATAGAGGTGCTGCGTGCTGCACTTTCACAACAGGATTCGCCTTATGTGCGCCTTATCGTCGCCGTGTGCAAGGCGCTGCCGGAGGTAGATGCCGAAACCGCTCAGAAATACGTCGATCTCATTCGTACCGGCCCTCCAGCTGAGATGGTGGGCATTGCTGATCTTCCTTTCCCCACTGCCCAACCTGATCTCGTTTAAGGAGCACTCATGGATTATTTCAACAACTTTTTATGGGGTGCCTTCCCGTGGCTGGCCATCGCCGCGTTTTTCGTCGGCATCTTCTGGCGCTGGCGCACCGACCAATTCGGTTGGACCACGCACTCTTCCCAGATCTATGAATCGAAGCTGCTGCGCCTTTCCTCCCCGCTGTTCCACTGGGGCATGGTCTTCGTGGTCATCGGCCACCTGATGGGTCTAGCTTTCCCAAAGTCGTGGACGCGGGCGGTAGGCATCAGTGACCACGCTTATCACCTGTTAGCGACGATCCCTGGCTCCATCGCGGCGGTCGCCGTGATTCTTGGCTTCCTGGGTCTGCTCTACCGCCGCATCGTTAATCGCTCAGTGTTCCTGTCCACCTCGAACTCGGACAAGGTCATGTACTTCTTCCTGGCGCTAGCGCTGCTGTCTGGCACCATCGCGACGTTTAGCACCCAGGTCTTCGGCGGACCTCAAGGCTATGACTACCGCGAAACCATCTCGCCGTGGCTGCGCCAACTGCTGATCTTCAACATCCACCCGGAGTGGATGGCTGATGTTCCCTGGCAGTTCAAGGTCCACGTCTTGTGTGGTTTTACCATCATCGCCGTCTGGCCTTTTACTCGCCTGGTCCACGCTTTCTCAGCGCCGGTTGGCTACGTCACCCGTCCGTACGTGGTCTACCGTTCCCGCGACCAGCGCACTACGGATATGCGCTCGCACACTGCGTGGGAGCCGGTGCGTTCCCACCGCGCGCAGCTCGACGCCAACGAGACTCCTGCCCACGGTGCCTAAGCACTAGATCGATTAAAGGAGCGAGGAAGATTTCTTCCTCGCTCCTTTTGTCTAAGCGCTACTGCGTGACCACAATCTTTCCGTGCTGGCCCTTTTCGGCCGAGGTCATGATGTGATTGACAAAGCTATAGGTGCCGGGTTCATTGAAGGTCATCTCCACGAAGCCGCCCTGCGCGGGAAGCAGATCCAGCGCCTGCGAACCCGAATCGCGACGGTCCTTAATGAGGTAGTCGCCCTCCTTATACGCGGTGTCGAACTGCTCGCCCACCACGTGGAAGGACAATGGCTGGTCAGGGCCCACGTTGAGCAGCCAGATGCGAACCTTATCGCCCACCTTGGCATGCAGTGGCTCAAGGTCGTACTGGTTCGGGTAGTAGTTGAACGCCATCAGGTCGTACTCGCCGTTGGAGACGCGGTCCGCATCGGCACCGTTCTCGTCGCCTAGGAAGATGTCGGAGGCAATCATGGCGTACTCGGCATCCACCTCGCTGAGTTCAGCTGGGTCGATGACGACGGCGCCCGCCATTCCATTGGCGATGTGCAGGCTCATCGGCGCCGTGGAGCAGTGATACATCCAGATCCCCGCGCGGTGAGCGGTGAACTCGTAGGTAAGCGACTGGCCCGGGTCGATGGACTTCATGTTCTCATCCGGATTGACCTCACCGGCGTGGAAGTCGATGGAGTGGCCCATCGTTCCCTCATTCTTGATGGTGATTTTGAACTTGTCGCCTACCTTACCGCGCAGGGTTGGCCCTGGGGCTTGGCCGTTGAATAGCCACCGCGTTTGTTTTACCCCGGGTGCGACCTCGACTTCTTCCTCGGTCATGGTCCAGGTCTCCTCGTGGGTGGTTCCTTCGGCCTTGGCCAAACGGGCATCGAAAGCCTTGAAGTCGTCGCGCTTCTTGGTGCGCTCCGCTGCACTCGGTACGTCGGGGTGGCTCGCAGAGTGATGGTGCTCGTGCTGAGCATCGCCTGCTTCGCCTGCAGAGCCTGCGGTGCTGGCAGCTCCCGCGGCGTCGTCAGTCGTGTTTATCTGGAGCACCATACCCTGTGCTTTGTGCCCGGCGATGGTGCAATAGCCCTGGGTGGATTCGTTGATGATGCCCGCGTCGAGCTCAACGGTCTTGCCTGGCTCCACACGGCCGGTCTCGTTGTCACCAATCTTCAGGTCGTGGACCTGGTCGCCGTCGTTGGTGAAGTTGACCACCAGGTGGGCGCCCTGTGGCACGTCAATGGAGGCCGGGACGAAGGCCATGCCGGAGACTGAGACGTCGACAACGGTCGCTTCCACGCCCGCGCTTTCCGACGCCCTTTGCGCCTTGCCCGTGCTATTAAACACCGCGAGCGCGATAACCGCAGCAAGGGCAATGCCAATGAGCAACCAGGAAGCCCAATTGTTTTGAGCCGGCGGCTTCGGAGATTGATTCGAAGAAACGCTGAGCATTTAGTTCTCCAGTCTTTTCTGCTTGTAAACGGCCACTACGATGGCCAAGACGTTGGTGATGAGGCCAAGCCCCATCATGATAAGCCCGGCAACATCCGCGCCGAGTAAGCACAACACTGCGCCCAAGTTAATAAGCACCAAACGCGCATAACCGCCGCGGTCAGCGACTTTTCGCCCCAATGTGACTTTCGCCGGACCACCGCCCAACAGGGTGGGTAGGAGGTGATGCAGCACGCCGGTGACCAATTGCAACAGGCCAGCGCCGACGAAGGCGGGCATGAGCAACAACGTCACCGCGCGGGGGTAGACGCCGATTACGGCGCACACCGCGTCCGCAGCGCATAAGCTGAGCATCCACAACAATCCGGCGACGGCCGAGACCGTCGCCGTGGTCTGCTGCGGGTTTCCCGCCACCACCGTGGCCAGGATGGGCTGAATGATGTAAATTGCGGCGAGCACGACGAGCAACTGGGCCATGCCCGCTGCCCGAGTAAGCCCCACTGCGCAAAGCCCCACCGCGAGGGCGAGGCCTACGCAGTGCACTATAAGTGCCCGGGAACAGCGGGCGCGCGCTGCCGGGGCGATCTTGGTGCCCGACAGCGTGGGCAGCAGCGTGACCACTGTTCCGAGGATGGTCAGCCAGGCAAAGCCCCACACCATTCCGCGGGAGTGCGCGGCGACCAGCAGTGAGTAGTTGCCCACGCCGTTAGCCGCGAAAATGACCATCACGACTGAGGCCATCAAGAACACGGCGGCAGCAATGTAGAAAGGTACTGTCACGGCAAAAGAACCCGCGAGCGAACCTTTGAGCGCGCGGTAGATATCCCACGCGTGCCAGAAGAAGGTGACGATGATGAGAAGCGAGGCGGCGTCGGAAAGCGGGCCCCAATCATAGCCCGCACGATCGACGAGCAGGAGGACCAAGCCCACCTGAATTAGCGCCACGCGCCAGGCCACCGACTTGTAGCCACGGGCCTGCATGCGGGTCAGTGCCTCAGTAAAGTGCGTGGAATACACGATGATTGCCGTGGTCATCGCGCCAATCGTGAACGGGTGAATGAGATCCCACCACACCACGTTGGCACCGAGATTTCCTGCCACGTTGATGGCAACGCCCACCAGCACCCAGAAGCCAATGACGCTCGCTGCGATCGTGTGCCAGCGTCCGCGGGCGGCTAAAGATACGTCAACGATGTGCACGTCGTGCCTCCCGGATGGTCAAAACAAAGCCACTTAAAACGAACAGCAGCACCGCCACCACGTTAGTCATACCGCCTACCTGATACACCCCAGTGTGAGCAACGATATCCGCGCCGACGCGCACCATAAGGCCCGCGTGCAGTAGCACCACAGGCACGTAGAGAACGGGGTTATAGGGCAGCTTCTTTCGAATGACAGACGTCAAGATGATCGGTGCGTGCGCAAAGATCATGGACATGACAAAGCCCAAGAAAACAGTGTGCACCGAAGCGTCGTAACTAAAGCCGCTGGCCTGCCCCATGCCCAGCCACGCCAGTCCAGCAACCGCCAGCCAGAAGTAACCGGCCAGCATGCAAGCTGCGGAATATCGGGGCAGTCCCTTAGCGCGCACGAGGTTCTTGGCCACGTCCACGCGGACAGTGGTCAAGGAGATGGCGAGTAAAAGCGCGCCCATCAGGCGGTAGCCCACTGCAGGTACGAGGATGTAGATAACTCCCGCGGCCGCCAGGGCGAGGACCAATGCAGTGATGAGGCTTTCCGCGCGAGTGCCGGCCATGGTCACGCGGGCGAGCTCCATGCGTTCGCCGATGATGGTGGCAACGACGTAGAGGACACACAGCGGCATGGCCGTAGCAAAGGAGGGCGTCATCGCCCACAGTAAGGAAGCGGCGACTCCCCCGATCACGCCGGCAGCCTGGACGAGGACAGCGAGGGTGGGCTGGCGGCGATGGACCTCCAGATAGATAAAGCCCAGGACGAGGAAGCTCAGTGCAAAGCACACCGCGGGTACGGGTCGCGTTACCCCGGCGAGAAGCGTTAGCACTGCCAGCACGTGGAAGGCCGGGCCCGCCCAGGCCCACGTCTTCTTCACCGCGACGGCACGCTCCAAGCCGATGGCGCCACCCACGAAACCGAACACCATCAGCGGGCCATGGGCATTGGTCACTGCGCTGGCTGGGGCGACGCCCAGCAGTGAGGCACCGGCGAAAAGGCCGACGAGCAACGCCGCGCCGGCGAATGCCAGAAACACGAAACGATGCGCAATATTTTTCACAAGTTTTATCGTACTAATATTGGGGCTAAGGTGAAACTCGAAACGCTTTCGAGCACCTCCAACGAAAGGAACACCATGCAACTGCCTATCTCTGATGCGAACAAGGGCAACGACATCCCTACCCTGAACGCCTCTGAAATTCCGCATGCAGTCCGCCACGGCGCCATCCACGGCGCGCTCGGCACCCTCAACGTTGGCGAGTCGATGATCCTCATCGCGCCGCACAACCCGGTGCCACTGCTCAAGGAGATTGAGGCACGCGAGGAGTCCTTCGACCTTGCCTACCTCAAGGAAGAACCACAGGATTTCCACATCAAGTTCACCCGCACCGCCTAGTGCTGGCGTAAGTTAGATGGCTGTGAAGAAGCTCCTTAACCCACTCATTGGATCGGCGCTGGCGGCTCTGTCGCTGAGCGCCTGCGCCAGCGACCCCGCGGAACTCAACGTTTTTGCTGCGTCCTCGACGCGTGTGCTCAACGATGCCCTCACGGCCACCACCCCAGTGCTTATCAACAACGGCGGATCGGCATCCCTCGTCGAGCAGATCCACCAAGGAGCACCAGCAGACCTCCTCATCACGGCCTCAGAAAAGACCATGAACAAAGCCATGGACAACGGCGATGTGGACAAGCCCCGCGTGCTGGCCACCAACACCATGGTCATGGTGGTCCCGCCCGGTAATCCGGCAGGGATTTCCTCGGTCCGGGACTTGCGCGAGGAGGACTACTTCGTGCGCTGCGATCCGTCCGTGCCCTGCGGCGACATCGCGGACAAGATCATGAAGGATCTCCACCTCACCATCACTCCCGATTCGAATGAAGGCCAGGTAGCCGACGTCGTGGGCAAGGTCGCCAGCGGCGAAGCCGACGCCGGCTTTGTCTACTCCACGGACGCCGCGGCCAACCCAGACCTCGAGGTCATCCCCATCGAGGGCGCTGAGAAGTACCGCAACAAGATTATGGGCGCGGTGGTCACGCACACCGAGCGACGCGACGCTGCCGAGCAATTGCTGGATACGCTCTCCGACGACTTTGATGAAACCTGGACGCAGTACGGCTTCCAACCCGCCGACTAAACTGCTCTGCATGGCTTCTCACGAAACCCCCACCCGCGCCCCGTGGCCCTTCGCCTTCGTGGGCGCCGTGGCGGTTTTATACGTTGCTATTCCCGTCGTGGCGCTAGCAACGCGCGTGCCGTGGTCCCGTCTCGGGGCGGTCGTCGGTCAAGACTCCACCCACGACTTGCTGCGCGTGACTTTGGGTTCTGCGGTCTTGGCCACCGTCCTTGCCACGTTCCTGGGCGTCGGGCTCGCCGTGTGGCTCCACGGCCTCAAACGCATGGGCCAGGCTGTGCGCCTGCTGGTCTACCTTCCGCTGGCCATGCCGCCGGTGGTGGGTGGCCTAGCGCTAAGCGCGGCACTCGGTCGACGCGGGCTCTTGGCCCCGCTTCTCGACGCCCTCCACTTGAAGTTCGCCTTTGCCTTTGCCGGTGTGGTCACAGCGCATACTTTCGTGGCGCTGCCCTTCGTGGTGGTGGCGGTGGACTCGGCATTACGCCACATTGACCAGGAGGTATCCACCTCAGCGCGCCGGGTGGGAATGTCACGGTGGGCGATATGGCAGAAGATCACGCTGCCTACCGTTGCGCCCTCCATCTTTACCGGCGCCGTTCTGGCCTGCGCGCGCAGCCTGGGCGAGTTTGGCACCACGATTACCTTCGTTGGTTCGACGCCAGGTATTACGCGCACGATGTCGAGCGGCATCTACTTAGAACGCGAGGTCAGCGCGGACAACTCCTATGCGCTCTCCGCCGTACTCATCGGCCTGGCCGTGCTTTGTTTAGCACTCGCGGGCCTGCCCACGCTGCTGCGCAAGGAACCAGCGCCACGGGCACACGCGCAAGGCCCACTTGATATCGAAAAACTCCGCGAGCTAAGCAGGCCGCAGCAAAGCCGCAAACTCACGCCGTTCCGGCCCCATGCCACGACCGCCGTGGTGGGCGTTAACGGTGCTGGCAAGACAACGCTGCTGCGCCGCATCGCTGACTCCTCCGAAAGCGTCATGCTCACCCAGAAGCCCGCATTGCCGCCGCTGGCCACAGTGACCGAGGCGATCACCATGGTCACCGGTGCCGAGGACGTTACCGCGCAGCTCATTTCCGCTGCCGGCTTGGATGAGATCGCCCACGTCAAAGTGCGGGACCTCTCCGGCGGACAAGCAGCACAAGCCGCCTTGGTGCGCGCTTTGGCCGCGCGACCGGCAGTGCTGCTACTCGACGAACCCCTGGCTGCAGTGGACGCCGCTGCCGCCGCACAATGGCGCCGCCTGCTTGCTGCCGCGGCGCACGACCGCACCACGGTCCTTGTCACCCACAATGTTCTCGACCTTCTCAGCCTGGCCGATGACATCGCGGTGGTGGAAAAAGGCGAAATTCTTGCCCACGCCCCTCGCCAGGACGTCGTCAATGCTCCGCCCAACCGCTTCGTGGCGCAGTTACTTGGCCGCAGCGTCATCCGCGGCAACCAGGTTGCAGGCGCGCTGCAGCCCGATCCGCAGGGCGACACAACGCTCGTTCTAAGCAATAGCGACGTCGTGCTTTCCCCTTCCGGAAGCATCACTGCCACCGTGCTGGATTTGCGAGCTATCTCCTTGGACCGGGCCGTCGTTACCCTGGACTTGAGCGGGCAATCTGTAGACGCCGAAATCTCGGTCACCGAGGCAACAAACCTCGTCGTCGGCGGGCAAGTCCACTGCTCCATCCTCACTAATTAGGGGGAAGTCGCTCCACGTAGTGGCATATATCGCACTCGCTAGTTTGTATTTTTTACGGGTTGTAGTTGTATCGTCGTTTTTAACAACTGATTACCCTAATAAATTCACGCCAAGAACTTTCACCGAGGTAAACACATGCCCACCCAAGCTCCGCGTTCTTCCACAGAACTTTTTCCCGAGGCGCTGCGCCTTTCCCCAAAGCAGCGCGAGGTTCTCAACGCGTTGCAGGAATATCCCCAGGGAGCTCGCGCAGCAGACATCGCCCAAGACATGGGCATGCATGTCAACACCGCGCGCGGCCATCTAGACGAGCTCGTACACGTGGGAGCCGTGCGCGTTATTACGGCCCCGGCCAAGGGCCGCGGACGTCCCTCGCTTATCTTCCAGGTACGCATCCCTGACAATCGTTCGGTGGCCGAGGAATACGTGACCTTGATCAGCGTCTTAGCAGAGATGCTCGCGGACAAAGACCAGCTTAATGACTTCGCCTCCGAACAAGCACGGGAAATCGGCCGCAAGTGGGCCAACTCCACGCAGCAGGACCAGTACGCTTCCGCGAATGCGCTGACCCCGCTTTATCGCAAGATGCGTGACATGGGTTTCGACCCTACTGCCTCAAACGCCGACCTTGAGGAAAAGGGCCACACGGACATGGAGCTGCACGCCTGCCCATTCGTGACCGCAGGCATCAAGCCTTCCCCGTTCTTGTGTGCTATCCACGACGGCTTCCTCGAGCAATCAGCCGCAGACGCAGGAAACCGCCTCAAGCTCACGCTGCTTCCGAAATCTGGCAACGGAACCTGCTGCGTGCACGTGAAGCGGTCTTCTTAAGCCTGAACGACCTTAACCTCGACCGGCCCCGCGACCTCCAAGGGGATAACGCGGAGGCCGGCCTCGCGCGCGTCGCGCAAGATGTTTTCGTCGATGGGCTCGGTGTGCAGCACCATGGCGGTGGGGCCGGCGCCCGATAGATAGGCCGCGAAACCACGGTTGCGTAGACGGTTGACCCACTCGGAGGTCACCGGTAGGACGTCGGCACGGTAAGGCTGGTGCAAGCGGTCGCGCGTACCCTCCCAGAGCAGCTCCGGGTAGTTCTGAAGCGCTACGACCTGCACAGCGGTGCGCGAGACGTTAAACGTTGCGTCGCCGTGGGTGACGTGAGATGGCAGCACGCGACGCACGGCTTGGGTCGATGCGTGGAAGTCAGGCACCAATGCCGTTGCCTTGATGTCCTTATGCACATCCACGGTGACTGCCTTGTACTCCGGCAGGGAATGACCATCGACGGGAACCGTGGTCCACGAGACCACCGCGTTGCCCAAAACCGATGCCGCGGCATTATCTGGGTGTCCCTCGAAAGCCGAGGAAAGCTGCACTACTTGCTGCTCGGTGAGCGGGAATCCTGCAAGTCCGTTGCCGGCGGCAACGCCTGCTACGGCTGCAGACGCCGAGGAACCCAGGCCGCGGGACTGCGGAATGTTGTTGTTACAGACCACGCGCAGGCCGGGCGCGGAAACATCAGCAGCGTTGAGGGCCGAACGGATTGCCTTGACCACTAGGTGGGAGCCGTCACGCGGCAGGTCCTCGGCGCCCTCGCCGAAGATCTCCACTTCAAGACCAGAGTTGGTGACCTCTACCTCGACGGTGTCGTACAGGCTCAGCGCAATTCCGAGCGTGTCGAAGCCTGGACCCAAGTTGGCCGAGGAGGCTGGAACCGTGACGATGGCCTTGGTGCCGACCTCTAGCTCGATGCTCACAGGGCTTCACCGCCCAGGCGGATAACGGAGTGCACTGCCTTGACCTCGTCGAGAGTGCTCAGCTCGGAGACGATGGCCTCGAGCTCCGCCTCGGTGGCCGCATGGGTGACCACGATGAGACGTGCGGTGTCGTCGCCGTCCTCCTGGCGCACGGTGCGCAGGGAGACGTTGTGCTTGGCAAACAGCGCGGAGATCGCCGCCAGAACGCCGGTGCGATCTGCGACCTCCATGTCGATGTGGTAGCGGGTGGAAACCTCACCGAAGGGAGCAATCGGCAGGTTGGCGTAGGTGTTTTCCCCTGGTGCGCGGCCGCCGTGGATGATGTTGCGGGCGGCACCGACGACGTCGCCAAGCACTGCGGAAGCAGTAGGATTACCGCCTGCGCCGTTGCCATAGAACATTAGGGAACCTGCTGCCTCTGCCTCGACGAAGATTGCGTTATAAGACTTGTTCACAGAAGCCAACGGATGATCCTTCGGGACGAGCGTCGGGTGGACGCGGGCGTTGACGGACTCGTTGCCATCTTCGTCGCGCAAGCGCTCACAGATCGCAAGCAGTTTGATGGAGTAACCCGCCTTCTTCGCAGCGGCGATGTCGTCAGCGGTGATGCTCGAGATACCCTCGCAGTAGACGTCATCAAAGGTGACGCGGGTGTAGAAGCCCAACGAAGCCAAGATGGCTGCCTTGGAAGCTGCATCATGGCCCTCGACGTCGGCGGTCGGGTCTGCCTCCGCGTAGCCCAGGCGGGTGGCCTCAGCCAGCGCATCCTCGTAGGAAGCGCCGGTGGTCTCCATCGCATCCAGGATGAAGTTGGTGGTGCCGTTGACGATACCGGAGATGCGCTGCACCTGGTCACCCGCCAGCGAGCGGCGCAGCATTCCTACCACCGGGATGGCGGCTGCGACAGCCGCCTCGAAGTAGAGGTCGACTCCCGCACGGTCGGCAGCCTCAGCCAGCTCGTCCGCGTGCGCGGCCACCAGAGCCTTGTTCGCGGTCACCACGGACTTGCCCGCATTGAGCGCGGCCAGCAGCAGCTCGCGCGGGTAGTCAATACCGCCGATGACCTCGACGACCAAGTCGATATCGTCGCGCATGACTAGCGCCTTGGCGTCGTCAGTAAGCAGGTCCTTAGGAACGCCTGGGCGCAGCTTGTTCTTGTTTTGGACAGCTACGCCACGAATCTCTGCGGGACCACCAATGCGATGTGCAAAAGCATCAGCGTTCTCCCCCAGCAGGCGGAAGACCTCGGCGCCGACAGTGCCGAAACCGAGCAGTGCAATACCTACTGCTTCGCCCTCGCCCTTGCCGGTGCGAATCTTGGTCTGTGAAGTCATATCGTCCCTCATTCGTCGGTACTGAAATTGTTAACCACACTATACAGAACGAGCTGTCTAGTTTTGGGTTTAGGGATCCAAATCATGGCCCCATATAGGAAGGCGGAGGGGCAAACCTTTTGGTCATGGCCCCACCGCCAGTGGATTTTAAGTGAATTTAATTGACTTCGAGAGCCAAAAGGTCATCGACAGTCTCGCGACGCAGCATCAGATTTGCCTGCCCATTGCGCACCGACACCACGGCCGGGCGCAGTGCGCCGTTGTAGCGCGACGCCATCATGTACTGATAGGCGCCAGTGGTTGCGAACGTGAGCAGGTCGCCGGTGGTGATGTCTCCCGGAAGCTTGCGTTCGTTGACCAAGATGTCGCCGGATTCGCAGTGGAAACCCACCACGCGGGAGTCCACGGGCTCACCGTCGGTGAAACGATTGGCCACGCGCACGTCATACTCGGATTTGTAGAGCGCTGGGCGGATGTTGTCGGACATGCCGCCGTCGACGGAAAGATAACGGCGGATAGGCAGCTCGGCCTTGCCGGTCTCCACGTCCTTGACCGTACCCACGGAATAGACGGTGACTGCGCTTGCGCCCACGAGGGAGCGGCCCGGCTCGACGAGCACGAAGGGCGGCTCGATGTCGAGCTCGTGCGCGGTGCGCTCCACGGCTGCCAGGAGATCTTGAGCCAGCTTGGCGACGTCGAGTGCCTCCTCGTACTCCATGTACGGAATGCCGAAGCCGCCACCCAGGTCGAGTTCCTTGAGTGCTACACCCAGCTCGGTGTGGATACGCTTGTACAGCGAGAGCACGCGCTCTGCGGCGAGCTTGAAGCCTTCAGCGTTGAACACGGAGGAACCCACGTGGCAGTGCAGGCCCACGAGCTGAAGATTCTCGGACTCGAGGGCAGCCTTGGCGGCGTCGAAAGCCGCGCCCGTGGCCAAGGAGATGCCGAACTTCTGGTCCTCGTGCGAGGTGGCGATGAACTCATGCGTGTGGGCGTCGACACCCGGCTTGACGCGGATCATCACCGGCTGCACGCGGCCAGCGGCGCGCGCGATCTCGTTGAGCTGTGCCAGCTCGCCCTCGTTATCGAGGACGACGTGCGCGATCTCGTTGTCCACGCACAGCTCGAGGTACTCGGGCTCCTTGTTGTTGCCGTGGGCGGTCATGCGGGCCGGCGGGAAACCGGCGGCCAGCGCCACCTTGGCCTCGTTGAGGGAAGCGACGTCAAGGCACAGGCCTTCCTCGTTTACCCATTTCACGATGCGCTTGGTGATAAAAGCCTTGGAGGCATAGTGCACGTGCTCAGGGCCGCCGAAGGCGCGGGCCGTGTCGCGGCAACGGGAGCGGAAGTCATCCTCGTCGAAGACGTAGAGTGGCGTGCCGTATTCTTCGGCGAGATCCGTCAGCGGGACCCCGGCGACGGTAACCACGCCGTCTTCTTCGCGGCGCGAGTTACGGGGCCAGACGTGCGCTGGCAGCTCGTTAAAATCCATTTACATTTTCTCCGGCGCGCTAACACCCACCATGGTGAGGGCGTTGGCGAGGACCTGACGGGCGGCGTCGGCAAGCGCGAGGCGTGCGAGGTGGATTGGCTGCGTTGTCTCGTCCGCCTTCGGCAGCACCTGGCACTGGTCATAGAAGCGGTGGAACACGGCGGCGAGATCCTCAGCAAAACGGGCGATGCGGTGTGGCTCGCGCAAGGTCGCTGCGGTGGAGACAACCTCAGGGAACTCGCCCAAGGTGCGGATGAGATCGCCTTCCTTCTCGTGGGTGAGCAAGGAAAGGTCCGCGCCCTGCATGGCCTCGGCACCCAGGCCCAGGTCTGCAGCCTTGCGCAGGATGGAGCAGATGCGAGCGTGGCCGTACTGAACGTAATAAACAGGGTTATCGGAGGACTGGGAAGCCCACAGGCCCAGGTCGATGTCGATGGACTGATCCACGGAAGAACGCACCAGGGAGTAGCGTGCACCATCGACGCCGATGGCCTCGACGAGGTCATCGAGGGTGATAACGGTGCCAGCACGCTTGGACATGCGCACAGCCTTGCCGTCGCGCAGCAGGTTCACCATCTGACCGATGAGAACCTCGACCTGCTCTGGGTTGTAACCCATGGCGGCAGCGGCGGCGCGCAGGCGGGCGATGTAGCCGTGGTGGTCCGCACCCAGCATGTAGATAGCGAGGTCGTGGCCGCGGTCGAACTTGTCCGCAACGTAGGCGATGTCGCCAGCGATGTATGCGGCGTCGCCGTCAGACTTGATGACCACGCGGTCCTTGTCATCGCCGTAGTCGGTGGACTTGAGCCACCAGGCGCCGTCCTCGAAGTAGAGCTTCTCGTTGTCTTTAAGGTGCGCCACGGCCTTGTCAACGGCGCCGGACTCGAACAGGGAGTTCTCGTGGAAGTAGACGTCGAAGTCAACGCCAAACTCGTGCAGGGACTCCTTGATGTGCGCGAACATCATCTCCACGCCAGCGGCGCGGAACTTCTCGCGGACCTCGTCCTCGGTGCCCTCGAGTGCATTGGGGACCTGGTTTTGGACGTTGGCTGCGATCTCCTGGATGTACTCTCCGCCATAGCCGTCCTCCGGAGTCGGCTCGCCCTTGGCCGCAGCCACGAGCGAGTTGGAGAAGCGGTCGATCTGGCGGCCGTGATCGTTGAAGTAGTACTCGCGGGTTACCTCAGCGCCGGAGGCTTCGAGCACGCGGCCGAGGGAATCGCCCACGGCTGCCCAACGGGTGCCGCCCAGGTGGATCGGACCGGTGGGGTTAGCGGAGACGAATTCGAGGTTAATCTTCTGGCCTTTGTAGGCATCGTTGTGGCCGTAGTTAGCGCCGGCTTGGCGGACCTGGTCCACGATGGCGCCCTGTGCGGCGGCAGCCAGGCGGATGTTCAGGAAGCCCGGGCCTGCGATCTCGGCGACGTCAATGGCGTCGTGCTTAGCCAACGCCTCGGCCAGCCAGGTGGCCAGCTCGCGCGGATTCACGCCGGCCTTCTTGGCTACCTGCAGGGCAAGGTTGGTGGCGTAGTCACCGTGCTCGGGATTACGCGGACGCTCCACGGTCACGGTCTCAGGAAGGACGGCGGTGTCGAGCTCGTGTTCGCTCAATACAGCGACTGCGGTCTCTTTAATAAGCACAGAAAGATCTACGGGATTCATAGCGTCAAAGTCTATCGTCCCGCGCTGACATGAGCAGCATCAGGCACGCGTTGGGGTCTTTTATAACAGCAAGCAACTTGTGTGACATATGCCCTTTATTGCGAAACTTACGCGAAAAGGCTCGCTCAAGTTTTAGGCTTTAGAAAGACTGTGTATTAAATAAGACACTCGTTTTCCTTCTAGAGACTTGGGTAACTATGAACACTTTCCAAATATCGACGGATGCCATTGGCGGTAGCCTCGGCCTTTCCGCTGCCGTAGCGACACTTCCCCTCATCGCCTTCTTCATCATGTTGCTGGGTCTTAAGGCTCGCGCACATACCTCGGGTGCTGTGGCACTCATCGTGGCTCTCGCCATTGCTATCTTCGGCTTCGACATGCCCACAGGCATGGCGCTGTCCTCCGCCGCACGCGGTGGCCTCTTTGGCTTGTTGCCGATTGTCTGGGTGATCATCACCGCCATTTGGTTCTACGAGATCACCGTGGCCTCTGGGCGTTTTGAGGATCTTCGCAAGACTTTCGACCTGCTTGGCGACGGTGACATCCGCATCCAGGCCATCCTCATCGCGTTTTGCTTCGGCGGCCTGCTTGAGGCTCTCGCCGGCTTCGGCGCCCCAGTGGCGATTACCGCGACGATGATTCTGGCGCTGGGTGTCAAGCCGCTCAAGGCTGCCACGACTGTACTCATCGCCAACACTGCACCGGTTGCCTTCGGCGCGGTGGGCATTCCAGTGACCACCGCCGGTGAGGTGGGCGGCCGTACCGCCGAGCAGACTGCTGATATCGCAGGACTTATTTCCTTGCAGGTGCTGCTGATTGCAGCGGCAGTCCCCTTCTTCATCCTGTTCATCTTGGACGGAGTCCGCGGCGTCAAGGAAGCCGCCCCGGCTGCTGGCGTCATCGGCGTTTCTTTTGCCATCGCGCAGTGGGCTGCGGCCAACTTCTTTGCCTACCAGCTCACCAACGTTGTGGCCTGCATCGTCTCGCTGGGCTGCGCGTTCGTATTTCTGCGCATGTGGAAGCCAAAGGGCGTTGCGGAGCTGCGTGAGCGCATGGGCATTCCGGCGCAGCAGGCAGTCACCGACTTGTCCGGCAGCCGCATCTGGATGGCGCTGCTGCCCTACGCAGTCGTGACCGCAGTCTTCGCGGTAGCTACCGCAGCTCCGAAGCTCTTTGGGTTCTGGAAGATTAAGTTCGCCTGGCCGGGCCTGGATGGCACAGTCCTTGACTCTGCTGGCAAGGGAATGGACACCTCGTTTAGCTTCAATGTCTTTGGCAACCCGGGCACGCTGTTGCTCATCTCCGGACTCATCGTGGCCATCATCTTCTGGATCTTCAACGAGAACGGCCACTACCACCTGCCGAAGTCTGCCCCACTG
This sequence comes from Corynebacterium sp. LK14, assembly GCF_008042215.1. NCBI lineage: Bacteria > Bacillati > Actinomycetota > Actinomycetes > Mycobacteriales > Corynebacteriaceae > Corynebacterium > Corynebacterium sp. LK14. Next base: position 103,055 of record NZ_NOVQ01000012.1, read on the forward strand.
AAAAAGTTCGGTGAGGTTTGCTCCCGCATGAAGTTCTCTGCGTTGACCATCATCTTGGTTCTCGCTTTGGCCTACACCATGAATTACTCCGGCCAGACCATCTCTATCGGTGAATTCGTGGCCTCCGCGGGCGGCATCTTCGCGCTCTTCGCGCCGGTGCTGGGCTGGATCGGCACTGCAGTTACCGGTTCGGATACCTCGGCCAACGCCCTCTTTGCCAACCTCCAGGTCACCGCTGCAGAACGCATCGGCGTCAACCCAGACCTCATGCTGGCGGCGAATACCGCCGGTGGCGTTGTGGGCAAGATGATCTCCCCGCAGTCGCTGGCCATCGCCGCAACGGCAGTTCAGATGGAGGGCGAGGAGTCCCGCATCCTCAAGGCAGTCGTGGGCTACTCGCTCGTCTTCCTGGCCGTCGTGTGTGTCATTGTGTTCCTCATGACCAACGCGTTGGGCTTCCTAGTTCCTTAAAACTTCTGCCCCTAAAGAAAGTCTCCGCATCCGCTGCAATTACAGCCGCGCGATGGGGAGACTTTTGTCTACCCCCAAAAGGTATATTGCCTTAAAGTGACGCATCACTCATCAGAAACCACAAGTTCCCCACGAGACGCACGGCGGTAGTGGTTTGCGCACGTAATAAATTTCGCAACATTAGTGTTGCAGAATAACCGCAGCTAGACGGCATTTTCACTATGAAATTCTGCGTTTTTATCGGTATTATTTAAGGCACACCCATAAAAATTAGCCCACCCAAGTACGCGCTGACTTCCATGGCACATACTGGGCAGTTAAAGGAGCGCAAGCATGCGAATTGCACTTTTTTCTACGTGCATTGGTGACGCCCTCTTCCCGGACGCTCACAAGGCAACCGCACTAATCCTCTCCCGTTTGGGCCACGAAGTGGTCTTCCCAGAAGAGCAAACTTGTTGCGGCCAGATGCACATCAATACTGGTTACCAGAAGGAAACACTGGGCATGATCCGCAGCTACGCGGACGCGTTCGCAGATCCTTCCATCGATTACGTGGTTTCCGCCTCTGGCTCGTGTGTTGGCGCAGTTCGTGAGCAACACGTCAAAATTGCTGACCGGTTCGGCTCCTCCGCTGACGTGGATGGCGCTAAAAAGGCCTCCCAGAAGACCTTGGACCTGCCCGAATTCCTCGTGGACATCGAGCAGCGCACCGATCTCGGCGCTTTCTTCCCGCACAAGGTCACCTACCATGCTTCCTGCCACGGCTTGCGCTTCCTGAAGCTCGGTGACCGCCCGTACCAGCTGCTGAGCAAAGTCGAGGGAATCGACCTCGTGCCGCTCGAAAACGTCGAAGAGTGCTGTGGCTTCGGCGGCACCTTCTCACTTAAGAACCCAGAGGTCTCCCAGGCCATGGTTTCTGACAAAACCCGCCACGTGAAGGACACCGAAGCCGAGTACCTCACCGGCGGTGACTCTTCCTGCCTTATGAACATCGGCGGCGCACTAGCGCGCCAGCGCAGCGGCGTTCGCGTGCTGCACATGGCTGAAATCTTGGCCTCCACCAAGGAACACCCTTGGACCCCTGAGACGGCCGCTTACTCCAAGGAGAAGATGCTCTAATGACTTCCTTCCTCGACACCACCCCGCCTCGCGCGCCGGAGGGCTACGGCAACCTCCGCGGCGAGAAGGCATTCGTTCCACTCGCCCACGTTGGCCTCAACAACGCGACCCAGCGTCGTAACCTGCACCACGCCACCACCACCATTCGTAATAAGCGTGCCAACGCCGTCGAAGAGCTGCCGGACTGGCAGAAGCTCCGCGACGCCGGCTCCGCAATCAAAGAAGACGTTGCTGCCCGCATGCCGGAACTTCTCGAGCAGTTCGAGGAGCAGGTAGCCAAGCGCGGCGGCATCGTCCATTGGGCACGCGACGCTAAGGAAGCCAACGAAATCATCGAGGGCCTTATCCGCGAGACCGGCGAGACCGACATCGTCAAGGTCAAGTCCATGGCAACCCAGGAAATCGGCCTGAACGAGCACCTCGAGTCCGTAGGGATCAATGCCCGCGAAACCGACCTGGCTGAGCTCATCGTTCAGCTGGGCGAGGATAAGCCCTCCCACATCCTGGTTCCGGCCATCCACCGCAACCGTGCCGAAATCCGTGACATCTTCGTCAACAAAATGCCGCACACGGATGAATCCCTAAAGGCTGAGCCAGCCGAACTCGCGGAGGCTTCTCGTACCTTCCTGCGCGAACAGTTCATGAAGGCCAAGGTTGCCATCTCCGGCGCTAACTTCGGCGTTGCCGAGACCGGCACCATCAACATTGTGGAGTCCGAGGGCAATGGCCGTATGTGTCTGACCCTGCCGGAGACCCTGATTACCGTGATGGGCATAGAAAAGCTCGTGCCAACTTTCCAGGACCTTGAGGTCTTCCTGCAGCTGCTGCCGCGTTCTTCCACAGCAGAGCGCATGAACCCATACACCTCCATGTGGGCGGGCGTAACTGAAAACGACGGCCCGAAGAACTTCCACCTGATTCTTTTGGACAACGGTCGTACCGCTGCCCTGTCCAGCCCGATTGGCCACCAGGCTCTCAAATGCATCCGTTGCTCGGCTTGCCTTAACGTTTGCCCGGTCTACGAGCGCGCCGGCGGCCACGCATACGGCTCCGTTTACCCTGGCCCGATTGGCATCTCCCTGACCCCACAGCTGACCGGCATGAAGGACCACCACGATCCTTCCGCCAGCCTGCCTTATGCATGCTCCCTGTGTGGACGCTGCGACGAGGTTTGTCCGGTGAAGATTCCGCTTTCTGAGGTCATCCTGGAGAACCGCCACCAAAAGGTCACCCACGCTACCCCACCAGTCGAGTCCAAGCTCTTCAGCGTGGTTCAGCTGGTCTGGGGTCACCCGAAGATCTGGAACCAGGTCACGCACATGGTTGCGCTGGGCCGCGTTCTCGGCGGATTCAACGGAGTGATGGACAAGCTCCCGTTGTTCCTGTCCGGGTGGTCCGATGCCCGCGATACTGCTGTTCCACCAAAGAAGTCTTTCCGTCAGTGGTTCGACTCCGATGAAGCTAAAGAACTGCTCGCCCAGGCCAAGAAGGAGGGCATCAAGTGAGTACCGCCAAAGAAGAGATCCTGAAGCGCATTCGCACCGCGCAGAAGCAGGCAGGCTTGTCCGATCACGTGGAGGCACCGCGTGAGTACGACACCGAGGGCACGCTCAATGCCGACGAGCTGCGTGACATGCTTGTGGAACGCCTCGAGGATTACAAGGCCGAAGTCCACGTGACCACCGAGGCTGAGCTCGCAGAGACCATTTCCCAGATTTTTACTAACAAGGAATGCTCCAAGGTCACCTACGCTCAGGGAATGGACGCAGCGCTTATCGACGCCATCACGTCCAACGCCACCTTCACCCCTGACGATCCAACTTCGGATCCGCGCGAACTCGACACCGTTGATGCTGTGCTGACCGAGTCCCACGTCACCTCGGCACAGACTGGCACCATCGTGCTAGAAGCCGGCCCACTGTGTGGTCGCCGCGCCCTAACTTTGGTTCCGGATCGTCACGTGTGCATCGTGCGCAAGGACCAGATCGTCTACGGAGTTCCGGAGATGGTCTCTCGCATTAACCCGGACTTCCCCGCTACGTGGATTTCCGGCCCGTCTGCTACCTCTGACATTGAACTCTCCCGTGTGGAGGGCGTCCACGGTCCGCGCGACCTCATCGTGGTCATCGTGAAGTAGCCAGGCTAGCTAGCCGCCACACCACTAAAGCTAGACACCACACCACTAAGTAGCCCCCGCATTGGCTACTTGGTGACAGCATGCGCTAGAATCACACCGTTGATATCTGGCGCATGCCGCATATCTTTTGCCTCCGTAGCTCAGCGGATTAGAGCATCGGTTTCCGGTACCGAAGGTCGCAGGTTCGATCCCTGTCGGGGGCACAATTTCTCCCCTCGCTTTCTCGGCGTTCAGCCCCAGCAGGCGAGGGATTTACCTTCGCCCCTTAGCTTTCAACTCATTGTTAAGAGTTCAGACATTAGGCAGACATTAGGTCAAAGACAGCGAATTCTTTTCAATCTATTTTGATAGGAATTCCCCTGCCGCTCGAAGTCAAAGAATCATTCCTAAGAATGATCCCGCAGGCTGTAAGGTCAGGGCCATGGAATCGACGTCTCGTCCGAAACGGGCCTACCTCTCGTTTATCGCAACCGCGTTAGCGTTCTTCGTGGTGCCGGGGATTGTGGGCGCGGCTCTTAGTGGGAGTACAGCGACTGTGACCATGCTGGTGCTGCTTCCGATGATGGCGTTGGCATTGGGCATGCTGGATGGCCGGCTCTTCCGCTATACGCTGTCCTTTCCGCTCATTGCGGCTTTTATGTTCTGGCTTTCTACCAAGGTCTACTACAACACCGGTACGTGGATTTACGCAGTTGAAGTCGTCCTGCTTGCTTGGTTGGGCAGCTGGTTAACAGGAAGGAAGGCCTAGATCATGGAAACGTGGACTCTTGACCATCCAGAGGCCGGAAAACTCGAAGTCATGGTCGGCCCCGATGTGGAGTTTGCTGCAGCTTATGAATCCTGGCCGCAACAACCGAGCGAGCATGAATACACCGCCCTGGACGCCAACATGCCGCTTAAAGAAAGAATCCGGGCATTCATTAATAATCCACCTATTCGCGTGCAAATTTGCCGCGACGGCGAAGTCCTTGGAAGGTACACCTCGTTGTCTTCGGCGCGAGTGGCCCTAAAACAAATCGATACCGACGAGCTACGCAGCTTAGAGCTTGTCAACCGCACGAAGCCGCACCTCAAGCTCCACGCGAATGCCCTCGACGAGTTGATCGAGGTGACCTATCACAACGGCTCAGAGGTGGTCGAGTTTGAGCCACCAGCTGGCAGCCGTGGTGCGCGGCGTCGCGAAGCAATGGAGCAAAGCCCCGTTAAACGCGTGACCTATCCCCTCCTCGCGGGCCTTGGTAAAGGCGGTTGGGCGTTGGCTGTTATCGTGCTCGGCCCAATCCTGCGCAAGCTTTTGGACTTGCTACCTATTCCCGACATCGACTGGCCAGATCTGCCAGACCTCCCCGAACTTCCCCAAATCCATCTGCCAACCATCAGTATCGATTGGCCGGACATCAACTGGCCGAACATCGATTTCCCTGACCTCCCGGCGCTGCCCGAGTGGATGGTTTTCTTGCTCGATAGCTCGAAGGTGTGGGTGCCCATCGTCATCGGTATCGCCATCGGCATGATGTCCATCCGCAACCACAAAAAGTCCGAACAGCATAAGAAGCAATGGCAGGACGGCGGCGAAATCGGCGCGGAGGTCCACGATGACCATGACCAGTTCCTGCGCCTCGAGTCCGGCCAGGGCCGCATCATGATTGGTGAAGACGAGGACAACTTGGACATCGACCAGGTAGCCGAAGACGACTTTGCCATCTTCGTACCAGCTGGCAAGTGGCACAACTTCGTCAACAAGGGTTCCGAGCCGGCAAAGCTCTACTCCATCTACGCCGCACCGGAACACGTTAAGGGCACCGTCCACGAGACCAAGGAAGACGCGGACAACGATCCGAACGAGCAGCACTAATTGCGGCAGGCTTTAAAAACAACAATATGGCGGTCCAGAAGATGGGCCGCCATTTTAATATTTAGCTATTGAGCTTTGAGTTCTCCAAGTACTACTTGATGAATGGGTTTACGATCTCCTGGGTGATATCAAGGGTGCCGTGCTCGATGTAATACATTCCGAGGAACATGGCGGTGACCAGAACGAATGCGAAAAGCGTGTTAGGGATCCACTGGACAAACACGGAAACCCAGCCGTCAGCCTTGTCACGTGCAGCTGCTTCGCGCTGTTCCTGTGCCTCGTATTCGTTCATAATCCGTTGTTTCCTTTCACTGCGCCTGAAACCGCTAGGCACACTCCGCCTAGCAAGAGAAATCACTGCGGATAACTTTAGCAGTAGATCGTTATGAATTCGTAGTTATCCACCGTTTTATTGACACCGAATTGGCAAGATTTACACTCCGGGGTCTTCATTGTTCTCTAACGCCTCCACGAAGGCGTCCCTATCAGCGAACATACGGTTTATATCTGCCTCTGCGCCGACTATCCAGTGGCCCGATTCCTCGTCGAAAGTAATCGCGGCATCAGGATACTTGTCGAGGGCTTCCTCCATCGCAGCGGACTCCGCTTCAGAGGCAGTGCCATTCAGGTGCGACTCGGGATCTCCTAGCCCGTCTAGGACCGCAACGTTATAAATCGGGTACTGCGACATGGGATGCTCAAAGAGCTCTTGCCCCATCATGGTGATTCCTCTCTTAGGTGGTGATTGCCCCACAAAACAATAAAGCAGGTAAGAGCCTGCTGAGATAACTAATTCTTTTCATCCACGGTGCACCTGCCATGCAGCAGTTCGTCCGGAACGAAGCCGTCATACCCAGGCACGTTGTTGACTGCGAGAATTCCCTGGAAGAAATTAACAAGGGATGGAATGTCCTTCTCGTTGAGATGGTCAAAGACTATGCGGCGCACAGACTCTACGTGTTCGGGCACGGCGCGTTCGAGACGCTCAAGGCCCTCATCGGTAATACGAACGATGACGCCTCGCGCATCACCGACGCTCTTGGACTTTGTGACCAAACCACGCTTTTCCATGCGTGTTACTTGGTGGGAGGTACGTGAACGGTCCCACTCCAAGTCCGCGCAAAGCTCACGCAAACGCAGCTCATTGCCTTCTGCCTCGGAAAGTGCAACGAGAACGGCGAACTCTGACATTGAGACCTCGCCCCCAGCCATGAGGGTTTCCTCCATGCCGCGGTTAATCTTGCGAATAGAACCGAGGATGAGGCGCCACAGCTCTTGCTCTTCTTCGTTTAGCCACCGAGTTTCTGTAGTCATGTCAACAACTTTACACATTCGTTTAGGTATTAGAAAGCTATCCCTTTAACGCTTCTATATCCAGTTCTACCCTGCTGGGTACACGTGCATATCGCTGTGGCATGCATGTTAACACCAATACTTGGGAGTGCTTGGCCACTTGAGCAAACAACGTGGCCATAAGGTTGAGTCGAGTCGAGTCGGTAGATCCAAGAGCATCGTCAACAATAACGGGTACTCCGTCATCTTGCACCAATCCCGCTATTGCAAAGCGCGTAAGAATGGCCATCTGTTCCTTGGCCCCGCCCGAGAGGGAACCAAGATCTACGGTCTGACCATCGCGGCTGCGCGCCGTGACCACAAGCTCCTCAGAAAGTTCGAAATCCACGTCGCCACCGAAAACCTTACGGGCGAGCCCGTTGAGCTTGGTGACGAAGGGTTGCGCGTAGCGCTGACGTGCCGCATCGCGGTGCGTGAGCAAGTGCTCCCGCAGGTATCGCGCTGCGTTGGCACGCTTTTCCACCGCGGCCAGCACTTCCCGGGCAATCTCCAGTTCTGCGTTCGCAGACTCGAGGCGTTCCGCCACGCCCGAGTGCATCTCGATGCGGCCTGAGTATTCACGCATATCACCATCCGCATCGTGCACGGTGTTGTGCAGGCTCCGGACCTGTTCCTTGGCCCCCTCGTAAAGCGCAAACACAGTATCGACGTCCACGGCGCTAAGTTCGGCCAAGACTCCGCGTTGCCGGGTGAGCTTCTCCTCCGCCGCTGCAACCGCAGAGTCCAGCACTGCGTCCGTTGCCACTTCCCTAGCCTTCTGCAGCGCTGCGTCGGCTGAATCATGATGCTCGGCGGCCGCCTCATGACGAGCCTGGGCACCGGCCAACGCCGCTGCTGTCGAGCTCTCCCGGTACGGAGCAAGTTCCTTCTCAACGCCGGTTACAGCAACGCGTGCCGCCTCCTCTGCTACCTCCGCATCCCCCAAAGAAACTCGCTCCTGCTCGCCCTGTTCCTCCAGCTCTGCTACCCCTTCAAAGCTGTCCGCTTGGGCCGCATATCGGGCTTCTAGCTCGCCCAAATCATCGGCGCCAAGAGCAGCCTTAAGCTCCCGCTGTGCCTGCTCCACGGAACTGCGCAAACGCTGGTACTCGTCGTTTTTCGCGCGGGCTTCCTCGACCGACTCGCAGCCGGCCGCATCCAAAAGTTCCGCGAGACGAGCCCGCACATGTTGCAGGGTATCTTCTGATGCCTCACCTGCACCAGCTTGATACGTCGCGCGCAACGCGCCGAACTCGAAGGCCATTCCGTCGCGCAGCTGAACGGTGTCGTCGCTGGCGTCGGCAGAAGGCACAGTTCGCTCTTCACCGTCGACGACGAAGGCGCCCTCACCGCTAAACACGAGCTTGGCAGTGGCAGCGGCGTGAACGCGTTCCTGGACGGTTACCTCAGTGGTTGCTTGTTCAAGCGCGCGCAGATCGCCCACCTCAGGCGCCTCGGCAAGTTGACTGCGGCGACGCTTGAGCTCAGCGTCGAGTTCCTTTAGCCCCGCAAGGCGCTGCCGCAACGCCTCCCACTGCTTTTTCTCATGGTAGCGGCGCGCAAGCTGCAGTTGCTTGCGGGCAGCTTCATAAGACTTCTGTGCCTCGGCGAGCTTGCCTGCAAGCTGCTCACGGACTTCCTCTTCCTGCGCGGTGCTCAGTTTAAGCTCCTCGACCTTGGCCGCCAAGGCCTCGACTGCCTCTGCTGCGCTTGCCACGTCCTGTGCCATCGCGCGGCGCCGCTCCACGGCCTCGCGTGCAGTCTCCAGTTCAGCCTCGGCACGAGAAAGCTCTGCTTTTTGAGCCTCGATCTTCTCCAGTGCTGCTCTAGCCTCCGCGACCTCAGTTTCGCGCTGGGCGAGTTCTGTCTCAGCGGCCGGCAAAGCCTGCTCAGCCTCCGCCTTGGCTTGCTGGGCAGCTTCGTGTTTGATCACGACGTCGTCAAGTTGGCGTAATGCCTGCTCAGCATCTTGTTGCACGGACTCGGCCTCGCTCACCCGGGTCTGCGCGTCCTTGTATTCCTTGGCCGGCGCCCCGGTCCGTGCGGTGAAGTACTTCTCGTATTCCTTCTGTACTCGCGTGATGAGCTCGGAGTCCTCGGCCACAGCGGTGTCCATCCCGGAAGCAGATTCCAGCGCACTGGTCACCGATGGAATGCCGACCGCAGCCACGCCGGAACCTAGGTCATCCTGGCGCAGGAAGAGGGCGTCGAGAAGCTGGCGATCCAGATGCTCTGAGAGGATTCGGTCGAGCTCGTCATCGGCCGCGCCGCCGGTAAATTGCGCGGGGCGCGGTTCAAGAACGTGGAGCTCAGAGATCTTCTTCTTCAGCCACCGCTTGTGAATGCGGAAGCGATACGGGCCCACGGTCGCCTCAAGTCTGACCTCCGGTGATGCATCGCGATGCACCGGCTTGAGCGCCTTAATCTTCTTCGAGGCGCCCGAGTGCTTCTCCGTCAGTACGGTGTCAATGGCCTCAACGATGGTGGACTTTCCGGCCTCGTTCTCGCCGTGGATGACCACCACACCTGTTTCCGGAAGCTCGTCGACGCGCAGGTGCTCAACGCCGCGGACGTTGTGGATCTCAATGGAGTGAAGTCGCATCATAGCCTAGGCCTCCTTTGCGGTGAGTCGGAACAACAGGTTGGCGGCATCACGCGCAACCGGGTCATCAAGATTGCCTACCAGGTCGGCCAAGGCGTCGGCGGCAAATCCATGCAGGTCAAGGTTGGCCAGCTCCTCCTCCGACGGGGCAAGGTGCAAATCCATGGTGCGCTCACGCGGGCGCAGCGAAGCAAACACCGGCTCCAGATCCGCCAGTCCCTGCTCGAGCCGCGCCTGCGCCTCCAGCCCCACGGTGCCGCGCAAGCCATATTTCACAGCCGTGCGCCTCTTGTACGGCAGCTCATCGACTTCCTTCAAGAAACGCTCCACGTCTTCCATGGAGTTCACGTCGGCCTCCAGCACCCGGAAGTGCCAGCGGCCCACGCGATGCTTGACGACGTCGACCTCTCCCCCGTCGACCGTCACTATCAGCGCATTGCCTGAGTCACGCTCGCGGTCATCAAAGGCGGTGGTCTCAGGGCTGCCGGAGAACCATACCCGGCCGCTTGAGCCCAGCTCCTGCGTGGAGTGGGTATCCCCGAGGGCCAAGTAATCAATGACGCCCGCCTCGATTTGTTCCTCCACGAAGCGCAGATCGATGACGTCCGCTTCCGAATCGCGCGCCTCGACCTGGCCGTGACCTACCGCAATACGCACGCCGTCGTATGGCTCCAGCGGGGCAAGCGCCTCGCGCACCAAGTCATAGTTGGCCCGCTTGGTCAGATACGGGGCGCCAACGATTTCTACTCCAGGACGAAACTCAATGGGTGCAAAGTCCGCGATGACGTGAACATTGTCAGCAAATGGCTTGCGCAACACCGAATCAGCCACGAGTGGATCGTGGTTGCCGGGCAAGAGGTAGACCGGCACCGGCAGGTTGCGGAAGGTCTCCTTCGCGCGGCTCAACGTGTTCTTGCTCAACGCATTATGCTCGAAGACATCACCGGCCACGACGATGAACTCCGCGCCCGTCTCGCGCGCCAGCTCGCCAAGACGCACCACGGACTCCATGCGGTCGTCGTTAAAGCGTGCCTGGGCTTCCCCCTCCAGAAACCACCGCGTCATGCCTAACTGGAAATCAGAAGTATGAATGAACTTGACCATGAGTTTCCCCCTTTTAAGAATCAGTGCGTCAGATGATAGTAGAGGTCCTCGACATCAGAGACCGCTCGAAGCAAATCTATGTTCGTATGGCTTACTGCACGCATGGCTTTTCGCAGCAACTCTGGGTCCGAATCATCCACGGCCGGCGCCACCTTTGGCCGCGGCATATCGGGCAGTTGCCGCCCGCCCCAGAACAGCTCATTGCGCTCCTCGGTAGAAAGCCCCGCTCCAGCAAAACTATCCTCCGAGACAGCCTTGGCCTGTTCCATCACGGACTGCTCAAGGCGTCCAAAGTCGAGCCCACGCAGGGCAAAGACGACGGAGGAATCCGCGTCGATGCGGGTAGCCAAGCGGTCCGCCACCGCGATCACGTGCTTACACACGTACACCGGGTCCGGGCAGGTGCAGGAAAAGCGCATGTCGCTTGGGTCCTCAGCGATGAGGATGTCGAGCGCTTCCTCGCTAAGCAGGCCGTCGCGCGCATTAGCAATGGAGTTCGGCGTGCGGGCAAACATCTGGCTCAGCGTCGCGATGTCATCATTAGTGCGATACGGCACCTGAATGAGGACGGTAAAGGGCTCGTTCTGCGAGCCGGCCACCTTGCCGTGAACGGCACCGTTGCGCACGTCCAGGCCCACAACATGACCGCCAGTTGCGTATTGCCGGCCGCGCGTAATGCGCCCGCTGTCCGCGTCCTTGTTCACAAAGGACACGATGCGCGTGGCAGCCGGAGACATGCTGTGCACGCGCGAGACGCGGCCTACCTCCTCCGGGGAGGTCACGCGTTTGCGCGCACCAAAGTTGGCGTAGATGACGTTATCTTCTGAGCCCTTGCCGGAATTACCCGAGGTATAGCGCGCCATTAGTCAGCCTCCTTGTAGCTCATCAACTGGGCCAGCTGCTCGGGATCGAGTTCCGTGAGCCAGCCCTCGCCCTCGCCCACCACGGCGCCAGCAAGATGCATCTTGCCGTCGAGGATGTCCTGAATAGACTCCTCCAAAGTACCGGCGGTGATCATCTTGTACACCTGCACGTTGCGCTGCTGACCAATGCGGAACGCGCGGTCGGTGGCTTGGTTCTCCACGGCCGGATTCCACCAGCGGTCCATGTGCACGACAATCGACGCCGCCGTCAGGTTCAGGCCCGTGCCACCCGCCTTGAGCGAGAGAATCATCGCCGGCGGGCCGTCCGGGGATTGGAAATCTTCCACCATCTGGTCGCGTTTGTTCTTGGTCACGCCACCGTGCAGGAAAGGAATCTCGCGCCCTAACTGCTGGGTGAGATAAGGCTGCAAGATGTCACCGAATGCCTTGTACTGCGTGAACACGAGGATGCGCTCCTCAGACTCAATCGCCTGGTCCACGATCCGCATAAGCTCCTCGACCTTGCCCGAGCGATGCTTGCCCTTCAACGTGACCGAGGAACCGTCGCCCAGGTAGTGCGCCGGATGGTTACAAATCTGCTTGATGCGAGTCAAAGACGCTAACACCAGGCCGCGCCGCGACATGCCCTCGCGTGTCTCCAGTGCCTTTTGCACGTCGTCGACAAGCGCCTTGTACAAGGCCGCCTGCTCGGGGGTCATCGCGACGGTGATGATCTGCTCGGACTTCTCCGGCAGGTCATCGATGATATTCGGGTCCGTCTTCAGGCGACGCAAGATAAACGGCGCGGTAAGCAGGCGCAGGCGCTCGGCCATGGTGTCGTCGTTCTCGCGCTCGATGGCCTTGGCAAAGTGATTGCGGAAGAAGGACGCACTGCCCAGCACGCCAGGATTACAGAAGTCCAGGATGGAGCGCATCTCAGAGAGGCGGTTCTCCACCGGCGTGCCTGTTAGCGCAATGCGGTGGCGCGACGGCAGCGAACGCACGGCTTTCGACGAGCGCGTGGCCGCGTTCTTGATCGCCTGCGCCTCGTCGAGCACCACGCGATCCCACTCGACCTTGCCCAGCGTGAGGAAGTCGCGTCCCACGGTGCCATAGGAGGTAATGACGAGGTCTGCGGACTCGGCGGCCTTGACCAGCTCTGTCTCTTTAAGTCGGTTCGAACCATGCTGGACCAACACCTTCAGGTGCGGGACGAACTTCGCGGCCTCGCGCGCCCAGTTGCCCACCACGGAGGTAGGCGCCACCACGAGGGTGGGCTTGACCTCGGGGTTATCTTGATGCTCGACAGCAAGCAGGGTTAGCAGCTGCAGGGTTTTTCCCAAGCCCATGTCGTCGGCCAGCACCGCGCCAATATTGTTGCGGGACATCCAATAAAGCCAATCCACGCCGCGCCGCTGGTACTCGCGCAGCTCGGCATTGACGGTTTCTGGAATCTCGATGCGCGCGGGTGCCACGGTGTCCATGCCGCCCAGCAGCGAAGCGTGCCACGTCGAGCCGGTGAACTCCACCGGTTCTTCAGCCATGGATTGCAAGGCCAGCTCGCGCAGCTCCGCCACGGAAACCTGCGCGGTCTCACCGTCGTTGAACTCTTTGAGCCGTTTTTCGACGTCCGCCACCAACGCCTGCCAGCCCGGTTGCTCCAGCTTCCGCGCCATCTCTGCGGCAGCGGCCAGGCGCTCGAGCTCCTTCTGTTTGCGCTTGCGAGCCGTCTCCGCGAGCTTGTCCATATACTCCGAGATCTTGGACAGCGCCTGCGTGTCAGCCATGACCCATTCGCCGCGGAGGCGAATAAGCCCGGACTTAGACTGCACCAGCTGGCGCATCTCTTCTTCGCTCAGATCGGTGTCGCCTACGGACAGGTGCCAGTCATATTCCACCAGCTTGTCCATGCCCAAGTGCGCCTTGGTAGAGCCCTCAGCGGGATCGCGGACCTCGCGGGTCTCCAGCTTGGCCTTGGTCTCCATGTGCGCCCATGCCTTGGGCAGCATGACGGTAAAGCCAGCCGCCTTGAGTGCGGACACGTCCTTGGCGATGAACTCCACCAAATCATCAGTGCCCAGGAATACGTCCCAGTCACCCGCGTCATAGTCAGGGATTCCGGAGGACTCGCGCAGGCGCGGCGCCAAGGTCAGGGCCTTGCGCTGTGAGTTCCGTAGCTTCTCCACGCTGCCCCTATCGAGCTGATCCAACACGATGGGCTGTGGTGCGTCGGTGCCGGAGCGCACCTGCACGCGAATCGGCCACACTGAGGTCTCAGGGTCCTCATCCTTGGGCGGCTCCTCCACGATGAAGACGAGCTGCAGGTCCACCGAAGTAATCGAGTCTTTCCACTCGTTGAGGCCGCGCAGCAGCTGCGCACGGCCCTTTTTCACTGGCGACGTCGTCAACATCGCCTGCGCAAAGTCGTGCCACGGTGCCGGGCGCGGGGCGTCGGCAAGCGGGCGTAAAACCATAAACGCAATCCAGTGCGTCAGTTCATCCGCCATGTCATCGGACAAGGCCCTGTTATTAATTGTCAGAATGCCAGGCGCCGCCGCGAGCATCTCCGCGAGCCAGCCACGCTCACCCAAACCAGAGGCCAGCTGCCACATGGGGTACCACTCGCCTGCCTGGTAGGCCAAGCGGATCGTCACGCGTCCGGCACGCACAAACTTGCTAAGCCCACGGTAGACGCGAATAAGCCACAGCAGGTCTGGGGCGATGGTTGCCTTCTGCTCGGGCGTGGCGGCCTGACTTAGGGAATCGAGGAACTCCAGCTTGGCCAGAGTGGCCACGGCCTCCTCGGGCGCAAACATCGCCATGGGCACCATGAGGGAGACGTCCTTGCCCTTGGGCGTGCGCAAGGAAACTCGCGCTCGATTACGGAAGGATTTCTTGCCCAAAATTGTTTCGACTGCCTCAGGAAAGGTCCCTTCGGGAACGGCGGAAGGCATAACAATTTTGTGCCCTTCTACCTGCTCAATCCATAGACTAAGTCCCGAAACTGGGAGCCACAGGCCATGGATAAGGTAAGAAGCCATAGCTGCCAGTCTAGCAGCGCACCATTTGGGGGCATGTTTTGAGGTTTTCGAGCAATTATTGCCGCCGAACGCAATCGTTATCTCCTCGTTATAACTTTGCGTTTACACTGTTAAAACATTACAACCAGCTGTGCGCAGGGCGACTTCTTGCCAACAAATCCCCAGAAAAGCATTGGGTTGTTACCCACGTCTCGTTAACGTGGGATGGTCCTACTCTCAAACTTCGAGGAGAAATCAGTGCAAGATTCCACCTGGTACGTCGTGGCGATGATTATCTATCTGCTCGCGATGGCCGCCATCGGTTTCTGGAGCTACAAGCAAACAGATCAGTATGACGACTATGTTCTCGGCGGCCGTGGGTTGCACCCGTTCGTTGCAGCATTGTCTGCTGGCGCATCCGACATGTCCGGCTGGCTGCTCATGGGCCTACCCGGCGCCCTGTTCCTGACAGGCATGTCTGAGCTATGGATGGCCATCGGCCTACTGGTTGGCGCATGGGCCAACTGGAAGTGGGTGGCGCCGCGTCTGCGCTCTTACTCTGAGATTGCCGGCAACTCGATTACGGTGCCGTCCTTCTTCGAAAACCGCCTCCACGACAAGTCCCGTCTGCTGCGTGTTCTTTCCGCGGCGATCATCATCTTCTTCTTCACCTTCTATGTCTCTTCGGGCATGGTCTCGGGTGGCCGCTACTTCGAGTCGACCTTCGGCGGCGATTACCTCGTCGGCATGCTCATCGTCGCGGCAGTGACGGTGTTCTACACCTTCGTGGGCGGCTTCCTTGCTGTTTCCTACACCGATACCGTGCAGGGCTTGCTCATGTTCGCTTCTCTCATCATCGTCCCGATTATGGCCATCATGGCCTTGGACGACCCAGGCCAGATCTTCAGCTTCGCCGCTAACAATCCCTACGCCACGGGCGGTGTGATTGAGAACCCCAACTACTTCTCGCTCTTCTCCGGTGTTTCTGCCGCGGTCATCATCGGCAACCTGGCGTGGGGCCTGGGCTACTTTGGACAGCCGCACATCATCGTGCGCTTCATGGCACTGCGCAAGCCTTCCGACGCCCGCGCCGGCCGCTTCTACGGCATCGGCTGGATGCTGCTTTCCCTGATCGGCGCCGTCTTCGTTGCGCTGGCCGGCACGGTTTTCTTCACCCAGACCAACCACTCCATTACTGACCAGGAAAACTACGAGACCATCTTCCTGGACATGGCGCAGGTCATGTTCCACCCACTGTTCGCAGGCCTGGTTCTGACTGCAGTTCTGGCAGCGATCATGTCCACCATGTCCTCCCAGATGCTCGTGGTTTCCACCTCGCTGATTGAGGATCTGTTCCTCATCTTCGCAAAGAAGAAGCCATCCCAGGACGTGCTGATCAACCTCTCTCGCACTGCGGTTGTGGGCATCGCAGTCATCGCGGCAGTCCTGGCGATTAATCCTTCCGATTCCATCCTGGGCTTGGTCGGCTTCGCTTGGGCTGGCTTCGGTTCCGCATTCGGCCCGCTGGTGCTGCTGTCCCTGTACTGGAAGCGCCTGAACTCCACCGGCGCGATTGCCGGTATGGTGACCGGTGCCATCGTGGCTATCGGCTGGGGCATGTCGCCACTTTCCGACGCCCTTTATGAGCTCGTCCCAGGCTTTGCCATCTCCCTTATCGCCACGGTTGTGGTCTCCTTGGTCACCAAGGCTCCAGAGCCAAAGGTCATGGCCGAGTTCGAGGAAGCCTCCAAGCTTGCCAAACTGGTGGAAGAAAACAAGAACTTAGACTTCGAGCAAGCTGCTGAGCGGGTTCAGAACTAACTTCCCCCCACAAGCTTCTATAGCCACGGAACCGCGCACCTGTCCGCTTCAGTCTAAATAGTGCATGAAGCACTATTATCTGGCCGGGCTGTGCGCGGTTTCTGCGTTGTGGGCCCTCAATTTCTGGGCTCCGGGGCCTCCCCTGGGCGTGAGCACTACCCCGGAGCGCGTGCGCATCTTGGGCTACGACCGCGAACTCTTCGGCGGCTGGCTGCCCTCCACCAAGGACACTGTTCGCGCTGCACAGACGACGCCAATGGGGCTTGCGGATCCGTACTCCGGGCTGCACAATCCCCCGGCCGTGGAAATCGACCACGTCTTTCCGCTCTCGGCGGCGTGGGACATGGGGGCGTGGGGTTGGGATAATAAGCGCAAGGCGGAGTTTGCCAACGATCCTTTGAACCTCGTGGCCACGGACAAGGCCTTGAACCAAGCAAAGTCTGACTCTTTGCCCTCTGAGTGGCTCCCGCCTGCTAACCGATGCGACTACGCGCGGCGCTTGGCTGCAGTCGCGCGCAAGTATGAATTAGCGCTACCCGCTGCAGATGTGCGCACGATGCGGCGGCAATGTCGGTTCGATTTCCGGCTGCCCAATGGCTAGACTGCCTGTGAACCCCATGACTTTGTGAAAGGCATCCATGTCTAGTTTTCTGATCATTCTTCACGTTCTCGCTGCAGTCTTGCTCATCGGTCCGGTGTGCGTTGCTACCTCTGCATTCCCCGGCCAACTGTTAAACGCGGCAAAGGGCGATCAGGCTGGTAGTGGTGCGACACGCGTTCTGCACAACATCACCAACACTTACGGCTACATTTCCGCTATTGTGCCGGTGCTGGGTATCGCGGTGTTCCTGACTGACCTGGCTGCATATAAGTCCGATATTCAGTTCCACATTGCAATCCTGCTCGCCGTCATCGCATGGTGCCTGCTCTTCTTCCTAATCATCCCGAAGCAGAAGAAGGCCGTCGCCGCACTCGAGGGCGCTGGCGCTGTTGACGTGGAGGGCACGAAAAAGCAGCTGTCTGCTTTCTCCGGCATCTTCAACTTGCTCTGGATGATCTGCGCAATCCTGATGTTCATCTAAGACACCCAAGCACTCAAGCCGCGGTCTTCGGACTCGCGGCTTTTCGCGTTTTCCGGTAAGTCCGTGCCTGGCCCAGGTGCCCTCCCCTCCCTAGGAAACCCAGACCTGGATACCCAGAACCCCAGCTCGCCATCCGAGCACCAACCACGGCCACGATCCGCGACCTCAGGCTCTGGGTTTCCAAGGTTGTTGTTTTAGAAAAGAGCCCGCTACAAAGCTCCGATTATGCGCAGCAAAAAGGCGCCACCTCCCCTGTTTCGGGGAAGGCAGCGCCTTCGTCAGCTCACGTTACTAGTCGCGCCAACCGCCACGGCGGTCATCACGGCGTCCATGTCCGCCACGGTCGTCGCGGTCGCGGTAACCACCACGGCCACGGTCGTCACGGTCACGGTAACCACCGCGACCACGGCCGCCGCGGTCATTGCGGTCGCGGTAGCCACCACGGCGGTCGTCACGACGTCCGCCACGGTCACCGCGGTCATCGAAGTCACGGCGCGGCGGGCGGCCAGTGTCCTTTGCGATGTTGATCAACTGACCAGAAATGCGGGTGTCCTTCAGACGGTCCAGCACGGCCGGGTCGAGGTTCTTCGGCAGGTCAACCAGGGTGTGGCCCACCGCAATGGTGATGCGGCCGAAGTCCTTGGAGGACAGGCCGCCCTCGTTTGCCAGCGCACCAACGATGGCACCCGGGCGCACGTTCTGGCGCTTGCCCACGTCCAAGCGGTAGGTCTCAAAGTCGCCATCCGGACGGCGCGGGCCACGGTCGCGGTCACGGAAGCCGCCACGTCCACCGCGGTCACCACGGTCGCGGCGATCCCCACGATCAAAGCGGTCACGGTCACGGCGGTCGCGCTTCGGCGCTGGCTGTTCCTTGAGCAGGAAGTCCTTGCCGCCCTGCAGCTGCACTGCGAGTGCCGCAGCAATATCGTCCATCGCAACGTTGTTGGCAGCGGAGTACTCGCGAACCATATCGCGGAAGAACTCGAACTGCTTATCGCCTAAGGACTCGCCGATCTTGGCCAAGAACTTTTCCTTGCGCTTCTCGTTGACTGCGTCAGCAGAAGGCAGGTCCATTTCCTCAAGGCGAGCGTTGGTCACGCGCTCAATGGAGCGCAGCATGCGGCGCTCACGCGGGGTCACGAACAGGATTGCCTCACCAGTACGTCCTGCACGGCCGGTACGGCCAATGCGGTGAACATAAGATTCGGTGTCGTTCGGGATGTCGTAGTTAACCACGTGGGTAATGCGGTCAACGTCGAGACCACGTGCTGCAACGTCGGTAGCCACGAGGATGTCCAAGCGGCCATCCTTGAGCTGGTCAACGGTGCGCTCACGCTGCTGCTGGGCGATATCGCCGTTGATGGCAGCAGCGTTGTAGCCAGCGTCGCGAAGCGAATCTGCAACCTCTTCGGTCTCGTGCTTCGTACGGCAGAAGACGATGATTGCGTCATACTCGATGACCTCGAGAATGCGGGTGAACGCATCCATCTTCTGACGGTGCGGGGTCAAAAGGTAACGCTGGGTGATGTTGTCGTTCGTACGACGCTCGGATTTAACAGTAACCTCAGCAGGATCGTTGAGGTACTGCTTGGACAGGCGGCGAATCGAGTTCGGCATGGTTGCCGAGAACAGCGCGACCTGCTTCTCCTCAGGAGTATCTTCCAGAATGCGCTCAACGTCTTCCTGGAAGCCCATGTTCAGCATCTCGTCGGCCTCATCGAGGACCAAGAAGCGCAGCTGGGAAATGTCCAGGGAGCCCTTCTCCAGGTGGTCGATGACGCGGCCCGGGGTGCCGACGATGATCTGTGCGCCACGGCGCAGACCAGAAAGCTGAATGCCGTATGCCTGGCCACCGTAGATGGGCAGCACCTCGATGCGGCCTAGGTGGTCAGCAAAGGACTGGAAGGAGTCTGCGACCTGCAGGGCAAGCTCACGCGTGGGCGCGAGGACGAGCGCCTGTGGGTGGCGGACTTCTGGGTCAACCTGGGATAGAACCGGCAGCGCGAAAGCTGCGGTCTTACCGGTACCCGTCTGGGCGAGGCCCACGACGTCGCGGCCTTCCATCAAGATCGGGATGGTCTGTTCCTGAATTGGGGATGGCTGGGTAAAGCCGACCTTCGCAACCGCCTGCTGAACTTCTTCTGGCAGGCCGAGAGTTGCAAACCCCTGGGAATTGTCGTTGGCTGAAGTATCTTCAGCGCCGGTGTCCTCAGGGTTATTCGCAGCCCCGGTGGTTTCAACGTCACCTTGCGAGATTTCCTGAGATTCCGACTTATTGAATTCTTCCGGCTCGTTTACGCCGCCGGTGGCGTTATCGGTAATGCTCATTGCTCGTCCCACAGTACGTTAAACATTGCGCATTAGCTATTGAACGAGCTAAACCCATTCGAAAGGTGTGCACAAACACATAGACCAGCGAGGCACCGAACGGTCACACAACCCCGCTGTGGCAGGCGATTTATACGCGCAGCTTACCGACGTCACCTGCCAGGGCGCCGTCGTTTCCGACGTCTTGGAGGCCCACGAGGGCTTGAATCATGAGGGAACAGTACAATCGCCCGCATGACACACCGCGCGCGAACTATTGGACCCCTGCTTGCTCTTGTCTTAGCTGGCAGCGGGTGTGCTTCTGCGCCGGAGAATTCCCCCGCCCCGCAGGACGCGCCGGCGCAACAACTCAGCTATGTAGCACTCGGTGATTCTTATGCGTCGATGGGAACGCGCCAAGGCCCGCACTCGGGGCCACGGTGGTGCGAGCGCGCCACGGACAACTACCCCACCAAGCTGCAAGAGCTCACCGGGATGCAGCTCAATGACCTGACGTGCCAGGGTGCATTGACCGATCATGTGCTGGGTCCGCGGGCGGATTTGCCGCCACAAATCGATGCGGTGGATTCGACGACGGATGTGGTGACGTTGTCGATTGGCGGCAACGACGCGGGATTCGGCGTTCTGACCAGCTGCGCCATGAACACCAGTGGCCTCAACTGCGCGGAGCTACACGGGGCGGAAATCGACGCCGCGCTGGCCGCGCTGCCCGCGAAGTTGGACGGCGTCTACCGGGAGTTGGAGCGGCGCGCGCCACGGGCCAAGGTGTATGCCACGGGATATATGCCGTTGCTTGCCGACGCCGACACCGGGGCAACGTGCCCTGAAATCGCCAAGGTCAGTGACGTGGACCGGCTGTGGTTCACGCTGAAAATTTCACAAATCAACGTCGAGGTGGAAAAGGCTGCGCTGCGCGCCGGTGCGCAGTACGTGATGCCGCCTGAGATAGAGAAACACACCGGCTGCGCGCCCGCGGATCAACGCTGGGTTGATCTCGCGGGCACCGAAACTGGTGCGTTTCCGATGCACCCTACCCCGCTGGGGCAGGAGGAAATGGCCAAGACCATCGCGGCCTATCTCTAAAAGGCGCGTTTTCCTGCCACGTAGGTTCGCCACGTCATCGGCATGCCTGGGCGGTATGCCAGGTGGATGGCGCTGGGTGCGTCGAGGACGTGGAGATCGCCTGCCGCGCCTTCGACGATGGTGCCCTTGGCTGGGCGGCCTTGGGCGTCGACGCCACCGCCGACGTCGTGGCGACGCAAGGCTTGCGCGCCGCCATAGGTTGCGGCACGGATCGCCTCATCCAAAGAAAGGTGCTGCTGCAAGACTGCGGTGGTAACGCAGAAATTCATCGACGAAGTGTACGAGGTGCCCGGGTTGAGGTTCGAGGCGATGGCCACGGTTGCACCGGCATCGAGCAGACGCCGGCCCGGTGCGAGGGGCTCACGGGTAGACAGGTCGCAGGCAGGCAGCATGGTGGCCACGGTGTTCGAGGAAGCAAGCGCCTCGACGTCCGCGTCGCTGAGGTAATTGACGTGGTCGACGGACGCTGCGCCCATTTCGACCGCGAGCGCCACGCCGGGGCCTTCCCCTAGCTGATTGCCGTGCACGCGGACGCCAAGGCCGCGCTCGATGCCGGCGGCCAGGACGCGGCGAGACTGCGCCTCGTCGAAGGCGCCGCGCTCGCAAAAGACGTCAATCCACTGCACATACGGGGCGACGCCGTCGAGCATGGGGCCAACCACCTCGTCGAGGTATGACTCGGCCTGAGCTCCTGGCGGGACGAGGTGTGCACCAAGGAAGGTAACGTCGTCGACGTGGCGGGAGGCCACCTGTGCGGCGAGAATCTCGGACTCGGTGTTAAGGCCGTAGCCGGTCTTGGTCTCCAGCGTCGTGGTGCCGCCCTTGTGAGCAGCCGCGATGCGGTCGATGAGGAGGGCTTCGAGGCGCTCCTCACCTGCCGAACGCGTGGCATCCATGGTGACAGCAATGCCCCCTGCTTGGTAGGTACCTCCACCCATACGAGCTTCGAATTCGGCGGAGCGATCTCCGTCGAAAATCATGTGGGTGTGCGAGTCCACCCAGCCCGGCAGGACGGCACGGCCGCCGAGGTCGACGGCGTCGTCAGCCGCAGGTGCCTTGTCCGCCGGGCCCACCCAGGAGATGGTGCCGTCGGTGACCACAAGGGCGGCGTCGTTAAGCGTGCCCGCATCACTAACCGTGCGCAGTTCAGAGATTCCAGTAAACAGGGTGCTCATCGTCATTTTCGCTCCTAGTCGCGCGCCTTGAACTCCATTGGGATGCGTACGCCGCGCTCGTCGGCTACTTCTTTGGCGCGAGTGTAGCCTGCATCCACGTGGCGGATAACGCCCATGCCCGGGTCGTTGGTGAGCACCGCGCGCAGCTTGGCGGCGGCCAGCTCGGTGCCGTCGGCCACGGAGACCTGGCCCGCGTGGATGGAACGGCCCATGCCCACGCCGCCACCGTGGTGGAGCGAGACCCAGGTAGCGCCGGAGGAAACGGCAGTCATGGCGTTGAGCAGCGGCCAGTCAGCTACGGCATCGGTGCCGTCGAGCATGGACTCGGTCTCGCGGTATGGGGAGGCCACGGAACCGGAGTCTAGGTGATCGCGGCCGATGACGATTGGTGCGGAGATCTTGCCGTCGCGGACCAGCTCGTTGAAGAGCAAGCCAGCCTTGTGGCGCTCGTTGTAGCCCAGCCAGCAGATACGTGCCGGCAGTCCTTCGAACTCGACGTACTCCTCAGCGGCGTCGAGCCAGTTGTGCAAATGCTCGTTGTCCGGGAAGAGCTCCTTGAGAGCTTGGTCGGTGACCTTGATGTCCTCTGGGTCGCCGGACAGCGCTGCCCAGCGGAACGGGCCAAGGCCCTCGCAGAACAGCGGGCGGATGTAGGCCGGAACGAAACCTGGGAACTCGAAGGCGCGCTGGTAGCCAGCGTGACGAGCCTCGTCGCGGATGGAGTTGCCGTAGTCGAAGACCTCAGCGCCTTCGTCCTGGAACTCCACCATGGCCTGGACCTGCGCTGCCATGGACTCGCGTGCCTTCTTGGTGAAGGTGGTCGGGTCAGCCTTGGCCTCGTTGTGCCAGTCTTCCACGGTGATTTCGGTTGGCAGGTAGGACAGCGGATCGTGCGCAGAGGTCTGGTCGGTGACCACATCTACGGTGAACTCGCCAGCACGCTGGCGGCGCAGAACCTCAGGGAATACTTCTGCGGCATTGCCCACGAGACCAACAGACAGCGGCCGCTTGTCCGCCTTCGCGGCAAGCACGAGTTTGAGAGCCTCGTCCAGGTCGGTGACAACCTCGTCGAGGTAACGCTTGGACTGACGGCGCTTGAGGCGGGTCTCGTCCACGTCCACGATGAGGCAAGCGCCGCCGTTGAGGGTGACGGACAGCGGCTGTGCGCCGCCCATGCCGCCGCATCCGCCGGTAAGGGTGAAGGTGCCGGCGAGGGTGCCGCCGAAGCGCTTGCGAGCGACAGCTGCGAAGGTCTCATAGGTGCCCTGCAGGATGCCCTGGGTAGCGATGTAGATCCAGGAGCCGGCCGTCATCTGGCCGTACATCATGAGGCCCTCGTCCTCGAGCTTGCGGAAGTGCTCCCAGTTAGCCCAGTCGCCCACGAGGTTGGAGTTGGCGATGAGAACGCGCGGTGCCCACTCGTTGGTCTTCCAGATGCCTACCGGCTTGCCGGACTGCACGAGCAGGGTTTCGTCGGACTCGAGATCCTTAAGGGACTCTACGATGGCATCGAAGGCTTCCCAGCTACGTGCGGCACGGCCGGTGCCACCGTAGACCACGAGGTCCTCGGGACGCTCGGCAACCTCTGGGTCAAGGTTATTCATGAGCATGCGCAGCGGGGCTTCGGTCTGCCAGGACTTGGCGGATAGTTCAGTTCCGCGCGGCGAGCGTACTTCACGTGGTTGAGACATGGTGAGGATTCCTTTCGCTTGTGCTTTCGACGCCCTCCCAAGCCCCCTAGGCCGGTATCCCGGGGCTGTCCCCGAGGGCTTGTTTGGCGTCACAGGTCACAACCTACTGTGATCCACAGCTATGCGACAGGCCACAAAACCTCAGACTGTCTCGCATATGAGACTCACTCGGCGTGGTCTACCATGTCCGCGCGGCGACCGTCCGGGTACTGGTTGGCCGAAAACATCACCATGGGTGGATCGAAGGTGAGGTTTTGCCACTGGCTATAGGGCGCGATGTTTTCGCGGCCTTCACCGTCCACGCTAGAGAGCCAGCCAATGGGGCGCGGTACCGTGCTGGCTTTAAAAGGGGAAAACGGCAAGGGGTTGGGCTCAGATTGTGGGCGCCAAGAGATGGTCGACATATTAATCACGCAGCTTTCCAGTAGCATTCTCGACGGCTTCGACAAGCGCGCCCTCCTTGACCAGGCGCACCGTCTCTTCGATTTCCGGGGACAAATAGCGGTCTACACCTGGGCCCTTGATGGTCTCGCGCAGCTTGGCAATCACCGCGCCGGTTCCCTTAGCCGGGGTGCCCTCGCGCATGTCGATGGCGCGGGCGGCGGTGAGGATTTCTATGGCAAGCACGCGCTGCAAGCCGTCAACGGCCTTGCGCAGCTTGCGCGCTGCGGACCAACCCATGGACACGTGGTCTTCCTGCATGGCAGATGATGGAATGGAATCGGCCGAAGATGGGTTGGCCAGGCGCTTCAATTCGCTCACAATGCCGGCCTGGGCGTACTGGGCGATCATGTGCCCGGAGTCAACACCGGGGTCGTCGGCAAGAAAGGCGTTCAGCCCGCGGTTGCGCGCCGGGTCCAGGAACCGGTCGGTGCGGCGCTCAGAAATGGAGGCCAAGTCCGCGGTGACAATTGCCAGGAAGTCAAGCGCATAGGCCACCGGCGCGCCGTGGAAGTTGCCGTTGGAGACCACGCGGCCATCTTTGGCCACCACCGGGTTATCCACAGCGGCGGCAAGCTCGCGTTCGGCCACCTGTGCAGTGTGGCTCAAGGTATCGCGGAAACCGCCGGCGACCTGCGGGGCGCAGCGCACAGAGTAGGCGTCTTGTACCTGATTCTTCTTGAACTCCTCGAGGGCCGATTCCAGGATCTCAGATCCCTCGGCCACCTGGAGGATATTCGCGGCGGCATCGGCCTGTCCTGGGTGCGGGCGCAGCTGCTGGAGGTCATCGGCAAAGACCACCAGGGTGCCGAGCAGGCCCTCCACTGTCATAGCGGTGGCAATATCGGCGGTCTTTGCGGCCGCGCGCAGGTCAGTAATGGCCAAGCAGAGCTGGCCAAGCATGCCATCGGTGCCGTTGATAAGAGCTAGGCCTTCTTTCTCGCGTAACTGCAGCGGCTCAATGCCGGCTGCGGCCAAGGCTTCGCCCGCATCCTGCAGCTCGCCATTCACGCGTACCTCGCCCTCTCCCAACAAGGCCAGTGCACAGTGAGCAAGCGGCGCCAAATCGCCGGAGCAGCCCAGCGAGCCATACTCGCGCACCACCGGCACAATGCCGGCATTGAGGGCCTTGGCATACGTTTCCACCACTACGGGGCGCACGCCGGTGCGGCCGGTGCACAGGGTGGACAGGCGCAGCAGCATCAGTGCTCGGATGACTTCTTCTTCTACTTCCGGGCCGGTGCCCGCAGCGTGCGAGCGCACCAGCGAAAGCTGCAGCTGGGCGCGCATCTCTTCCGGGATATGGCGGCGGGCCAAAGCGCCGAAACCGGTGGAAATCCCGTAGACGGGAGTCGGATCCTGCGCGAGTTCTTCAATGCGCTCCCGGGTGGCGGCCACCTCTTCGAGCGCCTCAGGCGCAATCTCGACCTTCGCCCCATAGCGGGCAACAGCAACGACGTCCTCGATGCTCAGCGCGCCGACATTTACGGTCACGGTGGTTGGGTAGGCGTTAGGCATGGCAAAAACTCCTTTAAAAAAGGGATCAATAATTTCGATGTGTCACGCGACAGCCTAACGCGATGAATGTATGCTACCTCACTTTTTGCGATTGCGGTACATTTTGGCCGCCACCTTGTCTGATACCTCCAACAAAGCTCGAATAAGGGCGTCTACCTTCACATCCGGCGTCCCTACCGGATACGTCACCGCCACCGCTGCCGCCGGACGCTCCAAGTGATCCAAGATAGGCACCGCCACAGAGGCCTGACCGCGGCTAATTTCTTCAATCTCCTGGTCCCACCCGCGTGCAGCTACCAAACGCAAGTGTTCTTTCAACGCGTTAAAGCCGCTACCTCCCGCAGTATCAAAGGCGGCACGCACCTCCGCATCAGGCAGATGCGCCAGCATCACGCGCCCCGACGCCGTCTTATGTGCCTGCAGGCGCACCCCCACCTCAGTCACCAAGGAGGTAGCACCCGCCGCACGCACCTCCTGCAAATACAAAATTTCTGAGCCGGCCATACGTGAGAGGTGCCCCGATCCACCCACCAGCGCCGCACACTGTTCCAAGTCCCGAGTGGCCATACGCACCAAGGGCTGCTGCGTCACATAGGCCGAAGCCATGGAATACGCGGCCAGCCCCAAGCCATACGTCTTATGCTCCGGCAAATGGACTACAAAACCAGCATCAACCATCTCCGCCAGCAGGTGGTACGTAGATGAGCGCGGCAGGTTAAGCTCTCCTTGAATGCGGGCGGCAGATATAGGGACGTCGATGGTGGACAAAAGCCTGAGGATCTCCATCGCGTGACGCGCCGCGGGGACTCTGTTGGTACTCACGCTTAGTGATTGTAGGCAGAGTTTCCTGTCACATTCCGCGGTTTTACCTAACATCGAAAACCATGAACACTGAAACAGCTGAACTTTTCACCCCCGCCCCCGAATGGTCCGGCCGTTCCGATGGCCCGGGCCCAGAGCACGCGCGCTGGCATAGCGTTATCAACCAGTCGGCTACTTCCCCAGCTCCAGTGACTCTCTTGGGCTTTGCTTCCGATGAGGGTGTGCTGCGTAATGGTGGGCGCCAGGGTGCAGCCGCAGGCCCGGCTGCGCTGCGCTCCGCGCTTGGCTCCTTGGCGGTGCACCATGAGCATGCGCTTGCCGACGCCGGCACGATCACCACCCAGGCCGATGACCTCGAGGGTGCCCACGACGCCCTTTCCGATAAGGTGCAAGAACTCGTCGCGGCCGGCACCCTCCCCATCATCCTGGGCGGCGGGCACGAAACCGCCTTCGGCTCCCACCGCGGCCTGTATCGCGCGGTAGGCGCCACCAAGATCATCAATCTCGACGCCCACTTCGATCTCCGCCGCGCGGACCAGGCCACCTCCGGCACCCCGTTCAAGCAGATTTCGGAGCTTAGCGATGACTTTGATTACACCGTGCTGGGCATCTCCCGCCCCAATAACACCAAGGTGCTTTTTGATGAAGCCGAATCTCTCGGCGTGGCCATCACTTTGGATGAAGAGCTAACCAACCTCACCCCGGCCGAGTGCGGCGAACTTGCAGCCCGCGCCACCGAGGGCAAGGACAAGGTTCACTTGTCCATCGACCTCGATGTCCTGCCGGCTTCTACCGCGCCGGGCGTATCCGCCCCGGCATCTCTGGGCGTGAGCTATGAGCGTATCCGCGCCATGGCCGTAGCAATTGCGCGGACGGGCAAGCTGGCTCTGGTGGACGTCGTCGAGCTCAATCCCACCTTTGACATAGATAACCGCACCGCCAAAGCAGCGGCGCGGCTTATCGATGACATCGTGACGGCCCACCTCACTAGCTAAACGCCAACGGCGTTGGGGTTTACCCGGGCCGTGCAGTTTATCAGGTAGCTTTCTTACTCATCCAACGTTGGACTCCCCACCACATAGCGGGAGTAAAGGCAACAGCGATGAGCCAGTAGACAAGCCAGAAGCTACCCGCTAAGCCAGTCACCACAATGCCTATGAGAAGCAAAAGCGCTGCGCCAACGCTCGCGGTGACACATTGTGTGAAACTGCGCCGGTCGTCTTTGGGCCCTTTGCGAGTGCTGGCGCCAGAAACTTTCTGGTCTACGAATCCAATAATGTCTTTGCCGAAGACAACTGAGAATGCAATATAAAAGGCCGCGAAGCCGTGCATGAACTCGGCCCTACCGCCTTGACTCAGACTCACGTAGAAAAATACTAAGAGCAGCAGGTCGATAATTGGGGTCGCGGCCATAAGTATCAAGCCAAGTTTGCGCAGATTAAACACGTAGCGCAAGAGGCAGCCAGCCACTAAGCAAAGCCAAAAGGCTACCTCAGCTGCGATAGTGGCTATAAGCATCATTTCCCTCCAGCGATATAGATCCTCTTACCTGTCTTGGGCTCAACTTATCAAAAAAGCAGGTGGGCAATCGGGGTGGCGATGAGAATGGTCAGCGCTACACGCTCAAACCAAATGATGACCAAGTGAGTCAGCTTCACCGGAATCTTGGTTGCCAGGATGCACGGCACCAATGCGGAGAAGAAAATAATGGCAGAGACTGCCACCACGCCGATGACGAACTTGAGGACCATGCTGTCGCTGCCTGCCACTGCGGTGGCGGGCAGGAACATCTCCGCAATTCCCATGGCCGCGCCCTTGCCCGCCAGTACCGGCTCCGGCAGCCGCACTACCCACGCAAATGGGTAGAACAGGTAGCCAATCCACTCGAAGATGGGCGTAAAGCGCGCCAGCAGCAGGCCAATAAGACCCACCGACATAATGGACGGCACAATGGCCGCCGCCATGCGCACACCATCGCGTAGGTTCTCCCAGATGGACTCCCACAACGACGGTGCGCGTTGCAGCGCCAGCATCGCCTCGCGCCACGCGTTTTTGATGCGCGAGCCTTCTACCGGCTTTTCCGGATCCGGGTGCGCATCCGCAAAATACTCGTCCGGAATGGTGCGCAGCGGCGGAATCCGCACGGTAATGGCAGTAACCACAAAGGTCACGATGAGCGTGACAATGAAGTATGTGCCCCATACCTTCATCAAGTCGAGCTGCTTGGCCACGATGACCATGAAGGCCGCAGAGACCGTCGAAAAGCCGGTGGCAATAATCGCTGCCTCACGTCCGGTGTATCCGCCCTTTTGGTAGACGCGGTCCGTGACCAAAATTCCCAGTGAATATGAGCCCACGAACGAGGCCACTGCATCAATGGCAGAGCGCCCCGGCGTCTTCCACAACGGCCGCATGATGGGCTGCATGAGCACGCCGACGAACTCCAGCAGGCCAAAGCCAATGAGAAACGCTAGGAACGCACCACCAATAGGCACGATGAGGCCTACCGGAATGGCAATGGAGTTCCACAGGAACGGCACCAAGTCCTCGTCACCGAGCACCCACGGCAGCGCATCGATGACCATAAGAAACGAGATCACCGCACCGACAATATTGAGCACCGCAAAGACTGCCTGAAGTGCGCTTTCTTTAAATGCGCCGGAAGTAAAACTTCGCACCGTTCCGTACACGGCCAAGGCAAAGATAGTCCACGGCACCGCCGCTGGAATCCCCTCACGCATCATCGTGACCATGTGGTCCAAAGGGATGGAGCGCTTTTCCTGATATGTCACCGGCAGGAAGAATACGAACGCGCCAATCGCGCTATATAAAAAGAGTTTCCACCGTCCCCCAGGCTGCGGGATTTCCCCGTCATGACTCTGGTGGGAGGAATAAACCGATTCGGTAGAAGTCACAGTAAAACCGTCCCCTCAAGCTTGCATACAAAAATCAAGCCCGCGTGACAGCCTTACGCGAACATTGGGGACATGTTATCTAAGTAACAGCTCAGTGTCTAGACGTTTTCTTGATCCAAGGCACAATAGAGTCATGTCTAATCCTATCCGCGTCGTGGGCGCCGTCTTCGTCGATGAAGAACGCACACAGCTTTTAGCCTTCCGCAAGAAGCCCGGCACTTCCCTTGCTGGCATGTGGGAATTTCCTGGCGGCAAGATCGAACCCGGCGAAGCCCCAGAGCATGCACTCGCGCGCGAACTTAAGGAAGAACTCGGTATCGAAGCCACCATCGGCGAGAAGGTCACTACCACCGTGCACGAGTACGATTTCGCCACCATCGAGCTCACCACCTTCTATTGCACCACCACCGCCTCCCTGCCAGCCGACGCCCTCAGCCTCACCGACCACGACGCCACCCGCTGGGTCAACATCGCTGACGCCCTCGAACTCGAGTGGGCTCCGGCGGACGTGCCTGCGGTAGAGCAGCTCTCCTCTTAAATCTCCCACCGATTCCTAGCTTTCCCATGAATAAAGATTCCGCGCTCCCCTTCGGCATTTATGAAACGCCGGTGACCTCACGCATTTCCGAGCGAATTCAGCAGACACAAGCCATTAATCCGACTTCCGCTTTTGGAATCGCAAGCAGCTCAGATCCGCAGGCGCAAGGTCGCTTTGCTTCTGCCTTCGCTCATCACGTTTCCTCTGTCATTGAGGCCCGCCTTTCTGAGTTAAACAACCAGCAAGATCGAATCGCATTCATCAACGGTCTCTCCCAGCTATTGGGCAAAGGCGAGGAGGTTTCGAGCGAAGAGCTTCTCTATGCCGTCTACAACAACTCTTTATCCGAGCCCCCTCAGCTTCCTGAGGTATCGCTCAACAAAAGCGCACTATTTACGAACTCTCTAGGAGACGCGAACCTATCTAGCGAAATCGCCCGCGAAATCAAGACTGCCGATTCCGTTGACCTACTCTGCGCTTTCGTCAAAAGCTCTGGCATTGCTGTTCTCGACGAACAACTGTCCTACTTGCGTGACAACAACATCCCGTTGCGCGTTATTACGTCGACCTATTGCGGAGCGACCGACGCGGCTGCAGTAAAGCGTCTCGTCGAACACTACGGTGCTGAAGTTCGCGTTTGCTACGAACACCAAACCACGCGTCTGCACGCCAAGGCATGGCTTTTCCGTCGCGACTCTGGCTTCGACACCGCGTTTATCGGTAGCTCAAACCTTTCGCGTTCCGCGCTTGTCGACGGCTGGGAATGGAACGTCCGCGGTTCAACCGCCAGCACCCCAGAGGTTATTTCCAAGTTCATCAAGACCTTCGACAGCTACTGGCACGATAACCACTTCCAGAACTTCAATCCTGACGCTGACTTCTTCCGTCTCAAGACGGCACTTAGAGCCGCCAAAGGAGTCCACGACGAGAAGCTTCAGAACGTGGAGCTATCTGGCTTGCGAGTCGAGCCATATCCTTACCAACAGGAAATGCTCGAAGCATTACGCTCCGAACGCGATGTAAAAGACCGCCACCGTAATCTCCTGGTTGCAGCTACCGGCACAGGCAAGACAGTTGTAGCTGCGCTTGATTACCGAGGCATTGCCGAAGACCAGGGACGCCGACCAAAGCTATTGTTCGTCGCACACCGCAAAGAAATTCTCGTCCAGGCGCTTCGCACATACCGAGAGGTTCTGCAAGACTCCGGCTTCGGCGAACTGCTTGTAGATGGCCAAGTCCCCGGTGAATGGAACCATGTCTTCGCCAGCGTTCAATCCCTAAATACAGCGCGCCTGGATGCGCTCGCAGAAGACCACTTCGAGGTTGTCGTCATCGACGAGTTCCACCACGCTGAGGCACGCACGTACAAACAAATTCTTACGCACTTCACTCCAACGGAGCTACTGGGTCTAACAGCAACTCCGGAGCGCGGCGACGGCGAAAACATCCAGAAATTTTTCGATTACCGCGTCGCACACGAGCTTCGCTTGTGGGATGCATTGCGGCTACAGCTGCTTGCACCACTTCACTATTACGGAATTGCAGATGGCACGGATCTCACGAGCCTAACGTGGAACCGCAACAAGAAGGACTACAACGTCAGTGAGCTCAATGAGCTTTATTTAAAGGCCGGCGAGAAGCGCACTCGATTCATCATCAACGAACTGCAAAAGCGCATCTTTGATCTATCGACAATGAAAGCCCTCGGCTTCTGCGTTTCCATCGCCCATGCGGAGTACATGGCCGAACAGTTCAATAAATTCGGCATCCCGGCGCTAGCTGTTAGTAGTGCGCTTAGCTCTGCTGACCGCAAAACTGCCATCGATTCACTTCATGAAGGCAAGACCAAGGTCCTCTTCTCCGTCGACATCTTCAACGAAGGCGTCGATATCCCTAGCGTTAATACCCTGCTACTTCTACGCCCAACCCAAAGCCCGGTACTCTTCGTACAGCAACTTGGCCGTGGCCTGCGCCTTCACCGAGGCAAGGAAGTCTGCAATGTATTCGACTTCATCGGCCAGCAGCATAAAGAATTCAATTTTGAAGAACGCTTCAAGTCGTTGACACCGAAGCGAGGCAAACACCTCATCCACGAAATTGAGCAAGGCTTCCCGACGACCGCGCCCGGCTCGCATATCTCACTCGATCGCGAAACAACTGAACAGGTTCTCGCAAACGTCAAGCGGGTTGCACGGAATTCTTCCAAGAAGATTCTTTCTCTAGTTTCTGAATTGAAGACGACCAACTTGCGAGAATTCATCGACGACAGCGGCGTTCCTATCGAGGACATCTACCGCCGAAAAGGCAAGACCTGGACTACCTATTTGAGGGAAGCAGGACTAAAGCATGGAGAGTCTTCTCAACAAGAAGAATTCCTTTTGGGGCGACTTCGCTCAATGCTGCACATTAACGATTCCATTCGTGCACAGGCATATCTCCACCTGCTTTGTCCTGAAGGCCCGAGTGAAGCGCAACTCTCGGCGACTGAGCAAAAATACGCGCAGATGCTGGTGCTTTCCTTCTGGGCTAATTCCGGCACCAAAGTTCCGGAGTCTCTCGACGAGGCTTTAGAAGCGCTCCGCCGCTGCCCCGCCGTCAAGGACGAGCTTGAACAGATTATGGAGTATCGCCTCGATCAATCTCGTGTGATTCCGCAGGCTGATCAAGATGGCGTTCTACAAACCCATGCAGACTATTCACTGAGCGAGCTAATCGGCGCGCTCGACCAAGGTCCGTTGAGCAGGCTCGCATCGCTTCCGCGCGAAGGCGTGAAGTACTTCGACGACATCAATACGGATCTTTTCCTGGTCACCTTCCAAAAGGATGAAAACGTCAGTGCAAGAACCAACTACCGCGACTATCCAATTTCTCCTGATTTGATGCACTGGGAATCGCAGTCGACGACAACATTGAACTCGAAAGCAGCTCGTCGCTATATCCATCACCAGGAAACTGGCGGCTCAGTCATCATCGCAACCCGATTTTCTAAGCAAAATACTGTGGGCACTGCGAGCGCTTACACATTCTTGGGCAACGTCGATTACGTCTCCCACAAGGGTGAAAAGCCGATTCAGTTCGAGTGGGCTCTTAG
Organism: Corynebacterium sp. LK14; assembly: GCF_008042215.1. Lineage (NCBI taxonomy): Bacteria > Bacillati > Actinomycetota > Actinomycetes > Mycobacteriales > Corynebacteriaceae > Corynebacterium > Corynebacterium sp. LK14. Next base: position 136,063 of record NZ_NOVQ01000012.1, read on the forward strand.
GCGAGAAATGCCAAAGCAGCTCTTCGTTGCGGGCCGAACTGTCGCCTAGTTTCTGGCCGGCCGGCGATGTTGGAGAACTTAACGGTTTCCGTGGTTGGAGATATGCCACCTAAATGACAATCTCGCACCGAAGCGTCTCTGGGTCCGCTGCACTGGTTTCAAGCGCTGTCGTCCGCACGAACCTTATGGCTCAGCAGCACCTTGTTTCTAATTAAAACTCATAATCTTCGTTGGATGGTGGCCTAGCTTGAGGTCACCATCTATTAGTCACTATCTGTGAGTCGCCATCTCTTAGTTGTAATAGGTCGCCTCATCTAAGATGCCGCGGACTATTTCCGCGATGTGCTTGGCATCGGTGCCGGTGCCCTGCTCAATCTGAGTGCGGCAGGAGAAGCCATCAGCGATGACAACCTTGCCTTCCGCGGCTGCCTTCCTCACCTTCGGGAATAGTTCGCGCTCCCCCAGCGCCATGGACACTTCAGCGTGGCCTTTCTCAAAGCCCCAGTTGCCGGCCAGGCCGCAGCAGCCGGTAGCGATCTGTTCCTCGTTGATCCCCAATGCCCGCAGCACGGCAGCGGAATGTTGCGGATCGCCTAAGGACTTTTCATGGCAGTGCACCTGTGTCAGCGCAGAGACATCGCCCGGCGCGATGACGCCGGCGGCAACGAATTGCTCAAGACGGCTGGCAATAAACTCGCTAAACGAGTGGGTGTTGCGCGCCAGGTTCTTAATCACTGCGCCGTATGTCGGGTCGTCGCAAAGCTCAGCGGCTTCATGTTGCAGCATCACGGTGCATGAGGGCTCCACGCCGATGACCTGCAGGCCGCGGTCCAGGTAGGGTTTCATCACCTTCGCCGTCTGTTTGAGCACGCGCTGCGTCATATCCAACTGACCCGTCGAGTGCCAGGTCAGGCCGCAGCAGACGAACTGTTGAGGGATAATGACCGTGTAGCCGAGTGCTTCGAGAACCTCAACTGCGGCCGTCGCAGGCGAGGTACCCAACGAGGAGTTGAAGGAGTCCGGCCACAGGACCACCGTCCGCTCGTTGTCGGCCAGCGGCGGTACCGTCGCCTTGTCATTGTTGTGCGCGATGCCGTTGTGTGCGACGTCGTCAAGCGCGGCGACGGGGGTGTGCTGCTTGTGCCACTTGCGCAGAGACGTGTGGGCGAAGCGGATGAGCGGGCGGTTCGGATCGAGGCCGCCCACCTTCGCGATGAGCTTGTCGAGGCCCTTGGTGGACATCGCCTTGTCGATGAGCGTGGGCACCACCGGAATCTTGTGCGCCACGTAGCCCAAAAGCGGCAGCCAGCCCATCACGTAGTGCGCGCCTGGGCGCAGCTTTCCTTTGTAATGGTTGTGCAGGAACTCCGCCTTATACGTCGCCATGTCCACGTTCACCGGGCATTCGGAAACGCACGCCTTGCAGGACAAGCACAGGTCGAGTGCTTCCTCCACTTCCTTGGAATCGAATCCTTCCTTGATGGACTCGCCACGGAACATCTCACTGAACATGCGGGCACGGCCGCGGGTCGAGTGCATCTCATCGCCTGTGATCTGGAAGGACGGACACATCGAGCCCGACTCACTACGACAGGCGGACACGCCAACGCAACGGTTAATTGCATTGACCATCGAGCCCTTGTCGTGGCTCAGCGCGTGGACCGGAGTGAGCTCAAAGCGACGCTGCCCCGGCGCCATGCGCAGGCCCTGGGTCACGGCATCGGCCTTGACGAGCACGCCCGGGTTGAAGAAGTTCTCCGGGTCGAAGATCTCCTTGAACTCCTCAAACAACGCACGCATCTCATCGGAGTACATGCGGTCCAGCAGCGCCGATCGGGCACGGCCATCGCCATGCTCACCGGAGAGCGATCCGCCATACGAGGACACCAGCTCAGCGGCCTCATTCATGAAGGACTCAAACTGCTTGACGCCCTCCTCAGTACCAAAGTTGAAGGAGATGCGCACGTGCACGCAGCCCTCACCGAAGTGGCCAAAAGGAATGCCGCGCAGCTCGTACTTGTCCATCAACGCGTAGAGGTCCCGCAGGTAGTCCGCGAGGTTCTCCGGGGGAACTGCGGAGTCCTCCCAGTTGGGCCAGGCTTCCCCGCCATCCGGCAGACGGGTCACAATGCCCGCGGAGGCCTCACGGATGCGCCACAACTCGCGCATCTCCTTCTGCTCGTGAACCACCACGTAGTCCACGGTCTCTACGGCAGTGGCCACCTCCTGCGCACGCGCGAGCGCATGCTCCAGGTCCTCAGCACCAACCTCACAGTAGAGCCAGCCGCCAGCCTCAATCCCCTTGCGGTTGCCCGGCAGATTCTCGCCCGCGTGCTCCTGCCCCACTTTGGAGCGCAGCGCCCCCAGCAGATCACCGCCCATGCCCTCAATGGTCGCCACGTCAGGCAAACGCAGCTTGGCCGCGGCAGCCGCTGCGTCAAAGACCGTATCGAAGGCCAACACCGCAAGTGCCTTGACCTTGGGCACCGGAACCAACTTAACCGTCAGCTTGGTGATGATGCCGGTGGTTCCCTCCGACCCCGCCAACGCCTTGGCAGTGTCGAAGCCATTGCGCTCCAAGAGGTAGTGCAAACCGTAACCGGACACCTGGCGGGGGAAGCGGCCGAGCTCGGCGTCGATAAGCGCAGCGTTGTCCTCCACCAAAGCCTTAAGCTGTGCGTCAATATCAGGGTCGTCGCAACCGCCCTCGCTAAAGGTCACCTCTCGGCCATCGGCCAGCATGATCGTGACGTCCACGAGGTTCTCCGCAGCCGTACCAAAAGCCACCGAGTGGGAGCCACAGGCATTGTTGGCCACCATGCCACCCACGGTGCAGCGCGAGTGCGTGGAGGGATCCGGGCCGTAAGTGAGGCCGTGCGGGAGGGCGGCGTCGCGCAGCGCATCTGCCACCACACCTGGTTCGATAGTGGCAGTGCGCTTGGCGACGTCGATATTCAGAATGCGGTTGAAGTAGCGCGAGGTATCGATAATGAGCCCCTCGCCAATGGCATTGCCCGCAACGGACGTGCCGCCGCCGCGCCCCACGACCTTCCAGCCTTTGGCCTTCGCGATGTCCAAGCCATCGCGAATCTCGTCCACGTTGTGCGGCTCTAAAATGGCTGAGGGCACGCGGCGGAAGATGGAGGCGTCCGAGGTATAAGCCGCGCGTGATGCCATGTCGGTGCGCAGGTTCGTGCGTGCAATCTTTGAGTAGACGCTGGGGTCTAAACGATTGAAGTGAATTGTATTCGTCATTTTCGCAGCTTTCGATGTGGTACCCATCAGGGACTCGGCCTCAAGATAAGTAACATGTTACTTCACGAAGGGGTCCTTTGGGCAATAACTTCGCGTCAACTCATCGGCAATTCGTTATGGTGATTAGCTATGGCACCAAACTCTCCGGCACCGCAGCCCTCGTCAGACACCCGGCCAGCACGAGCCATGGCGCTTGCGGTGACCCCTGCAAAGAACCTGGCCACCCAGGTCATGAACTACGTTCGTGATTGTGCGCAGAATGGCTCAATGGCACCCGGCGAGTGGTACAGCGTCTACAAGCTTTCAGAGCAGCTGGGCATTTCCCGCTCCCCCGTTCGCGACGGCTTGCTGCGCCTAGAAGAAGCCGGACTGATTGAATTCTCCCGCAACCGCGGGTTCCAGATTGTGGAGACCAAGCCTTCCGATGTTGCCGATATCTTCGACATGCGCTTGGCCCTAGAGCCGCGCATCGCCGCCCGCGCCGCGTTGGCACGCAGCGACGAGCAGCTGGCGCAGATGCGCGCGCTCCTCCAATCCATGGAAGCAAGCGTCCAGGCCGGCAACGAGCCGGAGTTTTTCTCTCGGGACAAGCTGCTTCACGACGCCATCTTGGTCGCCGGTGGCTCCACCCGTGCCAGGGACACCCTGGACAAGCTGCGCACGCACACCCAAATTCTGACCGATTCCACGGTGCGCAACGAGCGCTCCTTGGAGCAGGTGCATTCAGAGCACATACCGATCGTTGATGCCATCGCAAAAGGCGACGCCCATGTGGCGCGCCAGGACATGGCGTCACACATCACGGCAACCGGTCGCCTGCTCCTGCGCCAGACTCTGCGCCGCCGCAACCCGCAGCTATCAGAAGCCGAGGCAGAGCAGCGAGTCGAAGAGATTTGGGATGCTCACACCCGTGAGCTTTAGGGCATGTGCTTTAAAAATTAATCCTCACCGTGTGCGCGAACGTGGGCCTTTTCTGCGTCCGTCTTGGGACGGTAGTTCAGGATGAAGGCGCATACAGCGCACAGGGTAGAACAGGTAAAAGTCACCGGAGCCAACCAGTTTTCTACGCCGGTCACGGTGCCTTGGTTAAGGGTTACGATGCCCAGGCTCTGGGTTGCGATGATTCCCACGCCACCGAGGAGGAAGGCGAAGAGGAACAGGAAGAACAGCGCTTGGACGAGTCCGAAGAATGTTTTCATGATGCTTGAGCTCCTTTAAGCCGGGACGTAGATGGGAAGCCAGCCCATGCCGATGAGCCATGCCAGCGCAATCATCGGGAGGACGAAGAACAGGATGAGCGGGACGAACATCTTTGGCGGGTCCGCCTCGGCCATTGCTGCGGAGAGGTAGATCGGCGCACCGACTGGAGGCGAAGCGCCCTCGGTCGAAGTGCACAGCAGGATGACCACGATGGCCACAGTGGGATCGATTCCCACGGCGGTCAGCGCCGCAACTGCGGGCGCACCGATAGCGGCTGCGGTTGCAGTGGACGAGAGCGGCGTTGCCACGAGGACGGCCAGGATGCCCACGGCGATGAGCATGACCCACTTAGGCAGTGACATTGCATCGAGCAGGCTCGAAAGCTGATCGCCGACGCCGAGCTCCTCCATGATCTTCGCCGCGGTAAGCGCCGCGAAGAGGGAGATACCAACGGTGGCGAACTGCGGAAGGTCGCGCTTGAACTGCGCTGCGAGGTGCACATTGTTGGCACGGATTCGCCATGCTCCTTCGATAAGGGCGATGAGGGTGATAAGAATCGGAACCCAGACGATGATCGAAATGGCCTTCACACCGTCCTCGCCGATGTTGGCTTCCTTGCCCAGGTAGCCGGCCAGCGGTCCGATGGTCAGGAGCACTGGGACGATGATGCCCAGGAAGATAGAGGGTGAGGACCAGCCGTGCTTGATGGCGTGGCCGAAGCTGACCATCTCCTCGCGCTCGGTTGCCTTGATGCCGTCACGGCGAGTCCACCAGAACACAACGATGAGGCGGTAGAGCACCGCGTAGGCGCCGCCGCAGGCAAGTGCGACGTACACGCTGGATGCAGAGGCACCAGCTGCGGCAGGCAAAGCCAGGATGATGAACATGGTGGAGTTCGGCGGCAGCGCCACGCCAAGGCCGGAGTTGCCGGCGACGAGCGTTGCAGCGCGCTCCGAGGCCCAGCCCGCCTTCTTCATCCATGGGATGGTGACAGATCCGACCGTCGCGGAGTTGCCCGCGGTGGAGCCAGCCATCAGGCCGATCATTGCCGAGCCCAGCGTCGAGACATAAGCAGCGCCACCACGCACGCGTCCGAAGATCGAGTTGAGAATCTCAATCAAGCGGTCAATGAGTCCAGTTGCCTGAACGATGATGCCCATGAAGACGAATGCCATACCGGCGAAGGTGACTTCAGACTGCGCAGCCTCCTTGGCGGATTCCCACAGTAGTGCTGGTGCTCGAGTGCCGCCCAGCAGAGCGGTACAGATGAGCGCTACGACGAGAGATTCGGAGATATCCCTCTTCAAGAGCGTGTTAAAGACCACGGTTACCGCGATGAAGATTGCTAGTGCGACAATACCCATGAGTCCCTCCTCACATAATTCAGATTAAAGAAAACCGTTTCGGTGATGGCGCTCACAGTAGCATGTTACATGTCAATCATTTGCAATTTTCGCAAAACGCAAATACCCCCGCACCACCCACAATCGGGCAGTACAGGGGCATAAGGAAGCTTGGAAGATGACCTCAAACGTGCAGATTAACGGTCAAAGACCTTCAACATATCGTCGAGTTTCCGCTGATAAACTTGGACCCGCTCTTCGTAACGCTGGGCAATCGACGACACGCGCAGTAGACGGAAGGACTTGCGCTAAGCAAAGACCCAAACGACGTCCTTCTCCCCCATCTAAAGCAGTTGTTCTACAGAACCGCGGTAGGTATGACCGGACAGATTGTACACGGAACGCCCTAGCTAACCCTTACGTGGAATTCTTTTAAGGATGGCTTTTCTCTCCGCTAAAGTTTCACGACTAAACGTCCACGCAACGACACCCATCGCAGCGACCAATCCGCACACGGCGAAAGCCTTGGCAAAACCAAAGTAGTCCGCCAATCCCCCGACCACGATGGGGCCGAGGATTTGACCGAAGTCGCCGGCCATCTGAAATGTCGACAAGACCTGCCCACCGGAGCGTTGGTTGCCCACTACGTCACCGATTGCTGCCGTTTGCGCGGGATTGATAAGACCAGAAGAAGCTCCGGCCAGTGCAGACACCACCAGGAGCACCAAGACAGAATCTGCAAGGCCGAGCAATCCCACAAATACACCGGTGCCGATGAGTCCGATCAGAATCAGAGGGCGTCGACCATAAGTGTCCGCCCATTTTCCTGAAAACTGCAGCACTACAGCGTTGCCGAACGCGAAAACTGCCAACGCAAAACCTGATGCCGCCGCACCGTTATGGAAAACTGTTGCCGCAAACAGCGGAAGCACAGACACGCGTACGCCCATGTTGATCCAGCCTTGGGCAAAGTTGGAGGTCAACACCGCCCGGAAAGCGGTATCGTGCCATGCCTCGTTAAGTTTCATCGGCTGCAGTTTTGTCGCGTTGGGGTCATCTTCCTCAATTGCGGGCATCAGAATCCACACGACTACCGCAGCTAAGGCCACGCCGAGCCCATAGATGACAAACGGCCAACGAAAACCGAGGAAAGACAAGCTGGCGCCAAGCAACGGGCCGATGACGCTGCCCAGAAGAAAGGCAGTGGCATAGGTGGCCGAACACTTTCCACGAATGCTAGGAGGTGACAGCCTCACGATGAGCCCCATCGCGGAGACCGTGAACATCGTCGAACCAATGCCAGCCAAGGCCCTGAATACTACGATGTGCCAATACTCTTGCGAGATGGCGACGAGTCCCGTGGTCACGGCCACTGTAAGAAGTCCGCCGAGATAGACCCAGCGGGATCCAAACCTATCGACAAGGCTTCCGGCACTCGGCGCAAAGACCAAACGGCTAGCGGAGAAAATGGATACCACCATGCCTGCCGCGGCCATCGAAACATCGAAGCTGACCACAAACTGCGGAAGCAGCGGCGCGATCAACCCGTAGCCCAAAGCAATAAGGAAAGCCGCGGAGACCATAATCCAGATTTCACGAGGAATCTTTGCTGGCTGCCCGAGCGCATCGATTGGCTCTGCGGAATTCTCTTTATTTGTCATAGCAACAAACACCATAGTCCGACGTTCAGCACTTAAGTAACCAGAACTAAAGATAACTTCACAGATAGAACGTGCGTTCTAAAAAAGGTCCGGTATGTCAGGCCTCCTAAATATCATCCGTGTCATGAAGAACCACAAGAACTCCCCCTACCGCCTCAACCCCAACGCTATGCCAGCTCGCCGCAACTCCACGCGTTACTCCCGCCATCCTCAAGAAACCCATTCGCTCACGGCCGGTGAACTAGCAGTTGAGATTCTTTTCCACGAGAACGAAACTGTCAACGCCCTCAATGGCGCGCTTCGGCATCCGCGCTCACTAGCCCGCCCTACACCCACATGGCGCCCACCGCTCAAGGAACTACCGTCCGTAGCAGGCTTCCCTAGCTTGAATATGACATTGACGCGGCACCGTGTAGGCGAGCGAGCTCGCGCACGCGTTCTCGGTTACGGTGAGGAGCGAGTCCCCACCTACCTGATTTCAGTACGTATTACCGACCCAACAGGAAGTGCCGTTATGCCTAATGTTGCCGAGGCATGGGTGCGTGCCATGGTGCCGCCGGCACTGGCTGACTCGATTCACGAGACTAGCCGCGGCGACGCGCACAATTTCGTCTGGCTGGTTGACAGCAACTACGTCCCAGTCCACTCCCCGGCTTCTTTGTTTACTGGATTTAGTCAGGCGGCTTAACCGCCAAGCTGCTAGCTGCCTAGGTGCCTAGGTGCCTGTCGAATACTCGGATGCTCGATACGCAACCCCGCTATAGCCATTGTTGTCCACACTTTCTTGGAAGATATGTTCCACAATCGATCTATTTCCTGAGAACACAAAATAAGTGCGTAGCGCGATGGGCGCAAAGCGGATGAGCGTACAGGCAAGGAGCAAGGTGAATGCCTTGTCGACGGAGTGCGATAGGAGTGCTTGACAAATAATTGCCAGGCGCTCATCACCAGTGATCAGCTGGAAATACAGCAACAGACCTGGACGCCCGACGCCACCGCTGTTTCCAAAGGAGAAAATCATCGGATAGACGGAAACCATTCCACACAGCATGCCTCCTACGAGACCGGTTGCAATTGTTCCCGTCACATATCGGAAAAAGTTGCGGACACCAAGCACACCGAACAAGAACCCCACTAGTATCGCCACTGGATTAAACGCTAGTGGGTATGCGGCAAAGCTTGAGGCAACAACCGTGGCGCCAACACCCGTTGCCATGCCTAATACCGGACCATACAAAATCGCAATGACCATTGTGCCGATCGTGTCAAAGTAGAACGGGATGTTCGTGCCCATCACAAGGGAGCCAAAAATCAAGTTCACCGCCATGCCCATGATGGGGTTAAACATCATGTGCCGCGGTAAAGCACCGTATTTGGAAATCAACAGGCACAACGTGGCAACGAGGCACAGTACCCAAATCACGATGGTCAAGGGGCTTTCGAAAGTATAGGTGATGCTCCAAAACTCCGAATTCATCGTCAAAGCCCACGAAACTGTTGTAAGTAACATGGCAAGCGCAACAAGTAGCTGACGCCACCTGGTACGGAGTAAGTACGGCATAGTTGTGGATTTCACTTTGTTCGATTGGGGCAGGCGGCACGCAGAGCCGGTGAAGACACCATTACCGGGAAGAAGCCAGCATAGGGACACAAATTTACACCGCTTACAAGCAGACCTGCAATGAAGCTTATCTGCGGGTAAGCGGTGTGTAGGTAGCTAGAGCCTTCTCGCAATCCTCATGGACGCGTTTACTCTAATCCTCACGCTCTTCGTTTCCGAAGTCTTCATCATCGTCACCATCGATGTCATCGTCGTCAATGTCATCGTCGTCAATGTCATCGTCGTCGATGTCATCACCGTCGTCGGCGCCGAACAAGTCATAGACATCCGGTTCTTCGAATTCATCGTCGTCGAAGGAAACCAACTGTGCTTCCCAATCCATTGCCTGCTCAGAAACAAGGTTCAAAACGTCGAAGAGACGGTCGAAGTCGGTGTAAGTGCCAAGCTCTAGGGCCTCAGCGGGAACCTCGATGATAGGAGCGACGTCGTCAAGCTCGCCTGCCTCGAACAGTGCCAAGCGCTGCTCCTCGCTGATAGCATCCGCGTCATCAGACTCCCACAACTCGTTGATTGCCTCGTCCTCGAGTTCGTCGAACTCTTCTTCATCAAAATCAAAGGCAAGGAATCGGACAATCGCGGAAGGAACACCGTCCACAGTTTCCACCAGAACACGCAGTTCAGAGTCATTTGCAACCTCAGCCACAACCAAGTTGGGGTTGAACTCGTCCTGCACAAATTCTAGATCAGTAATGCGCTCGTCCGTGCCTTCCAAAAGGTCACGTAACACAGTTACTACTTGGTCAGTAGCGATGTGCTTGGCCACAGCCTCAACAGCGTCATCCACGGAGAAGGCCACCGAGACTAAAACCGCCTCGAAGTCTTCATCATCTTCATCCACATCCGCCGCCGCAATGTAGACGTTCGCAGCTGGCAAGATAGGGTCAATTTCCACAAACTGAATTTCAAGGTCTGAGGTAATGGGCACAAACATCACGTCATCATTGACGCGGGACTCAATCCCCTCAGCGTCCAACGCAGAAGCGATATCTTCGAAAAAGCTCATTAGTGCAATCCATCCATGTGGCAGTTGGTCATCAAGGCAAACGCCAAGGCCATTCAGATCCTACCTGTTCTCCAGTGCATCCGTTGTGAAGCCCAGGGCAGAAAGCAGTTCCGGGCGCCCGCTTCCCCACTCCAACATGTTGTAGTTTTCCCATGCTTGGCGACGCCTCTCACAAGGCGCCTGAACCACTCGCGGCTCGGAGTCGAAAATCATCGTGTTACGCTGCTGCGATGCATACACCGGCCAATCCTCGTTCGGCTTGCCCGTGTGAATGAACGAGGACCACTGAGACTGCATCAACTCCGTCATATCATCCATTAGTGAGCTATCTCCCATTCGAGTCAGAGCCGAAACGCGGGACGCCCCCGGGTCGCCGAAGATGTTGGAAAGCTCCATCGAGTGCATTGCTCCCAATCCCAGCCATCGCAAGGCCGTCGGCGCAAAGTCGAAGCGGTACATCCACGTGTTGTTCGTGCGGGCATGCGCATCCGCAACGCGAACGGTGGGCGCCCAGAACAGGGCGTCGGCAAGCAAGTGCGCAAAGTCCTTACGCGCAATCGCCCCACCGTAAGCCTTGACCACCGCCGGCGCGTTCACTTCATCGAAGGAAGCCAAAAGCCGCAGTGCCGCACGCTGCCGAGCACTTTGACGCTGGTACAGGAACTTACCGAAGCTGGCCTCATCCGAGTTCGTACCTACCAACAGCGGGACCTGAATTTGCTTGCCCTCTTCAAAGGCCACAAGTGGATGCTGCGGAATGAGGTCGTCATCCACTGTGGGGGCGTAGCAGGAGTTCAAATGGAAAAGCTCGCCCGCACGCCACATCATGGATTGGCCGGCCCGCACGATGTCGCCGAAATCGTGGGTGCGCAAGTCATCGACGCTCGTCGCCCGCGGTAACGCCATACGCGATACCAATTCCCGCGCCCAGAACGTCGACTGCGTGCGCGAATGCAACATGCCGATAGGGGGCGACTGCGCAATAGCACGATTGAACAATCCCTCAGCCCGCGGAACCGTCATCAGTGTCAGAACCGCAGCACCGCCAGCTGACTCCCCCATCAACGTGATGTTTTCAGGATCACCGCCAAAAGCCGCAATATTGCGTTTGACCCACTGCAACGCCAAGAGCTGATCCGAAACCGCAGGGTTTGCCGTGCACTCCCCGCCCAGGCTGCGCAAATCCAGGTAGCCCAATGCACCCAAGCGGAAGTTGACGGAAACGTAAACAACGCCCATCTGCGCGGCTAACTCGAAGCCCCGCAACATCAACATGTGCGACGAACCCACAATAAAACTTCCCCCGTGCAGGTAGACCACCACTGGCAGCTTCTCATCGTTATTGGGGCGCACCACGTCTAGGTGAAGGCAGTCTTCGGAGCCTTCGACGCGGTCCTGCCAAGAATAAATGGGTTGTGGAGCCACAGCCCCGAACTGTTTACACTCCCGCACACCTTCCCAAGGCGCCACTTTTTGAGCAGGCATAAACCGGTTGGCGCCACCCGTATCCGCGCCAAAGGGAATACCACGCCAGGAGCGCACCGGGGCAGAGATAGGGCGATCGGTGCGCAGATCCTCTTTAAGACTGCCGCGCACCCAGCCGCTGTCGGTACGAACGGTCAGATCATCTTCCCAGGCATTAGCAGCGGCCACCGCTGCCGCCCGTGCCCGCGCATGCGCGCTGGCCGCATGCATTTTGGCTACGGCGGAACTTGCTTCGCGAGACCTCAGGCCGTAAGTTCCATCAGCATTCATATCTACAAGATTAGGAGAGTTTAACGATCAATGTCTGGCAGCCAGCTGCGACTATGCTCATAGCAAATACTGGCTAACCCACAGGAAGCTTTCAGTTTGAAGGCCGAATCTTACGCTACGGTGGGAAATAAACGTGGCGCCCATTCGGAGCGCCATTACCAATATTAAAAGGTGAACAAAAATGGCTGCTTTCTTTAACAAAGATGACAAAAAGAACGGAAACGGCAACGTAGCTACTGCTGAGGTTAGTGTCGAGGGCGCTGAGGGCGCTAAGGGCACTGAGGGCACTGCCCCAGAAGGGCTCGACGTTTATGACATTAACCCCGACAACGTCAATACTTTTACTAAGGCGCTGCTCGCAGGGCTCGATAAGGCCGTCGCTGTACAAACTTCTGTAATCACCAAGTACGTAGAAGGACTGCGCAAGCGCAACCCAGGCTCGTCACCGGCGCAACTGCAGGCGCTCGTGGACAAGCACTTCCTTAACATTGTTTCCGGTACCGGTGCGGCCGCAGGCGCATCCTCTGCCATCCCAGGCGTCGGCATGGTTACCGGCGTGGCCGCCGTCGGTGCCGAGTCCGTAGTCTTCTTAGAGTCCGCTGCGTGGTACATCCTGTCCTCCGCCTACCTGCGCGGCGACAACATTAGTGACGAAGAACGCCGCCGTGCTCTGGTCCTACTCGTGTTAACCGGCTCCAAGGGAACCGCGGTGGTTGACACTCTCGTCGGTGACTTGGGCACTGTTTCGGGCGTAACCTCAGCAGCAACCTTGTCACGCTTTTCCGCGCCCACTCTCAACGGCCTCAATGGACGCTTGACCAAGCTCTTTACCAAGCAGATCACCAAGCGCTTGAAATGGGCATGGGTTTCTAAGCTCATGCCCATGGGTATCGGCGCCGTCCTAGGTACCTCTGCGAACCGCAAATTGGCCAAGAAGGTCATGGAGCACGCCCGCGAACAACTATCGCCATTGCCCGCCGCTTAAGTGTTTGTCCGCCACTAAGGGGGCCTTTTCACCCCTAACCTAGTGAGTAAAACAACACGGAACGTATCATGTGAGGAGACACTTTTCGGGGTGCCGTGTGCACCCGCGCGAAGACGCTACTAAAGTCCCATTAACGAACCGTAATTAACAAGGAAATGAGGCGAATTCCTGCCGTGAGCAACTCGAGCATTTTCGGCCCTAATGCGTGGCTGATTGACGAACAGTTCCAGCAGTACTCCAAGGATCCAAACTCCGTAGATAAGGAGTGGCGCGATTACTTCGAGGCCAACGGAGCACCAAACAATGGTGCATCTACCCCGGCGGCTGCTTCTGCAGATAAGTCCGCCAAGAAGTCGGCTCCGGTAAAGCCTGCTGCTAAGTCCGCTGCACCTGGCGGAACACCGGCAGCTAAGCCTGCCAAGGTTGCTGAGAAGCCTGGCAAGGATTTCAGCTCTAAGAAGAAGACCCCTGAATCCCCGCTCGATCGCATTGGCGAAGCCCCCGAGGCAGGCGAGCGTCAGCTCAAGGGCATGTTCAAGGCAATCGCCAAGAACATGGACGAGTCCCTTGAAGTTCCTACCGCTACCACCGTGCGCGACGTACCGGTGAAACTTATGTGGGAAAACCGCGCAATGATCAACGATCACCTCAAGCGCACCCGCGGCGGCAAGATTTCCTTCACCCACATCCTCGGTTACGCCCTCGTTAAGGCAACCCAAATTCACCCGGACATGAACGTCCGCTACGAGGTCAAAGACGGCAAGCCCACCGTGGTCCAGCCTGAGCACATCAACTTGGGCTTGGCTATCGACCTTCCCCAGAAGGACGGCTCCCGCGCACTCGTCGTTGCCGCGGTCAAGGAAGCCGAGAACATGTCTTTCTCCGAGTTTGTGGACGCATACCAGGACATCGTTAACCGCTCCCGCAAGAACAAGCTCACGATGGATGACTTCTCCGGCGTCACCATCAACCTCACCAACCCAGGCGGCATCGGCACCCGCCACTCCATCGCCCGTCTGACCAAGGGCGCAGGCGCCATCATCGGCGTTGGCTCCATGGATTACCCGGCGGAGTTCGCCGGTACTTCCGAAGACCGCCTCGCAGATCTGGGCGTCGGCCGTTTGGTCACCCTGACCTCCACCTACGACCACCGCGTCATACAGGGTGCAGAGTCCGGCGAGTTCCTGCGCACCCTCGGCCAGCTCATTGTTGATGACCGCTTCTGGGACGAACTCTTCGAGTCCATGGGCGTTCCTTACCAGCCTTTCCGTTGGGCACAGGATGTGCCGAACACCGGCGTGGACAAGAACACCCGCGTCATGCAGTACATCGAGTCCTACCGTTCCCGCGGCCACCTGCTCGCGGACGTCAATCCACTGGGCTGGCGCCAGCCGGGCCTGCCTTGGCCGGACCACCGCGACCTGGACCTCAAGACCCACGGCCTGTCCATTTGGGACCTGGACCGCACCTTCAACGTCGGCGGCTTCGGTGGCCAGGAGACCATGACCCTGCGCGAGGTCGTCAAGCGTCTGCGCGATGCCTACACGCTGAAGGTCGGCTCCGAGTACGCCCACATCTTGGACCGCGATGAGCGCAGCTGGCTGCAGGATCGCCTCGAGGCTGGCATGCCGAAGCCGACCAACGCTGAGCAGAAGTACATCCTGCAGAAGGTCAACGCTGCTGAGGCTTTCGAGAACTTCCTCCACACCAAGTACGTGGGCCAGAAGCGCTTCTCCCTCGAGGGCGCTGAGTCCCTCATCCCGCTGATGGACGCCATCGTGGACACCGCTGCCGGCCAGGGCCTCGACGAGGTTGTTATCGGCATGCCGCACCGTGGTCGCCTCAACGTCTTGTTCAACATCGTGGGCAAGCCACTGGCTGACCTCTTTGGCGAGTTCGATGGCAACTACAAGGGCGGCCAGCTCGGCGGCTCCGGTGACGTTAAGTACCACTTGGGCTCCGAGGGCCACCACATCCAGATGTTCGGCGATGGCGAAATCGACATCACCCTGGCTGCTAACCCGTCTCACCTCGAGGCCGTTGACCCAGTCATGGAAGGTATCGCCCGCGCCAAGCAAGACCTATTGGACAAGGGCCAGGACGGCTTCTCCGTTGTTCCGGTCATGCTCCACGGCGACTCTTCCTTCAACGGCCTGGGCATTGTTCAGGAGACCATCAACCTGTCCCAGCTGCGTGGATACACCACCGGCGGCACCGTGCACATCGTGGTCAACAACCAGGTTGGCTTCACCACCACCCCGGATTCCGCTCGTTCCACTCACTACGCCACCGACCTGGCTAAGGGCTTCGACTGCCCGGTCTTCCACGTCAATGGCGACGACCCAGAAGCAGTTGTGTGGGTAGGCCAGCTGGCCACCGAGTACCGCCGCAAGTTCGGCAAGGATGTCTTCATCGACCTCATCTGCTACCGCCTGCGCGGCCACAACGAGGCGGATGATCCTTCGATGACTCAGCCAGAGCTGTACTCCATCATCGATGAGCACAAGTCTGTTCGTGAGATCTACACCGAGGAGCTCATCGGCCGCGGCGATCTTTCTGATGCAGAAGCCGAGGCAGCTGCACGTGACTTCCACGACCAGATGGAGTCCGTCTTCACCCAGGTCAAGGAAGCTGAGAACGGTGCTCCGGGCGAGCAGCATGGCATCACCGCCGCACAGGAGCTCACCCGTGGTTTGGATACCTCCATCACTGCCGAGGAAATCGCCGAAATCGCCCAGGCCTACGCCAACGGCCCCGAGGGCTTCGAGTACCACAAGCGCGTTGCTCGCGTCGCGAAGGAGCGACTGAAGTCCTCCACCCAGGGCGGCATCGACTGGGGCTGGGGCGAGCTCATCGCTTTTGGTTCCCTGGCCAACGAGGGCAAGCTGGTCCGCCTGGCTGGTGAGGATTCCCGCCGCGGCACTTTCACCCAGCGTCACGCAATCCCGATCGACCCGCGCGATGGCAGCGAGTACAACCCGCTGAATTACCTTGCACAAACCAAGGGCAACGGCGGCCGCTTCCTGGTCTACAACTCCGCTCTGACCGAGTACGCCGGCATGGGCTTTGAGTACGGCTATTCCGTGGGTAACCAGGATGCTCTCGTGGCATGGGAGGCACAGTTCGGCGACTTCGCCAACGGTGCTCAGACCATCATCGACGAGTACATCTCCTCTGGTGAGGCCAAGTGGGGCCAGCTCTCCAGCCTGGTCCTGCTGCTGCCGCACGGCTACGAGGGTCAGGGCCCTGACCACTCCTCTGCTCGCATTGAGCGCTACCTGCAGCTGTGTGCTGAAGGCTCCATGACCGTGGCTCAGCCTTCTACCCCGGCAAACCACTTCCACCTGCTACGCCGCCAGGCTCTCGGTTCCATGAAGCGCCCGCTGGTTGTCTTCACCCCGAAGTCCATGCTGCGTAACAAGGCTGCCGCCTCCTCCATCGAGGAGTTCACGGAGATCAAGACCTTCCGGTCCGTCATCAATGACCCGAACTTCGTTGACCACAACGGCAACAAGGTCGGCGATGCTGACAAGGTCAAGACCATTATGCTGGTCTCCGGCAAGTTGTACTGGGAGCTGGCAAAGAAGAAGGAAGCTGACGGTCGCGACGACGTAGCTATCGTTCGCCTCGAGATGCTGCACCCGATTCCGTTCAACCGCCTGTCTGAGGCATTCAAGGCTTACCCGAACGCTACCCAGGTTCGCTTTGTTCAGGATGAACCGGCTAACCAGGGTCCATGGCCGTTCTACAACGAGCATCTGCGCCGCCTGATTCCGGATATGCCGGAAATGGTCCGCGTCTCCCGCCGTGCACAGTCCTCCACTGCTACTGGTATCGCTAAGGTCCACCAGATTGAGCAGAAGAAGCTGCTGGACGAAGCCTTCGACATCTAAGAGCGTGTACGTGGCCGTCTGAGACGGCCACAGCTGACGGGGGTCAGGTTCGCCCCCACCAGCAAGCACTAGCGCCCTTGTCTCCCATCACGTGGGAGGCAAGGGCGCTTTTTGTTGAATAGTGAACCAACTTCCGCGTGCACGCGGTGTAGCAGGCTAAGAGATGAAAAGCTTAGGACTTTGGCTTACTGCTCTTATCAGTCTTGCCGTCATCAGATGTCAGATCAGAGCCACCAGAAGAATTCGAATCTCCGCCAGTATCCATCACTGTTCCGGCGTTGGACTCCGCCATCCATTGGCCAACGGTCTCCTCGATGGAGCCCGATTTCTCGGACTTTTCAACGAGCTCTTCAATTTCTTCCTCAGTAAGGAACTTGGTCAATGAAGACACCGCTAGGCGCTCTTCCCTATTGAACAGGCCCTTGTAGTACAAGGCCACGTAATTCTCTGGAAGTTCCACATCAGAGCCTTCACAACCGTGAGCACTGGCCGGTTCGACGACCGCCAGTTCAGGCGGCAGAGCATTCATCAATGCAATATGCGTAGTGGCTAGGAAATCTTCACCAGAGGGTTCCTTTTCGTCCGCAACAAAGCGCTGCGATAGCTTCCTGGCTTCATCAGGATTAAACGCGTTCAGGAGCTGACCGGTACATCCAATGTAGAGGTTGCTTGTCCCGTCACTGCTTTGGAACAGCGGCAATTTTTCATTCAAGCTCGTGTCTTCCGAAAGTACATCGTTGTTGACTATGTTAGCTGCACGTCCCTCCGACTCGAGGGTTTGCTTGTAGAGCTCCGCCAGCACCAATTGGCGCGTGGACTGCGCATCAACTGCGATCGTCACTGTTTGAGCCACACCCACCTTGGCATCAGCAGAAGGATCAAACCTTGCGCAGGAACTGGCCGTGCCCAAGGCTAGTCCTGCGGTGGCCAGCATCGCGAGAAATGCGCGGGTTTGCATCAACACAGTCTCCTAATAGATGTTCCAGAAGATGACATCAGTGAGTTAACAAGGGGTCACAACGTCCCTAAAATTCTACACTGCGCATTTGCGCTTAACGACGCCGCCTTATCCCAGCGTTTTCCTGTGTTAAATAAAGGGCTAAGATGGGACGGGTTATGACTAGCGCTATCACAGAATCCGCCGTTCGGGAGGCCCTTTCTAGGGTTGAAGACCCCGAGATCGGCCGCCCCATCACTGAACTCGATATGGTCAAGTCCGTCAACGTTGACGGCAATGACGTCGCTGTAGAAATCTATCTCACCATCGCTGGCTGCCCGATGAAAAACACCATCGAAGCCAACACTCGCGCTGTCCTCGAGGATCTCGAGGGCGTGGGCCAAGTATCCGTCGCACTCGACGCAATGAGCGACGAGCAGCGTCGCGCACTCAAGCAGAAGCTGCGCGGCGGCCAGGCAGAGCCAGAAATTCCTTTCGCAAAACCAGACTCCACCACCCGCGTCTTTGCGGTCGCCTCCGGTAAGGGCGGCGTCGGCAAGAGCTCCACCACCGTTAACCTGGCTGCCGCGTTGGTGGCAAAGGGCCTCAAAGTAGGCATCGTCGATGCTGACATCTACGGCCACTCCGTGCCCGGTCTTCTAGGTTCTACCGCTGGCCCCACGGTGCTCGATGATGAGATGCTTCTGCCACCTATCTCCCACGGCATCAAGCACATCTCCATCGGCCAATTCGTGAAGGGCAACGCCCCTGTGGTGTGGCGTGGACCGATGCTGCACCGTGCACTGCAGCAGTTCCTGGCGGACGTCTTCTGGGGCGACCTAGACGTGCTCCTGCTCGACCTTCCGCCCGGCACTGGCGACGTCGCGCTCTCCGTTGCGCAGCTCATCCCCAACGCCGAGCTACTCATCGTGACGACCCCGCAGGCCGCAGCCGCTGAGGTTGCAGAGCGTGCCGGCTCCATCTCGCAGCAAACCCGTCAACGCGTTGCCGGTGTCATTGAGAACATGGGCGCCATGGTGCTGCCAGATGGCTCTACGATGGATATCTTCGGCACTGGCGGCGGCAAGGTCGTGGCTGAGCGCCTGTCCACCATCCTCGGCTACGGGGTACCGGTCTTGGCTGAGATCCCTCTCGATCCCGCCCTGCGCACTGGTGGCGACGCTGGCGAGCCGATCGTTAAGGCCGCGCCTGAGTCCCCCTCCGCGCAGGCGGTCAAGGGGCTAGCCGATAAGCTGGCCATCCGCTCCGACTCACTCGTAGGCAAAACCCTCGGACTCGGGGTTACCCGCCACTAACCACGAGCCGGGCTCGGACGAGCTAGGTTACGTCAGCCCAGGAGAAGCCGGAACCTGCCGCATGACCCCCGTCATCGGAAGGTTTCGGCTTGTGGGCGTTTTCATGCCCCTGTGGCGCCTGTGTTTGTGCTTGCTGGCCCTGCTGGCTGGGCTTGGAGTGCGAGGTGTTTTGCTGGGGTGCATAAACCTGGGAGTAGTCGAAGGCCGGCTTATTCTGCGTTGGTGTGGACGAGCCCTGCGTACCCGAGGTTGGCTGCTGCGGTTGGTTTGAAATCGCCGGCTTGCCTAGGCCCTCCGTCATCTTCTTAGGGTCGAAGTCATCCCACGCGGATTCATCACCGTCGAAAAGCGCCTTGGTGATAACGCCACGTGGGCCCATGCGAGTCCACTCTGCGGCCTGGCTGATGGGGCCGCGCAGTGAGTCGAATTCCTCACCCAAGCCGCTCAGATCGCCTTCCAGCTCTGCTTTGGCGTTGTTGATGGCCTTGCGCGCGGCATAAATCGCAGCCCGAATATCGGTAATAACCCCAGGCAAGCGCTCCGGGCCGATGACAACAATTCCGATGAGAACGATGAACGCTATCTCGAGCCAACCGATTGAAGAAAACACGGTGTCATCTTATCCCTCTCGGCTGTCTTCTGCCGAGGCGACACCTCCACCAAGTATTGGGACGAAGCTATTTACGGCCTTGGTTGTGCTTAATTGCGCGGATAACCATCTCAAACTTATCGAGGAAATCCTGGGGTGAAGCTGCCTGACAAACCTCTTCAGCCCTTGCTTCGTTAGAAGTGCGCATTACGGTCGCGGCGTCACTAGCAATGCCGGCGAGCTTGGCCATCAGATCTTTGGGTGCGCGGACTTGGGCATCGACGTTGCACTGGCGCAGCCACTCGGAAGCGTGCCGCTGCTCGTGGACGTCTGCACGGCACTCCGAGCAATGAACCAAGTGCACTCGCACGCGGTGTTTTGCCTTCGGCTCCATTTCACCGTCGACAAAGGCTGCCACAGCTTCTGGTCCGAGGTGACCAATGGTGTCGCCACGCCGCGCCTTAGCTTTGGCTTTATCGCGGGCTTTGGAATGGGCATTATCGATGCTGGTTTCAGTGCCCACCACCCCACGCAGAGAGAAGGCGGCGCGGCGTTTACGTTCGAAGGATTCCATGAACTATTCCCACCTTCCTTCTTATCGAGGCGTCACCGTTATTTTGCGGCGCGTTGCTATCTCCCACCATAGACGCCGAACGGCGCTTGGTGCGCAACGCTAGCGAGTGCGCAACAGCACGCGAGCGTCGTCGTTGGTCTGTGCCGCGTTCTCCAAGGCAGCGCGCAGCTGCGAACGGCCACGGTGGATGCGGGAACGAACAGTACCCAATTTCACCCCCAGAGTCTCTGCGATTTCGTCGTAGCTCATGCCCACAACGTCACAAAGGACTACGGCGACGCGGAAATCAGGGGCAAGCTCATCCAAAGCCTTTTGCAGAACTGGATCCAAGTTCGCCACGGAATAGGCCTGCTCCGGGGTCATGTCCGTTCCTGGGACACGTTCGTAGTCCTCCGGCAAAGCCTCCATACGGATCTTGGCGCGGTGACGGACCATATCAAGGAACAAGTTCGTGGTGATGCGGTGCAGCCATCCATCAAAGGTGCCGGCTTGGTACTTATCCAGTGAACGGAAGACTCGCATGAACGTTTCTTGAGTGAGATCCTCCGCATCTTGCTGGTTACCAGAAAGGCGGTACGCCAAGCGGTAAACGGAGTCTGCGTGCTCAGCCACCAGCTCAGCCCAGGAGGGCATGGCTGCAGTGCCCGCGTCAAAAGCAGCCGTTCCAGTCAGTTCCTCTTGGGCATCAGCGAAGGATGCAGGAGCCCCCTCGTGTGCTTCGCCGAGAGAAGATTCAACGATCTGCTTTTTTGTCATGCCGATCATTTTTCTATACCTAGCTTCAAAACGCCAGACATTATTCTGCTAAGACTCTGTGAAGAGAAATCATTTATCTCATCAGTAACAATCCTGGCGTCATGACACCGCGCACGTACAAAATTACCTAAGGTTTAGGTTGTGACTATTACGGCATACGACGCATTGCGTTCTTACATCGAATCCACCAGCGACGTTTCTGAGGCACTCGCCGGAGCACGCTCCCATGCTGAGGAATACGGCCTGTCCGTTCCTGATGAAGCAACGGGACAGCTGCTTACCTCCCTCACCGCCACCAGTACTGGTGCTGAGCGCGCGCAGGCAGTAGCAATCACCCCGGCTGCCGCCGTGGTAGGAATCTATCTCCTCCAGGGTTTGCCTGAAAACGGCATCGTCACCTGTATCGACCCGGAGGCAGAGCACCAGGCCATGGCCAAGGCCACCTTCCGTGAGGCTGGATTCGCCACCACGCGTGCACGCTTCCTGCCTTCTCGTCCACTCGAGGTGATGGGCCGCCTTGCAACTGACGCATACCAGCTCATCTTCGCCGACGTTCCTGCACTGGATATGCCTGCACTCATCAACGCCGCATTCCCTCTGCTGCGCCAGCACGGCACCTTGGTACTGGCCAATTCCCTCCTCGACGGAACGCTCGCAGACACCACGCGTACTGACCGCGACACTGCGGCAGCCCGCGAGGCAGATGAACTCGCACGCTCCCTCGAGGGCGCGATTGTCACGCGTCTTCCATTGGGCTCGGGACTTACACTCATCACCAAGCAGTAGCTAGCTGTCACAACTCTTGAAAGACTAGCGACGAACTGGGCACAAAAAGCCGGGGCGGAGCCGACCTTTGAAAGGAAGCTCCGCCCCGGCTTTTATCGCAACCCGAGTCCTAAGTGGCGGTTTTAGACAGTCTCGTTCTTGCCCACAACCACTACGCCGCCATCAGAGACCTTGAAGCGGGCTTCATCGCGCTCGCGGTCAACGCCGATAATTGCGCCATCGGAAACAACAACGTTCTTGTCCAAGATGGCGTGGCGAACCACCGCCCCCTTGCCTACGCGCACACCTGGCAAAAGGACAGAGCCCTCTACCGTTGCACCGTCTGCAACATGGACGTCCGAAGAAAGGACGGAGTTGCGGACCGTACCGCCAGAGACGATGCAGCCAGGAGCCACCATTGACGATTGTGCGATACCATTTTGCACAAACTTTGCTGGCGGCAGGTTGGACTCATCGGTGGAGTGAATCGGCCAGCGGTTGTTGTACAAGTTGAAGATTGGGTGCACAGAGATGAGGTCCATGTGCGCCTCGTAGAACGAGTCGATGGTACCTACGTCGCGCCAGTAACCGTGGTCACGCTCAGTTGAGCCAGGAACCTCGTTAGCCATGAAGTCATAAACATGGGCCTGACCCCGCTCAACGAAATAAGGGATGATGTCGCCACCCATGTCATGATCAGAATTCTCGTTCTGCTCATCCGCAAGCAGCGCCTCAATCAAAGCGTCGGCGGTGAAGACATAGTTACCCATCGACGCATAAGTCATGTTCGGATCATCTGGCGTTGATGGCGGGTTCTCTGGCTTCTCCAAGAACTCAGTGATTGAGCCCATGCCATCAGCCTGGATACAACCGAATGCAGAAGCCTCTGAGCGCGGTACGCGAATACCAGCAACGGAACAGTCCAAGCCGGCGGCGATGTGTTCTTCGACCATCTGCTGGGGATCCATGCGGTAAACGTGGTCAGCACCGAAGACGATGACATAGTCAGGTTTCTCGTCATAGATAAGGTTTAGAGACTGCACAATGGCGTCCGCAGAACCGTTGTACCAACGCTTGCCACGACGCTGCTGCGCCGGAACGGAAGCGATGTACTGGGAAGTAGGGCCCGATAAATTCCAGGCCTGCGAGATGTGACGGTCGAGGGAGTGGGACTTGTACTGAGTCAAGACCGCAATCTTGAGATAACCCGCGTTGACGAGATTCGACAAGACGAAGTCGATTAAGCGATAGGAGCCGCCGAAGGGAACGGCGGGCTTCGCGCGATCCTCCGTCAACGGGAAGAGACGCTTACCTTCGCCGCCGGCGAGGACAATGGCAAGGACATTAGGCTGCGTTTTCACATATTCCAACCTATTCACTTTTCAAACGTTTCGCAGGAGAAATATCTGTGAAACTACCCCCGCGGTCTTTTTCTGCACACGGTTAACTTAATCCGTATTCTGGGAGGGCATGAGAGCCGGAATTTTTTCCAAAGAATATCCACCAGAGATTTATGGTGGCGCAGGCGTACATGTCGCCGAACTAACCCGTTTTATGCGCGAACTCATCGACGTATCAGTGCATTGCACTGGCGCGCCCCGCGACGAAAAAGATGTCTTCACCCACGGGGTTGATCCGGAGCTGACGCAAGCTAACCCCGCTATCCAAACGCTGTCCACCGGATTGCGCATGGCCACTGCCGCCTCCGACATCGATATCGCACACTCACATACGTGGTATGCCGGATTGGCTGGGCATCTTGCGGCGCGCCTCTACGACATCCCGCACGTAGTCACTGCGCACTCTTTGGAGCCGCATCGCCCATGGAAGCGCGAGCAGCTCGGCGGCGGCTACGAGATTTCCTCGTGGTCAGAGAAGAACGCCATGGAATATGCCGATGCCGTCATCGCTGTGTCTGCCGGCATGAAGGGCGCTATCTTGGATGCTTATCCCCGCATCGATGAGTCCAAGGTGCACGTTGTTCTCAACGGTATTGACACCCAGCTGTGGCAGCCGCGCCAGGCTGACTACTTCGACACCCTGGGCGTC
Organism: Corynebacterium sp. LK14; assembly: GCF_008042215.1. Classification (NCBI taxonomy): domain Bacteria; kingdom Bacillati; phylum Actinomycetota; class Actinomycetes; order Mycobacteriales; family Corynebacteriaceae; genus Corynebacterium; species Corynebacterium sp. LK14. Next base: position 159,765 of record NZ_NOVQ01000012.1, read on the forward strand.
GACAAGCAGCGCCCCGTCGTTGCTTTCGTCGGCCGCATCACCCGCCAAAAGGGCGTAAAGCACCTACTCAAGGCTGCAGCCCAGTTCGACAAGGACATCCAGCTGGTCCTCTGCGCCGGTGCTCCAGATACCCCTGAAATCGCTGCGGAAACCAAGGCTCTGGTCGAGGAACTACAGTCCACCCGTGACGGGGTCTTCTGGGTACAAGAGATGCTTTCGCGCAGCCTTATCCAGGAGGTCTACTCGGGCGCCGAAGTTTTCGTGTGCCCTTCTATCTACGAACCGCTCGGCATCGTGAATCTCGAAGCCATGGCGTGTGGCACCGCCGTCGTCGCTTCTGACGTCGGCGGCATCCCCGAGGTTGTCGTGAATGGTGAGACCGGCGTGCTGGTCCACTACGACGAGAACGATACAGCTACCTTTGAGTCGGACCTCGCCGCGGCTGTCAATCAGGTTGCTACTGACAAAGAGCGGGCTGCTGCATTCGGCCAAGCTGGCCGCAAACGCGCAGTCGACGAGTTCTCGTGGGCCACCATCGCTTCCCAAACCGTCGACATCTACCGCGCCCTCGTATAGGCACATTTTTAGGAAGGTTATTCGTGACAACTCATCGTCCTGAACTGCACTTTGTTCCGGAATCGGGAATTCTTGAAGCACCTGCCGGGGTCCTTCTCGATGGCACCACTTGGCATCTGTTCTTCCAGTACCGTCATGAGCTTTCTGCTCCGGCGCATTGGGGCCACACATATTCTGAAGAACTCCCCTTCGACTGGCTGGAATGCGACGACGTCCTGGCCCCTGTCGGCGGCGAGCTCTCCCTGCGCGCGGGCTCCGTGGCAGCGGGAGAAGACGCCATCAATCTTTACTTCACCTCAGTGACCTCCACCGGCACTTCGGTGCGTTTGGCCCGCTTCACGGACTTCCATGACGTGTGCGAGATTTCTGATGATCGTCACTCGTTGGATCCCAACGTTGTCCGTTATGGCGAAGTGGCTAGCTCCGTCACCAACTACTCGCGCTTCCGCTCCCCTTCGGTTGTTCCGGATTGGGCGGCAAAGGACCGCGACGAGGGCCACGCGGGCTGGCTCATGCTTGCACTGACTGGGCACTCTGATGCGCCGCTTCCGGTAATTCTCCGTTCCGCAGACGGCCTATCCTGGGAAGTCGAGGGTCCGCTCGAATTCAATGGCGAGCCAGGCTTCAACCAGGGCGAGGTGCCGGCGAACTCCTCTATTCCGCCCGTGGTTTCCCCTCGCTTGGTGCGTCTGCGTGACGAGGTGGACGGCCGCATTTACGACGTCCTCCTTCTTACCCTTGAACGCAACAACCGCGACGTCTCCGGATACTTGGTGGGTCGCTTGGAAGGAACCACCTTTACTATTGCGTCTGGCTTCCAGCGCATTGACTTCGGCCATGACTTCTCGCGGCCGCGCAATACCAACACCACTGATGGAACCATTCCGCAGGAGACGCGTTACGACGAAGCCCTCATCTTCGGTTTGCTCAACGGCAATGGCCGCGGCGACGATCCCTCGCTGCACCCATCCTTCAAGGAGGAGGGGTGGGCCAATACGCTGGCGCTGCCGCGCCACCTGACCCTGCAGGGTGGAAAGCTCTTCCAGACTCCGCCGCGTGGCCTACCGGACGCAATCCGTCAGTCTGAACGCGCCCGTTCCTGGACCGGCGTACTGGACGTCCCAGAGGGCTCTTCCGTCACGGTAACTCTGTTGGACGGCAACGGTGAACCAGCGGCCGTGGTCACCCACGCAGGCAGCACCTTGACGCTTGATCGTTCTATGGCTAAGGCTTTTGATTCCTATTTCAAGGACTCCGAGCCGGCCATAGCTCAACTCGCGGAAGGCGACTCTGATTCCCTAACCGTCGTAGTCGACGGCGCCACTGTAGAGGTCTACGCCGACGGCGGCCAGGTAGCGATGGGCTCCCGGGTCTACTTCGAGAAGGGCTGCTCCGATGTCATCGTTGAGACTTCCGGCGATGCTGTAATCGAGCAATCCTGGCAGCGCAAGGGCTCTAAGCTCTAAGGCACAACATTTAAAGACTAAAAGGCTGGAGACCCCCACGTGGTCTCCAGCCTTTCTTCATGTCCCCCCTAGCCCTTAGCCTAGGACCCGGGAATTCACGCCTTTTAATTGGGTTATACTGCGCGCAATCGGTCGAGACGCCCACGCGCAGTAACCGTCATAGATTCAGGAAGCAGCTCCATCCGCTCTGCAAGAACTTCAGCGCCCAGGTGGCGGGCCGAAGGGCTCATTCCCACCTGTGCTGCGATGGAAGCGCGGTCGAGGTTCATCGGGAAGGATAGGTCCACAGGGTCGGCCGCTTGTTCGAGATAGCCTGCGGCTTGCTCGTACATGCGCTCAATCTTGCCTTCCTCTACGCCCAAGATTCCTAGAGGTTCGCGCAATTCATCCAAGTGCCCCACACCAGGGGTCAAGACGATAACTTCGCCACCCGGGCGCAAAATACGCTGAAACTCGGCTGGGTTGCGAGGGGCAAAAACTACGGAAATCGCATCCACCGAATCGTCCTGCAACGGAAGGCGTTCCCACACGTCCGCTACAACTGCGCCGACGCGTGGGTGGCACTTTGCCAAATGCTTGGCAGCATGTGGTGAAATATCGAGGCCGACGCCGCGTGCGTCCGCGATGGAGTCGAGGGTGTGCGCTAGGTAATAGCCTGTGCCAGCACCTACTTCAAGCAGAGTCGGGGCAACGGTTTCTGGTAGTTCGGCTGCATCCAGTGCATCCTGGACCGCGCCAGTGACAGCTTCCACGAACGGAGCAAAGTGCCCGAGGGAGAGGAAGGTCTCGCGGGCATTGACCATCTCGATGGAGTCGCCCTTATGTTTAAGCCCTGCGCCTGCCGAGAGCGTGACGTAGCCTTGCTTGGCTACATCAAAGGAATGGCCCGATCCCGATACCAGGCGGGTGAAATCATCCGCACCGGTGAGAGCAGAGCCATCATTGGGGTCGGCCAGAACATCGATGATGTGTGAAAGCATGCTTTCAGACTAGCTGGAAACTTCAGTTAGGAGTGAACCGAGTTCAGCTGCTTCCTCTTTGGTGAGTTCAACGACGATTCGGCCACCACCATCGGAGGGGATTCGCATAACAATCTTGCGGGACTCCTCAACTGCTTCCATTGGCCCACCTGTCGTGCGTGGCTTCATAGCTGCCATAGTTGTTCCGCTCCTTTGGGATTCAAATTATTTGGGTTACCCCAACCACTCTACGCCGTTTTCCTAGTCACGTTGCGGACTAGTGTTTTTAAGCGGCGCAGCTCGGCTTTGCTTTCTTGCTTAGCCCTCAGTGGCCTTTGGCTTTCCAGATTCGGCGGATTCCTCTGCAGCTGCAGCCGTTTCGCCGGTGGAAGCTTCAGAATTGGAGCCTGTGGAGGTCAAACGTTTTTCCAGTTCGTTAAGGAGAGCGTCGACTTGGGTCTGACGGTAGCCATAAGAGACAACGTCAAAGCGGATGTCATCAAAGCGATCCTCGCGCAACGCCTCCCGGTTGTCTTTAACCAGGTCACGGCGTTCGTCAAGGTCGGAAAACACCTCGCCACGCCCAAAAATAGAACCCCACACCCAGGTTCCTAGGATCACGAGCGCGAGCAAAACTGCAATTAACAAAATCCACGACAGCATAGGCTAGAGCTTACTGTTAAGGGCGAGGCGTTGATCAATAGGACCTACGACTGCGGCACGCGAGAGGATTGTCTGCGCCACGACATCAGCCATGGGGGCAAGCTCGTGGAGGTGTCGGTTGCGATGCACGCGCTCTCCTAAGTCCACCTCGGCGATTGATTCCACGCCGTAGCGCTTGGCGACGTCGATTAGCAGTCCTGCTTCGACCCCGTACCCGGAGACAAACGGCAGGGCACATGCGACGTCGCGTCGCAGCGCATACTCCCCGCCCAGCGGTTGGGAGATGACGCTGAGCTCAGGGAAAAACATATGCAACAACGGCTTTGCTGTGAGCTCCGTGACGCGGCCACCGCCGCTGGGAGCGCCGTCGATAGTGCGGCGGTAGGTAGCCTTCACCATTTGTATTCGCGGTTCAGTAAACGGAGCAACAAGCTCCTTGACCATTCCCGGCCGGGCAGATTCTAAGTCTGCATCGACAAAAACCACGATGTCTCCTCGCGCGGCAGCTACCCCGCGCCATAGGGATTCGCCTTTTCCTGGGCGAGGAGAAATGTCGGGAAGGATGTCCCGCCAGTTGTGCACCGTCGCCCCGGCGTCACGCGCGCGTTGCGCAGTGAGATCGACGGAGTCGGCATCGATGACGAGGACCTCTGCCGGGTTATCCGCACGGCAGGCGCGTACGACATCGGCGACGGTGGCTTCCTCATTCAACGCGGGGATGATAACGCTGACGTTCATGCAAGCCCACGTGTTGTGTTCAGCGGCGCCATGTGCCCCTGGATGGCGGCGGTCATGCGGATGACGTCGAGGGTTTCCGCAACCTCGTGGACGCGAAATGCTGCCACGCCATGCGCGGCAGACCAAGCCGTGGCCGCCAGAGTGCCAAAGACGCGCTCGCCGACGCCGCGATCCAAGGTCTCCCCTACGAAGTCCTTGTTTGATAGGGCCATGAGCACCGGCCAACCGGTGGCCACCACCTCGTCAATGCGACGCAGCAGCTCCAAACCGTGGAAGGTATTCTTGCCAAAGTCGTGTGTGGGATCGATATAGACCAGCTCTTCCGGGCAGCCAAGCGTGGCTGCCTTTTCCGCCAGCGCCGTAGTTTCGGCGATGACGTCTGCGACGACGTCGTCAAAGTGCACGCGATACGGACGCGTACGCGGTGTCACGCCGCCTGTATGGGAACAGACGTAGCCCACCTTGTGCTGGCCGGCTACCTCAATGAGCTCGGGGTCCCATCCAGCCCAGGTGTCGTTGACGAGCGTGGCGCCGGCAGCGATGGCTGCCTCGGCCACGCTGGCACGCCACGTATCGACGGAGATGATCACGTCCGGATGGCGTTCGTGCGCCGCGGCGATGGTGGGAACCACACGATCGATTTCTTCCTGTGCATCGACGGCTTCGCCAGGCCCAGCCTTCACTCCGCCAATGTCGACAATGCTGGCCCCTTGTTTGATGACCTCCGAGCAACGCTCAATGGCAAGATCCTCCGCGAAGGTGGCGCCTTTGTCATAAAAAGAGTCAGGGGTGCGATTGACAATCGCCATGACTCGGGCGAGGCTAGCGCTCATTGCGGACTCGCTTGTCGCTCATCACCTTGTGGCGCTCCACGATATGGGCGACTGCCTCATCGACGTCATCGGTAATGAGGAAGAGATCGAGGTCCTCCGGGTTGATGAAACCACCCGCCGCCAAGGTGGACTTGAGCCATTCAACGAGACCCGACCAGTACTCGGTGCCCATGAGCACAATTGGGTAGTTGGTCACCTTGCCGGTCTGTACCATACACAGCACCTCGAAGAACTCGTCCATGGTGCCCATGCCACCAGGCAGGCAGATAAACGCCTGAGAGTACTTGAGGAACATCGTCTTGCGAGCAAAGAAGTAACGGAAGTTCAGTCCCAGGTCCACGTACTCATTGAGCCCCTGCTCGTGCGGGAGCTCGATGCCCAGGCCCACGGAGAGCCCATCTGCTTCATATGCGCCGCGGTTGGCGGCCTCCATGATGCCAGGGCCACCGCCAGTGATGACGGCATATTCTGCCTTGGCCAATGCCTCGCCAACGCGCACGCCCAGGTCGTACTCTGGTGTGCCCTCCCCCATGCGCGCCGAGCCAAACACGGTAACTGCTTTGGGCAGCTTGGAAAGAGCGTCGAATCCGGCCACGAACTCACCCTGGATGCGCAACACTCGCCACGGATCGGCGTGCTGCCATTCGTGGTCAGCGCCGGACTCCAAAAGGCGCTGATCGAAGGTGGACTCTTGCTGGCCATCGGTACGCAAAAGCAGTGGGCCACGGAGGGTGCGGTTTCTTTCAGGCGACATGGGATACTTCCTTGTATTCGGGGCGCTTTGGGACGCTTCGGGGTCCTGCGGGAGGGTGGCTTGTACGACTGTAGCGCCTAAGCGGTGGTCAGGTACTGCAGGAGTGCAGTGGATACGGTAGTGATCTGCTCGATGGGGACCTGCTCGTCCTTCTTGTGAGCAAACCCGGGATCGCCCGGGCCAAAGTTCACGGCCGGCGTGCCCATCTCGGAGAAGCGGGCCACGTCGGTCCAGCCAAACTTGGCGCGGAACTGGCCGCCGACGGCGTCGACAAGCGCGCGTGCCGCAGGCTGTCCCAGCCCGGGAAGTGCCGCGCCAGCTTCGTCGTCAACCTCGATGCTGACGTTCTCGTGCTCGCCGATGACCTCGCGCATGTGCGCCATTGCCTCGGGCAGGCTGCGGTCCGGCGCGAAGCGGAAGTTGACGAACATCCAGGCCTCGTCGGGAATCGTGTTCGTGGCCGCCCCCGACTCCAGGTGCACGATGTTCAGGCCTTCCTTATAGGTACAGCCGTCGATGGTGACCACACGCGGAACATAGTTGGCCACGTTCATCATCACCGGAGCCAACGTGTGGGCAGCATTAGAGCCCAGCCAGGCGCGGGCAGAGTGGGCGCGGGTGCCGTGGGCCGTGACCCGCAGGCGGATGGTGCCCTGGCAGCCTGCCTCGATCATGGCGCCGGAGGGTTCGCCGAGCAGCGCCAGATCACCGTGCAACCACTCCGGATGATCCTTTTGTAGGTGTCCCAGGCCATTGAACTCGGTGGCCACCTCCTCGCCCTCATAGGCGATGACGGTGAGATCGTGGGCGAGCTCTGGGGCGTCGTAAAGCGCGGCGAAAGCATGCAAATACACAGCCATGCCGGATTTCATGTCGACGGTGCCGCACCCCCACATGATGTCCCCCTCCATGTGGTGGGGAACGTTGTCAGCCAAAGGCACGGTGTCGATGTGGCCAGCCAAGACCACACGGGAATCTTTGCCCCAGTTGGTGCGCGCGCATACGGTATTGCCATAGCGCACTACCTCGACTTTTTCGCTGTCGAGGCCGCGCAGGGCGGCTTCGACTGCATCGGCAATCGCCTCCTCGTGATGCGATGGGCTCGGAATATCAACGAGCGCTTTGGTCAATTCGATCGGGGACGCAAACAGATCTAAAGTCACAAAGCGCCATCGTAGCGTCCACGGATGTCTGCTGCATTGTGTAATATCCCCTTGGTCAACTTAAAGCACGTCACAAAAGGCGGATGAATATGGCAGATGCCACACAGCAACTAAAGACTCGCCACCTCACCATGATGGGTCTCGGATCGGCCGTCGGCGCTGGTCTGTTCCTCGGCGTTGGTCTCGGTATTCAGATTTCCGGTACCTCGGTTCTCGTCTCCTATGCGATAGCCGGCGCCCTCGTAGCCGTCATCATGTGGATGCTCGGCGAAATGGCCGCAGCCCGCCCTTCCCTGGGCTCCTTCTCTACCTATGCCGGACAGGCTTTCGGCAACTGGGCCCGTTTCACCCTGGGCTGGATTTTTTGGTTCATGCTAGTCATGGTTATGGGCGCAGAGATTACCGGCGCTGCCGCCATTATCTCCTCGTGGTTTGACATCGCCCCCTGGATCCCAGCGCTCATCGCTGTGTCCTTCTTCGCCGTGGTGAACTTCGCCGCAGTCCGCGGATTCGGTGAGTTCGAGTTCTGGTTTGCCATCATCAAGGTCGCGGTTATCATCGCTTTCCTCGTCGTTGGTGTCCTCATGTTCGTGGGCGTGCTGCCTGGATTCAACGGCGACTTGGCCCTCACAAACTTCACTGAGAACTTCCTACCTAATGGCCTACCTGGCTTTGCGGCTGGACTGCTTGCTGTGGCCTTCGCCTTCGGCGGTATTGAGCTAGTGACCATCGCCGCCGCTGAGTCTGAGGACCCAGCACACAACGTGGCAACCGCAGTCCGCGCGGTCATCTTCCGCATCATGGTCTTCTACATCGGCGCCATCGTGGTCATCACGATGATCCTGCCATTCGCCAAGATTCAGGATGCCGACGCTGCCGCGGATTCCCCGTTCACCCTGGTTCTGGAAGCGGCCAAGATCCCATTCGCTGCGGGCTTCATGGAAGTCATCATCGCCCTGGCACTGCTGTCCGCGTTCAACGCGCAGATCTACGCCACCTCCCGCCTGGTTCATGACATGGCCAAGGACGGCTCCGCACCTAAGGTCTTCCTCAAGAAGAACCCTTCCGGCTCCCCGGTCCTTGCGGTCATCCTCTCGATTGTTTTCGCCTTCGCTTCGGTTCTCCTGCAGTTCTGGAACCCACCAGGACTTCTGTCCTTCCTCTTCAATGCGGTCGGCGGCTGCCTGCTGGTGATCTGGATCTTCGTGGTTGCTTCCTACCTGAAGCTGCACCCCATCATGGTTGCCAATAACGAGCTGACCACCATCCGCGTCATCGCCTACCCGGTACTGCCATGGGCCACTTTGTTGGCCATGGCAGCGCTGGTCGTGCTCATGCTCTTCGATCCTTCTGCCCGCAACCAGGTCATTGCCGTGCTCGTTCTAACGGTCTTCCTCGTCGTTGCGTCGCAGTTCACAAAACCACGCCAAGTAGCTACGGAAACTAACTAGCTGTGTAAGCTGTAGCGGTGAAAAGATGTCGCCCGGGGTTTCTCGGGCGATTCCCGGCAATCAAAAGGTTCACTTCTAGATATGACTTCTGCATCCGCCCGCGGCCTTGCCACCCTGACCCACGATGGAACCGTCCTTGACGTGTGGTTCCCTGCCGTTCACATCGGCGAGGACGCTAACGTCACGGAGACCGGCACCACCCGCTTGGAGCAGACCCCACAGCAATTCGCTGCGCTGGTGGGCCCGGACGAGGAACGCGGCGTGGCTCGCGTTGCAGTTGAGACCGCCATCAAGGATCTGGACGAGGCCCCGGTGGACACCTACGACGCATACCTGCGCCTCCACCTTCTCTCCCACCGCGCGGTCAAGCCGCACGGCCTGAACATGGACGGCATCTTTGGCCTGCTGGCTAACGTTGTGTGGACCAACTACGGTCCTTGCGCGGTTGCCGACTTCCAGATGGTCCGCGGCCGCCTGTCCTCCCGCGGCCCGGTTACCGTCTACTCGGTGGACAAGTTCCCGCGCATGGTGGACTACGTCGTGCCGACCGGCGTCCGCATTGGCGACGCCGACCGAGTCCGCCTCGGTGCTCACCTCGCTGAGGGCACCACGGTTATGCACGAGGGCTTCGTGAACTTCAACGCCGGAACCCTGGGCGCCTCCATGGTTGAGGGCCGCATCTCCGCGGGTGTTGTGGTCGGTGACGGCTCTGATGTTGGCGGCGGCGCTTCCATCATGGGCACGCTTTCTGGTGGCGGCAAAGAAGTCATCTCCATCGGCGAGCGCTGCCTGCTGGGCGCCAACTCGGGTATTGGCATCTCGCTTGGCGACGACGCCGTAGTCGAGGCCGGCCTCTACGTCACCGCTGGCACGAAGATCGCCGTGTTCGGCAAGATCGCCGAGGCTCTTGGCGTCAAGGAAGGCGACACCGTCAAGGGCTCACAGCTCTCCGGCGCGTCTGGCGTCCTGCTGCGCCGCAACTCCGTCTCCGGTGCCGTCGAGGCCACAGAGTGGAAGTCTGACGCAATCGCTCTCAACGAGGATCTGCACAAGAACTAGACTTCTGTCAACCCCGCGTGCGCAGCGACAATGCTGCGGGCGCGGGGTTCTTAGTTTTCGGGGTACTTGTACAGGTTTGCCGGTTTTGCTGGTTTTGTTGTGCATTTCCGCATGCAAGGCCCACATTTGGGCCCAAACCCGCCCTAGCGTGCAGCAAATGCACACTTCTCCTCAAGCCGCCGAGACCCCGGTTCATAGACCCCTCGCAGCCGAGTTCTAAACTGGGAAGATGACTGCATCGACATCTTCCTCATCAGACGCTCTTGGCAGCGGCCTCAAGGTCCGCCACCTCACCATGATGGGCCTCGGCTCCACTATAGGCGCGGGCCTTTTCCTTGGAACCGGCGTTGGTATTTCCGCCGCAGGCCCCGCAGTGCTCCTCGCTTACCTCATCGCTGGTTTCCTCGCCATCCTCGTGATGCAGATGCTCGGCGAGATGGGCACCGTTATCCCCGCCTCCGGTTCCTTCTCCGAGTATGCCGAGCACGGCATCGGACGCTGGGCCGGATTTACCCAAGGCTGGATTTACTGGCTCGCTACCGTTGCAGTCCTAGGCGCTGAAATCACCGGAGCGGCCGGCTTCATCGGTTCGTGGTTCAATGTGTCGCCGTGGATTCCGGCCGCAGTGTGCGTAGCATTCTTCGGCATCGTCAATCTCATGCGTGTACGCCTCTTCGGCGAGTTTGAATACTGGTTCGCTGCCATCAAGGTCATTGTCATCGTCGCCTTCCTGTTCGTGGGCTTCCTGCTCATTTTCGGCCTTTTACCAGGGCACGAGTTCATCGGTACCAAGGTGTTCCTCGAAGACGGTTTCATGCCGAATGGCCTCGGCGGTGTCGCTGCAGGTCTGCTCGCCGTTGCCTTCGCATTCGGCGGCATCGAGGTAGTAGCCATTGCGGCCGCCGAGTCTGAGGACCCTGAGAAGTCCCTCGTCAACGCGGTGCGCTCCACCATCTTGCGTATCTCGGTTTTCTACCTGGGCTCCGTCCTGGTCATCACCTTCCTGTTACCGTATTCCACTCTCGGCGGCGCTGACACCGCAGCACAGTCACCGTTTACTCAGGTGCTCGACCGCGCTGGCATTCCGGTGGCGGCCGGCTTCATGGAAGTCATCATCGTGTTGGCACTGCTCTCCGCATTCAACGCGCAGATCTACGCCTCCTCGCGCATGATGCACTCGCTGGCCTCTCGCCACGAGGCACCGCAGATCTTTACCAAGACCAACGAGCGCGGCGTCCCCACCAACGCCATCGCCCTGTCGGTGCTCCTCTCTGTGGTCATGGTCGTGCTCAACTACGCCGACACGGGCTGGTTGCTCCGCTTCATGCTCAATTCTGCTGGCGCTTCCCTGCTCATCGTGTGGGTATTCATCGCGGTGAGCCAGCTGCGCCTGCGCCGCCGCCTGGAAGCTATCCACCCGCTGCCCATTCGTATGTGGGCTTTCCCGTACCTCACGTGGTTCTCCCTGGCCATCTTCGCGGCCATTGCGGTGCTCATGCTGACCGACGCCAGTGCCCGTGTTCAGCTGCTCTCGGCCGCAGCGATGTTTGCAATTCTCGCAGTCGCCAGCGTCATCAATGCGAAGATGCGCGGGATTTCCCCGACCTCGACGCTGCCGCTTCCCGACGTCGAAAAGCGCCTCAATAAGCAGCTCGAGGACTAGCCATCCTCAACAGATCGCACCGGCCCCTCGCCGGTGCTACTGCCTTTTTAGGACCTCCTAGTTTATAGACACATGTCCGTCAGGAGTAAAAGTCGCTACACTGCCTCCGCTTTCCATGGCGAACGTTCCATCAAAGTCATTAGTCAGTGTGATGCCTTGAATGGTGGTGCGAGTGCCCGGTTCCATTGTCTTAGGCGCCGAGTCCGCCAGGCCGCCGCCCGGTAGGCCTGCGGTCATCGACTTAACAAATTCCAGTTGTCCTGATTCACTCTTAGCGACGGTATCGGCCGAATCCATTCCCACAGGGGTTTCCACTTGTGGCGTATCAACCATTGTCATTTGGCAAGTTGCATAACTGCCACTCTGCTTAACGAAGCAATAACCGTCGCGGATGAGCACGACCCAAGTTATCTCATTAACCATAAAGTACTGTTCGTCCACAACCTTCAGGCTCGGTGCAGCGGTGCTCTCTTCCGACGTCGCCGAGCTCGTCACCGACGCAGACACAGCGGCCGCGAATCTAGGCTCAGAATCCTGCGAATTGTCGGAGGAACCAGACGAGCAAGCAGTCAACGCACCAGCGAGGGCAGCGCAGGAAAGGAGAGAAAACAGCTTATTCATACCTTCACCTTACTGCCGCCAAAGTACTTTTAGAGCGGATCCTCTTGGGCAACGACGACAGGCGACTTTGGCTTCGAGCGGAATGTCCACAGCTTATTGATGACAAAATTTATCGGCATAGCGACCACGATGGAAATCGCATTCGCCCAGTAGCTCTTGTTTCTTAATCCAGAGGAGTCATCGAAGATATCGCTTGGTAGCTGGACCGGCGAGTTCGTGTTGATCAAAGCGACCATAACAATCTGCGAAACGATCATCGCACCAACGCCCGTGATAAGGAATGGGAAAAAGCCCCGCAACCAGGACACCTTCTCCACCGAGCCAAACGTCCATTTGCGGTTGAGCTGGTAATTCCAAATATTTGCAACGAAAAAGGCAATGAATGCGAAGACGTTGTACCAACGGATGTTGAAATCCGTGAACGGGATCGCCCAGAAAGGATCGTAGTAGTGCAATCCAAAAGCAGAATCAAAGATCTTTTTGGTGGCAATGAACACCGCTTGGTTCACCAACACACCTGATCCACCGACCACGCCGAACTTAATAAACTGGCCAAAATTGGAGGCAAACCGCGCAAAGGTCAAATCCGCCATAGCTCGCCCCTTAGCGTCGTCTAAAATTAAAACCTATTAGAGTCTAGTCCTTCACCCTTGCGCAGCGAAAAACTGACGCCGCGCGCCACATATCGGATCGATAAATTCTAAGCACTCGTGTACCAACTGCAAAGGCTCCGAGAAGTCATAGAGAGCCAGCCCTTTATCCACTGGATAAGTGTCATCCCCGCAGATGGGACTACCCAAGTGGTTCAACAAGACCCGCAGCTGATGCGTGTGTCCGGTCAGCGGTTGGAGCTCCACGTCCTTGCCGCTCGCACGCACAAAAGTCTGCGTCGGCGTACCCGCCGGATCCACGACAACCTGCCTGCTTCCGTGCGGCTTAGACATCCCCAGCGTCACCGTGCCCTCAAACTGGAGTGGCTGCGTCACCCGAGCGCGATAAGTCTTGTGCATCTGCCTGTCCTGGAATTTGCGCTGATACAGCCCACGCGTGCGTGGGTTCACCGAACACACCACAACTCCAGCCGTGAGCCTATCGAGGCGATGCAACGGAACAATCTCATCATTGTCCATATCCACGCGCAGGCGAGTCTGCAGAGTCTCGCGCACGATTCGCCCATTCGACGTCGTGGGCAGGAAATGCGGTTTGTCAACGACAAGAAGATGCTCATCGGCATAGAGCACCTGATAGTCGAAAGGAATGGGCGGCTCCGGCGGGACCTCTGGGTGGTACCACGCAGGAATAGGGCGCTCCAGCCGCGTTCCGGGCTCTAAGAGTGCACCTGCCGGAAAGGGAGAATCCCCAGCCTCGGCCGCCCAATACTGCGGCGCGGCAGGAACGGTGCCATGCAGGACCGCCTTCCGCGGGCTTATCCCCTCCCGCGCTGGCGGTCGAAAAGCCATGGGCAGGCCCTCGACCTATTTACTGCGCGAGGCGGGCAACAGCGGCGTCGATACGCTCGTCGGTGCCGTTCAAGCCGATGCGCACGAACTTCTGCCCCGTTGGGCCGTAGAAGTCACCAGGGGCGACCAAAATACCGCGTTCAGCCAGCCAGTCCACCGTCGTGCGACAGTCTTCATCGCGGGTAGCCCACAGATACATCGAGGCCTCAGAATGCTCAATGCGAAAGCCTGCCGCCGTTAGGGCACGCAGCAGCTTCGCACGGCGGGCAGCATAGCGACGAACCTGCAAGCTCTCGGAGTCGTCGTCGTTGAGAGCTTCAACCATCGCCGCCTGAATCGGCCCCGGCACGATGAGACCGGCGTGCTTGCGCAGCTCCAGCAGCTCCGCGATGAGCTTCGGATCGCCAGCGAAGAAACCGGTGCGGTAAGACGCCAAGTTGTGGGACTTCGACAACGAGTGCATAGCAATCAAACCCGTGGTGTCACCGTCGTTTACGCGTGGATCCAAAATGGAGACCGGCTTCTTGTCATCGTCCCAGGCCAGCGCCAAGTAGCACTCGTCGGAGGCCACAATAGCGTCGTTCTCACGTGCCCAAGCCACCACGTCGCGCAGCTCCTCCACGCTCAAGACGTTGCCCGTGGGGTTGGAGGGAGAATTCACAAATGCCATCGCAGCATCGCCGAACGCGGCTGGGTCGTCATTCCGCTCAGGAGTCGCCCCGGCGATGAGTGCGCCAACCTCGTAGGTCGGGTAAGCAACAGACGGAATAATCACCCGCTCACCGCGCATGCCGAGCAACGTCGGCAGCCAAGCGATGGCTTCCTTCAGACCAATGACAGGAAGCACACCGATGGCCTCTGGCTCCACATTGGTGCGGCGATGCACATTGCCGCGAATCGCGTCCTGCAGAGCGGCCGTACCTGCAGTGGTCGGGTATCCAGGAGCCTCCGCATTTGAAGCCAGCGCCAGCTGGACGCCCGGAGCAACCGGGTCCACAGGGTTGCCCACAGACAGATCAACGATTCCGTCCGGATGCGACTGTGCCTTCTTCTTCGCGTCTGCAAGAGAATTCCACGGGAAGTCAGGCAGTGTGTTTCCGAGCGGTTGGCGAGCCATGAGTCTAAAACTCCTTGAGCGTTGTGGCGATGAATATGCGGCTAGCAAACAATTAACCCCGGCCTTGTTCACGCCAGTGCATGAATGGGCCGGGAATTTAAAATTAATCCTGATTTTGCGGCGGAAGCGCAGCAATCATCGGGGCGTCGAAGTCCTGCGGTCCGAGCGCGGCTGCTCCGCCTGGAGAGCCCAGGTCATCGAAGAACGCAGCGTTCGCGTCGTTGTAATCGATCCACTCGTCCGGAACGTCATCCTCGTAGAAAATGGCCTCGACCGGGCAAGCAGGTTCACAAGCGCCGCAGTCCACGCACTCGTCAGGATGGATGTACAGGGAGCGCTTGCCTTCGTAGATGCAATCGACTGGGCACTCTTCAACGCAAGCGCGGTCCATCACATCGACGCACGGCTGCGCGATTGTGTAAGTCATGAGGTGCTAAAACTCCTGTTTTCACGGGTTTTGGGATGTTCAACAGTATGTCACTTCTGTTTGAAAAATGGGAAAATTCCGCCGCCGATTCCAGCCATCAGCAGCAGAAGCGAAAGAATATTATTTGCCAGCCACATATCCCCAGTTACCGCCGCACCCAGCACGAATGCGAAGTAGCCAAGCAACCAAGCAGCCAAAGGCACGAGACCAATGTAGGCATTATCACTCCACAGCCGCGCTGTGCGCGTGAGCACTCCATTGAACCACCAGGCCACAACAATAGTGATGGGAAACGCCACACTTGCGCCGTCGGGCAGCGGAAGGCGCGCCGTGAGGTAGACAACCTCCAAGACCAAAGAGGTCAATGCACCGACTGCCAACCACACCAAGCCGGTAACCTGCTCGCCCCGCGTGAACTGGTTTAAAATCACAGCCCCTCCAGCAAGCTGACGGCTAGCTCGCCTTGACCCAACTGGTAGTGCTCGGCGCGCAGCAACGGCATCACCAGCAGATTCGACAAGCCATAAGCACCAACAGCCACCTCAGGGTCAACGATCCCCGCAACGGCTGCCTCGGGATTCGTCTCCGTAACTGTTGCGTCAGCCATCCAAATCTGCGTGGCATGGGCAACCATGGCGGCGCGCTTGGCGGCGAGGGCGGCGTCGGAAAGCGCATGCTCTACCGCATGTGACTCGTTGGTGAAGTTGTCGAGGTACGCCTGGTCTGGCTTGGCCCAGCCCTGCGGCGCGACCACCTGCTCGAGCGCGGCGTAGTGGGCGCTGCGCTCAAAGATGGCCCACCAAATGCGCTGGCGCGGATCCGCCGCAGCGTGAACTGCCTTGTGCACGGCGATGTGGTCCGGGTGACCGTAACCGCCGTCCGGGCCGTAAGTCAAAACGATGTGTGGCTGAATCTGAGCGAAGTGTTCCTTGAGAAGCACCGCTGCTTCATCCACGCGGTTGACCAACGCGCGGGGATTGTCGTGGGCCGGCGAGCCCTCCATGCCGGAATCGCGGAAGCAGCCAAAGCCGCCGAGCTGGATTCCCTGCACGCCGAGGATGCGCAGGGCGTCGGAAAGCTCGCGAGCGCGGAAGCCACCGAGTTGGTCGGACTCGCATAGGCCTTGGTAAGGAGCGCCGATAACCTCGCCCTCCTCACCGAGGGTCGCGGTAATCACCGTGACATCGGCGCCGCGGGCAGCCATATCCGCCAGCGTTCCGCCAGTAAACAGCACCTCGTCATCTGGATGCGCGTGCACAGCTACCACACGGTAGCCCTGCAAATCCTTATTGTTCATCTTTCCTCCACGTCGGTGCTGTAACTAGCCCTGCATCCCAATCCTCGATGCTTTGGCCGGGCCCTACGATACCCCTGCCCAACGCGTGAATACGCACCTCGTCCATCAACGGGACATAAAGCACCTGCTCAGCGTTCAGCTTACGGACTCGCTCCAGACCTTCCTCCGGGGAGATGCGACCAGAGAGAATCTCGCTGACGGTGGCCTCGGAGTTCTCGGGGCAGAATCCAGAAAAATCGCTGGATACCAATCCTTCCTCTTCGCATAAGAAGTGGCTAGCCATTGTTGCGGGCTTGACGGCGAGGGACTCCCAGGAGACCAAGGCGTCGACCTCGCCGCGCGGCAGCAGCGTGCCGGTGATGGTTTGGGTGCGCTCGGATACGACCTCTGCGCTAATCGCCTGAGCTTCGAGGACGTCCACGATGGTGCGTGCAGCGGCCATAGCCTCCGAGTTGGTGGGGTCCGCGGCGATGCGCAAAGGCTTGCGTCCGGCGCGCTCGCGCAGCGGTGCGAGCTCCGCCTCCCCGCTGACAGGGTTTTGGCCAGGGCGCAGCTCCGAAGCGCGGCCGGCGGCCAGGCGGGCTACTTGGTCGGTTTCGATGAGCGAGGCTAGGGCGCGTCGCTGGCGCTCGTCCGGTAATGCAGACTGTCGCGCGGACAGGTGCAGGCGCAGCTGCCTGCCGCGGGTTACGGTTCCGGCATTGACGTTGCTGAGCAGGCTGAGGTTCTCCAGGGAGGTTTGTTCTGGGGTGAAATCGACAAATCCCACCTGACCGGAGCGCAGCATATTGACGGCCTGGCCGGTGTTGCGGACGGTGCGCAGCTGAACGACGTCGACAAGCGCAGGGTCAGCTCCCCAAAAGCGATCGTTACGGTTGAGGGTAATGACTCCCCTGCCGCGGTCGACGCCTGCGACGGAATAACGCCCAGCGGATGCCGGGATTCCGTCTGCGAGCGCTCGAGTAAATTCGGCGTCCTGCAAAAGATGGGAGGGCAGCAAGTGAGCGAACAGGCTGTGCCAATCGGCTACTCGCTCGCTGAAATCCACCGTCACCACGCGGCCGGCCGAGGAAGTATTGACCTCTTTGATGGCGTAGTAGGCTGCGGCATCGCTGACGCCTGCGGTGGAGGTCATCTGCGTCCACAGGTAGTGGAAATCGCTCCCGCTGATGGGCGTGCCATCCGACCATTGGGCGGGCGAGGCGATTTTATAGACCACTCGCTGTGCCACTCCCTCGGGTGGCTGGACCTCTTCGGCGCTGGCGAGGACGTCGGTGTCCATGTGCTCGCCGTGGAAGGCAGAAGGTAGCACGAGCTCGGCGATTTGGCTGACTAACTCATTATTATTTGCCACAAGGTGCGGGTTGAGGCCGCTGCTGAGTGGGTCCACGCCGATGGCGACGGTCTCGCGCTCGGTGCTCTCTTCCTCCTCAACAGGAGTCGGCGTTTCCGTCTCCGTGCTCGCGGCTGCGGGTTTTTCCTCCACCGGTGGAGGGCCCGGGTTGGCCATGCAGGAGGTCAAGACGCACATGGATGCGATCAAAGTCGCTGCGCTCAGCTTCTGCACGGGAGGCCTGCCTTTCTTGGTTGAACTAGCACTACTCTAGTCGGTGTCAATGCTCAGTAAGTGATTGGCGTGCTATTGGGCATGTGCTGCCTTCGAACCATCTTTGCGGGCCTGTTTGGTCAATTTCAGGACCTTAGATGCTTCGAGTTCACAATTTGGGAGCATCCTTTTCGCACTGTGCACACAAGCTGCGTCCGCCGCCCCGGAAAACACCAAAACGCGGCCCCCCTTTCAAGGGACCGCGCCTTGCTAGCTCTTACTTGTTGAGCTGCTTTGCACGAGAAGCCGCACGCTTACGGTCGGTAGCCGACAGCTCGACCTTGCGCACACGCATGACGTTAGGGGCAACCTCGACGCACTCGTCGGTGCCACAGAACTCGAGGGCCTCATCCAGAGAAAGGGTACGAGCCTTCGCCAAGGTCACAGTTGCATCTGCAGTAGCGGAACGCATGTTGGTGAGCTTCTTTTCCTTGGTGATGTTGATGTCCATATCCTCATCACGGTTGTTGGCGCCCACGACCATGCCCTCGTAAGCCTCCATACCTGGCTCGACGAAGAAGTCGCCGCGGTCGGCCAGCTGCTGCAGAGCGTATGCGGTGATCTGTCCGGAGCGGTCAGCAACCAGGGAGCCGGTAGCGCGGGACTTGATCTCACCAGCCCAAACATCTAGGCCGTCACCGATAGAGTTCGCGATACCTGCACCGCGAGTCTCGGTCAGGAACTGGGTGCGGAAGCCGATAAGGCCACGTGCTGGGATACGGAAGACCATACGAACCCAGTCACCCTCGCGGACGTCCATGGACTGCATTTGCCCCTTGCGAGCAGCGAGCAGCTGGGTGATTGCACCCTGGTGCTCAGACGGGGAGTCGATGGTGAGCATCTCGTAAGGCTCCATCGTCTTTCCATCAACAACCTGGGTAACGACCTGCGGCTTGCCCACGGTGAGCTCAAAGCCCTCGCGGCGCATGTTCTCGATCAGAACAGACAGAGCCATCTCGCCGCGTCCCTGCACCTCCCAAGCGTCAGGTCGCTCGGTCGGCAGAACGCGGATAGACACGTTACCGATGAGCTCCTGGTCCAGGCGAGCCTTGACCATACGTGCGGTGAGCTTGTCGCCGCCGCCCTGGCCTGCCATCGGAGAGGTGTTCACGCCGATGGTCATGGAGATTGCTGGCTCGTCAACGTGAATCTGCGGCAGTGCGACGGGGTTGTCAACATCAGCGATGGTGTCGCCAATCATGATATCTGGGATACCGGAGATAGCGATGATGTCGCCTGCAATTGCCTCGGTGTCCGGCTGGCGCTCGAAACCAACGGTACGCAGCAGCTCAGCGACCTTGACGTTCTTGACAACTTGGTTGCCCTCGTCATCCCAAGAAATCCAAGCGACCTGCTGGCCCTTCTTGATCTTGCCGGAGTAGATACGCAGCAAAGCAATACGGCCCAAGAAGTCAGAGGAGTCAAGGTTGGCAACGTGCGCCTGCAGCGGGCCGTCGACGGAAGCGGAAGGCTCCGGAAGGACGTCGTAGATAACGTCGAAGAGCGCCTGCAGGTCCTCAGCCGCAGGAACGTTGCCGTCGCCTGGGTTCTCGGTGGAAGCCTTGCCCTCACGGCCAGAAGCGTAAAGAACCGGCAGGTCCAGCAGAGTCTCAGCAGCAGCTGCCGCCTCTTCGTCCTCAAGGCCGGAAGCGATTTCGAGCAGGAGGTCATGAGACTCGCTGACGACCTCGTCGATGCGAGCGTCAGGGCGGTCGGTCTTGTTCACACAGATGATGACCGGCAGCTTGGCTTCCAGCGCCTTGGTCAAGACGAAGCGGGTCTGTGGGAGCGGGCCCTCGGAGGCGTCGACAAGCAGCACAACGCCGTCGACCATGGAGATACCGCGCTCAACCTCGCCGCCGAAGTCGGCGTGGCCTGGGGTGTCGATGACGTTGATGATGAGGTCTCCGCCGTCCTTGCCAAGGCCCTTTCGGTGGATAGCGGTGTTCTTCGCCAGAATGGTAATGCCGCGCTCGCGCTCCTGGTCATTGGAGTCCATGACGCGGTCCGTGTGCTCGCCGTGGTCGCCAAATGCGCCGGACTGCTCCAGCATGCCGTTGACGAGGGTGGTCTTACCGTGGTCAACGTGGGCGACGATGGCGACGTTACGGAACTCGGTGTTAGTCACTGGTGGGGTGCTCCTTAAAAGCAAAATGGGAGCGCGAAAGCGCGAAAAAATTTGAACGGGGTCTAAATATACTCTGACACCCTCTAATTTGCAGCATTGAAGCGCATGAAGAGCTGTAGAAACACAAGTTCCAGGGTTTTGTAACGAAACGATATACACGAACGAAATATGACACAGCAGTCAGGTTTAGGGCTTGACCGCAAGGAAAAAGTGAATATTGTTACTGCAGATACTATTGTGACTTCTGTGACGAGTGTCGTTTCCAAGCACCTCGCCGGGCCGAAGCCCGCAATCCCTACTGCACCCAACACAAGGATTCTGATAACAGTGAGCACTCCGAGCACCACCAACCGCGCTCAGCGCAACCACGGAACCCGCCTCCGCGCGGGCTCCGGAGTTATTGCTGCCGCCACCACGGCGCTCATCGGTCTAGCCGCACCACTTGTCGCCCCCGCACAAGCAGACGCGCCGGACCTATCCTCACTGGAGGCCCAGGCCGCTGCACTCTCCCCTTTGGATGAGCTCGGCCGCCCGAAAGAAGACACCCAGAACCGCATCCGCGAATTCGCCGCACAACCCTGGATGCCCCAGGAGCTGCGCAGCGCCATCCTCTCCGGCCTCGCCTTTTCCATGGGTGAGGGAGGCGATGCCGGCGTAGCAATGCCCGAGGGCCAAGGCCCCGCCTTCCGCCAGTTCTACTGGCCTACTGTCTCCGCACAGTGCATCGGCGGCCAAGCCAACTCTGTGGGTTCCGCCATCGCGGTCCCCGGCCCCACCCAGATGCCAGCGCCTGGCGCCGGCGAGGGCGAAGTAGTCTTCCTCTTCACCGCAATGGGCACCTCGCCTGCCGCCAAGGAGCAGGGAAACATGAACGTACGGTGGTTCAACCTGGACACTTTCCAGTCCGGCATCACTCTACTGTTCAATAACGGAATCAACCAAGATGGCCCCACCACGGTTTCGGGCCGCGCGGTTACAGGCAAGGGCACAGTCGTGGCCCTTTTGTCCGGATCCGTCAACACTCAAGAATCTACGTGTAGCTTCCCGCCCACCGCAGCCTTCCTAGAGGTGAACTAATGAGCGCAGACCTGCACCCAGTCAAGCAAGAAACCTTTAATACGGTAAGCAACGTCAACGTTGACCCCAAAGGATTCCTCCGCGAGGTAGACACCTACCGTGAGACCGACTTCGGCCTCTACATGGCCCGCGGCGCCAATCACCCGCGCTTCGGCTACCTCGAGTCATGGCTGCTTCCGAAACTGGGTTTGCGGGCAAACATCTTCCACTTCCGCGAGGGTGTAGACGCGCGCCAGGACTTCTACTTCGATGTCGCTGACATCGATAACGCCGATGGTGTGTGGACCACGCGTGATCTGTACGTCGACTTGGTTTCTAACACCGGCGAGCCCATCGACGTCCTCGACATCGACGAGCTGGCCGCCGCCACCTCCGCAGGTCTCATCTCCGCGGAAGAGGCCGAGCGCGCCATGGAACGCACCCTCACTGCAGTCGAGGGCATCACTCGTTACGGCGATGATGCGATGGCTTGGTTGCGCACGCTGGGCATCGAACTTTCCTGGGCTGAATCTGTCAGCCTGACTCCGGCTGAATAGGTGCGTAGAGTATGGAGAGATAAATTACTCTCCAAATGAAGGATGCATAACACCTATGACTGGTGGACTTTTTGCACTGCTTGACGACGTCGCACTCATCGCCCGCTCCGCTGCTGCCAGCGTTGACGACGTAGCAGCCCTTGCCGGTAAGACCTCCGTGAAGGCGGCGGGCGTGGTCGTGGACGACGCCGCAGTAACCCCCCAATACGTCGCGGGAGTCACCCCTGCGCGCGAGCTGCCAATGATTTGGCGCATCACCAAGGGCTCCCTGATCAACAAGATTGTCATCATTTTGCCCATCGCCTTGTTGCTTTCCTGGATTGCGCCATGGGCATTGACTCCAATCCTCATGTGCGGCGGCGCTTACCTGTGTTTCGAGGGCGCGGAGAAGATTTTCCACCACTTCATGCCGCACGAGGAGCACAAAGAGGACGCGGAACCCAAGGAAAAGGACCCCGACGCCGAGAACAAGCTGGTGAAGGCCGCCATCACCACCGACCTCATCCTGTCCGCGGAGATCATGGTGATCTCTCTCAACGAGGTCATCAACGAGCCCTTCTGGCTGCGTTTGGGCACGCTTGTGGTCGTGGCCATCGCCATCACCTTGGCTGTGTACGGCGCCGTGGGCTTGCTGGTCAAGATGGATGATTTGGGTATTAAGCTCCTAGAGCGCCACAACGGGAAGTCCGCTCTGGGCAACCTCCTAGTCAAGGGCATGCCGATTGTTTTGAATATCATCTCTGTCATTGGCACCGCCGCGATGCTCTGGGTGGGCGGCCACATCGTCATCAAGGGAATCCACGAGTTCGGTGCTGAGCAGCCTTATGGCTTCATTCACCACCTGACCGAGTCCATCTCCAACGGCGCACTCGCCTGGACCGCGGACACCGTCCTCTCCATGATCTTCGGCTTCCTGCTCGGCGCTGTCATCGTCACGGTGATCATGGCCGTGAAGAAGTCCGCGGGCAAGGACGCCCACGCCTAAGCAGCGCCAACACAGGCGGCGCGCCTTATAAGAACATCAACAGTGAAAGCGCCATGATCGCCATTCCGGCGATGAGCCCGTAAATGGCGTAGTGGTGCTCCCCTGTTTCCTCTGCCGTGGGCAGCAGCTCGTCCAAGGAAATAAAGACCATGATGCCGGCGATGGCAGCAAAGCTAAAGCCCATCGTGGCCGGCCCCATCAGAGGCAGCAGCAGGAGGAAACCAACTACCGCACCCAGGTGCCGGTCTTCTCGCCGCCATAGGCCTCGGTGAGCTGGTCAAGACCGGTGGGGAGGATCTCCATGAACGATACATAGAGCATCACACCTGCAGAAAGGCCAAGTGCCGCCGCCATGAAGGCCGGACCAGGGTTGCGTTTGCTGACTGCGATGCCGGCACCGATGGACGTCGACAAGCCGGCGAAAAGCGTGAGGCCAAAAGCCATGGCTAAGGTGGACAGCGAGTACATCATCTCTGACTATAGAACACCAGCCTGTGCCTGCTCAACTGCGAGGTGCGTAGGCTAGAGATACATACAATCCGTAGTGCAGGACAACATGGGAGGCGCCGTTGAACGGAAACTTGTATCCGCTGGCGAAAAGCTACTTTGGTGTCGAACACGTTGCGGTGCTCGACAACGTAGTGCTGTCCACCGCGCTCTCCCTGCCCACGCTAAGTGAAGCGCCGCTCGCGCTCGACGTGACTTTGGAGGCTGACGCCTTTACCGGTGGTTGGCGCGTGCGCAGCCACTTTGGCATCCTGGGATACCTCGATGCACAAGAGGCCGCCGACTACCCCGCCCTCGACCGCGTGCGTGCCTCAGGGCTGCAGCTATCTACTCGGGCCACGGTTGAGATCCTCCCTGCGGAAGGCTGCGTGGACGTCGCTGTGAGCTTGGGGCTGGCGCCATGGATGATTCCTAACAATGACCAGCCAGCCGGTTCGGTGCTTCTCTGCGGGGGCTTGGGACTGCTCGTTGATACGGCTTCAGGCCAGCTTAATGACGCCCAGCTGGACCAGATGGGCACGCAACAGCTGTTTGTCACGCTGCATGATGTGGAGGGCGACATCGTGGCTGCGACTCCTGGCACGGTCCTGGGCGGTGTGGCCGCAGCTGGCCAGCAGCCGCACCTCAACGCCATTCTGGAGCGCGCAGCTGGCCAGGGCACCACGGTTGCGGCCCGCGCTTTTAGCGCGGATCGGCGCCTTGCTGTCGACGTTCCCTCCCCCGACGCCACTGAGTTCTTCGCGGCCAGCGTCCCGGCACTAGGCATTCCACCATCCCGCCCAGCAATTCCACCCGCCACCGTAGAGCCGACCACCTTCATGGCATGGGAGACCGGCCTCGACGCCGCAGACTTCAGCGCTGACTTGCCGCACGGCATGCGTCACATCGCAAGCCCCACTGCTACGCAGCCGGAGCCCGTTACTGCACAGCCAGAACCCGTGGCAACCCAGCCAGAGCCTGCCGCCCAGCCGGAGTCCGCTGCTCCAGGTCAAGCGCACGCAGAGCTAGCAGACCTTGTCAGTCACATGCCAGGCCAGCAAACGCTAGCGTGGCGCGATTTACCCACAGCTGCGGCACCGGGCCGCTTCTCCTCCGAATCGGCCCGCGTAAGGGCCCGCCGCTCCCAGCGCGACGCCGCCCACCGCCGCGGTGGCAACCACCGCAAATAACCCGCTTAGGTCGCCGCACTTTAAACCGATACGAAAGGTCCTTCATGCTTTCTTCTCATCGCCGCTTGGTACGCCTGAGCGCCGTCGTTGTGGCCAGCAGCCTACTGCTTTCTGCCTGCGGCGAAAGTGAATCTGCCAACTCCCGAATCATTCAGGGTTTGCATCAAAAGAAGCCGAGGGAACCCATCACCCGTGCGATGAGCGATCTTGTGTCTTCCGAGGTGGCTAAGGGCCTGGGCACCGACAAGTACGGCCTGCCCACCGCACATGGCGCTCCGTTGGCTTCTGGCGCCTTAAAAAAGTGCCCCGATTTCAAAGGAGATACCTTCCAGGCCATTGCGGATTCCCAGACGCTGGAGGACCACGAAATTGAGGTCGACTACGGTCTCGACAAGGCCGACCTTTCTTCGTGGGACGGTATGTGCGCGCCCATCAAGTTTGAGGGCAAAAACGTCTTTGCCACCGTGGCCACCGTTCCTTATGCGTCCAACGGCAATGACGTCACTGGGCCGATGCTCTACATCTTCGACGGCCACAATGGCACGCCACTGGTCACGCAGCCTTTCGATTTGCCCCAAGAATTTACAGGCACAAAGCTGTCCGATTTTGCTGTCTCGCAGGTTGGCGAAGAACTGGTGTTTTCCCAGTCCGATGTTGCAAAGTCCGCGGCCCCGCGCATCTTCGCGCTCTCCCTGGCTGACGCCACAACCAAGATACTTGAGCAGCCTAAAGCTAGCGGTGAGCAGCACCGCCTAGAGGAGTTTCCACTGGGTGAGACATACGTATATCTAGTTCAGCGGACGGGCGAGGAAGGCGACCAGCTCCTGCTCATCGATGCGCTGAACGGTGAGGAAAAGGTACTGGTCGACGCCAATGCTCCTGGATTCATCGACGGGGAACTGCCACAGGAGACAAAGGGCTACACGTTCCTCCACAACAACGACTTTGTGGTCGGCATCTCGGATAACGCGGCACGCCCCACCTTTGTTTATGATGAGGCTCATGGCGCGCGCATGCTTGGCGACGCCTTCCCCACCGCCAACCCCGATGACCCCGCCAAGGTCACGAGCCCTACCGGCACTGTGGTGCGCAACAAGCTCACTCTGTTGGATAAAGACGAGGGAATCCGCGTGATCGACCTCGCATCTGGGGAAATGATCAAGGAAGTCTCGAACGAAGACATGACCAAGATCTTTGAAACCGAGGATTACAAGGAAAAGGGTATCTCCGCGATTTCGGATGGTGCGTCACTCTACCTGGCCACTGGCCAAACACAGGAGTCCACCGAACGCTACAAGGTCAATCTGGAAACGCTGGAGATTGAGGAAAAGCAGCCCAAGGTCGTGCCGCTTTTCGATACTCAAAACCTGTTCTATTCCGGCTCAACGCTTTTTGCCAACTTTGGTGAGTCTGGTGGCACGATTCCGGCCACCGGCATCCACGCCTATTTTGACTAGGCCCAGCTAGCGCAGCTCGCGCTGAGCCCCGTCCAAGCGGCGGGTAACGCCCTTTTCGTCCAGATATTCCAGCAGCGGGATGGCCACGCGGCGGGTAGTCCCCAGCGCCTGTCGCGCCTGGGACGTACTGAAAGGCTGGTCGATGCCTTGCAATCGCGTGCGCGCCTCAGCCACGGCCGAGGGCAACAACACGACGCCGTCCTTCAGGCGCAGGATTCGCCCGGCACGCTCGGCTGCGGCGAGCTCCTTGCTCCCCAGACGCAGATCCTTAAGATCCGCAGCTTCTGGTGCGGCGAAGGGTTCCTTGTGGAGCCGCTGTTCTAGCTTGGCGACGCCCTCCTCCGCAGCGCCAAGCGACGCCACAGCACCAGGCACCCGGATTGCGCCCTCGACGGATTCCAACTTGGCTGCCGCCACCGCAAGGTTGAGCAATGCATCTTCGCTAAGGCCCAAGGCGTCGCGTGCCGCGCCGCGAGGCAGGCCCACCGCGAGGGGGTTCGCGGCGGCGTGATCGGCTACGGCGCCGCTCAATTGCTGCTTCCACTGCCCCACTTGTGCTGCGGTAATCCACCACTTACTAAACGCGATGACACCGGCGGGCGGGGCGTCCACGGTGTAGCCATCGCGGCGCAAGTCTTCGATGAGGGCGTAGCCGCGTTGTTGCAGGGTCAAGGCGGGGCTCTTGTAATCTTGTTGCCCGGCGAGCTGCTCGGCCCAGCGCGCTGCCGCGCCACGGCGCCGCAGCTGCGGTGGGTTCAGGTCCACGACCTCGACGCCGGCGAGCACGTGGCGTGCGCCGGGGCCTCGCAACACAAAGCGGTCGCCAAGCTCTAGCGCGAGCGGCTGACTCAGGCGGATGCGTGCGAAGTCGGCGCTAAGCGGGCGAACGTGCGCCTCGACGCCAGCGGTACCAGTGTGAGCCACCAAATCCTGCGCGATTGCGTCAAGGGCATCGCCGGAGGTGCGCCGAACGTCGAAGAGCTCTGCCTGTCGCCACGTGCCGGGGCTGAGCAAGGCATCTCCTCGGCTAATCGCTTCGGCGTCGATTCCACGAAGATTGACCGCCACGCGTGTCACGGGTGTGGCAGCCTCCACTGCGGTGTTCTCGCTGTGGAGACCACGGACCTCAACGGGCTCTGTGCCAGACGCGTTGAGCAACTCGAGGCTGTCACCAACTCTCAAGGTGCCAGCCGCGAGTGTGCCGGTAACTACGGTTCCGGCGCCCTTAACGCTAAATGAGCGATCGACCCACAGTCGCATACGTTGTTCGGGGTCGGGGCTCGGTGCGGCAGCGAGAATCTCATCAAGCGCGGCACGCAGCTCATCGATGCCCTCGCCGGTCTTGGCGGAAACGGTGAGAATGGGGGCGTCGGCAAGCGCGGTGCCGTGCAGCTGGCGGCGCACGTCCGCCTCGACCTCCAAGCGGCGCGCCACGTCGGCACGATCGGCACGCGTCAAGGCCACCAAGCCGTGGCTGATGCCAAGAGCTGCAATCGCATCGCGGTGATCGGTGGACTGGGCCTGCCAGCCCTCATCTGCTGCAACCACAAAGAGCACCACGGGCGCGGGGCCGAGGCCAGCCAACATGTTTCCAAGAAAACGTTCGTGGCCCGGCACGTCCACGAAGGCGACATCTGCGCCGGAGGGCAGACGCGTCCACACAAAGCCCAGATCGATGGTGAGGCCGCGGCGCTTCTCCTCTTCCCAACGATCAGGTTCCATGCCGGTAAGTGCCCTGGCCAGGGTGGATTTACCATGGTCAACGTGGCCTGCCGTTGCGACGACGAACATCTACTTCTCCCCTTGTACCTCGAGTGCCTGTTGTGCGGCAAGTGCCTGTTGTGCGGCGAGGATGGCATCGATGAGCTGAGCATCCTGCGCTGGCGGGATGCAGCGCACGTCGACAAGGCACTGCCCCTGATGTACGCGTGGCAGGACTGCTGGTTCACCTGTACGCAGGTGCTGCGCGAACTGCTCCGGCAAAGACACAGCGAAGCCTTCGAGAGGGTACTCGGGCGCACCGCCGCCGCCCACACGTCCAGCGTGAGTGATGACCTGCCCACCCACTGCGGCGGCAATGTCTTGAGTCCGTCCTTCATATTCCGCTAGATCGATGTGCAAGCTGTCTTGGACCGCATTCGATGGCGCATTAATCGCCGCCTCGAGTGCATTCAGGCGCAGCTTGTCGATGCGCACCGCGCGGGCCAGCGGATGCTTCTTAATCTTGGACAGCGCTTCCTTGGTGCCCAAGATGATTCCGGCTTGTGGGCCGCCGAGCAACTTGTCCCCAGAGGCAATAACCACGTCGGCACCAGACGCCAGCTGCGCCTGCAGATCTGGTTCTTCGGGCAGAGCCGGGTCTGGTACAAGCAGCCCCGAGCCTAGGTCCACGATGAGATGTACACGCTCGCCGGACGCACCTAGCTGTTTGTTGTGCCGTTTTAGAAGCTGCTGCAGCTGCGGCACGTCCACGGAGGTGGTGAAGCCTTCGATACGGAAGTTGGAGGGATGCACCTTCAGGATTGCGCCGGTGTGGGTGCTCAACGCGGATTCGTAGTCGCTGAGGTGGGTACGGTTCGTGGCGCCGATTTCCTTGAGTCGGGTACCCGAGGATTCAATAAGCTCTGGCAGACGGAATCCAGCCCCAATCTCGATGAGCTCGCCGCGGGAGATGATAACCTCTTGTTGCGGCGCAAGTGCTGCCGTGGCCAGCAGCAATGCGGATGCACCATTGTTAACCACGAGGGCATCTTCGGCGCCTGGGCATGCGGCAAGCAGTGCAGAGATTGCGCCGCGGCCACGGTTTTTGGAACGCACTCCAGCGGGCAGATCCATTTCGACGTCTGTGTAAGAAGCGGCGTCGCAAAGCGCTGCTTTAGCAACCTCTGGCAGCGATGCACGCCCAAGATTGGTATGGACGATGACCCCCGTGGCGTTGAGCACTGGACGCAGGCTATACGGGCGGGCCGAAGCGAGTACGCGTGCTACCTCTGCGCGCACATCCTGCGGGGCGATCTCAGCACGCTGAGCGCGGCCAACCACGCCTTTAATTAGTGCTTTTAGCGCATGTTCCGCAAGCCTAAGCCTCGCAGCTTTAGTCTCTGGAAGGCGGAGAAGTTCGTCGGTACGCGGGATGTTGCGGCGCTCATCTTGCTGCCGCGAATCACTGTGGCCTGTCACAATCGCTCCTTGATTTAAAGCTATCGAAGCCAGAGAAGCCGCAATCGCAAGATAAACGGGCGCGACATGGCGGGCGCCAGCTCGAGAGGTTTTGGCGGAGACGGACAGGAATCGAACCTGCCAGACCGAGATGCTCGGCCTCACCGGTTTTGAAGACCGGGGCGCCCACCAGGACACGTACGCCTCCGTTGCGAAAGCTTACACGTAGGAGCCCTTCCCTTGGTGCCATGCTTCACTTTGAACGCACAAACACGTCAATCTCTAGGTGAGGTGCCCAGCGATGTGGCCTGCTGGGCTAAAGTTCCGTTACCGCGCGCCTTCGCTGCTGCTTTTAGACGATGGGTAGGGCATTCGCTGGGGTTGTAGACTCAGTTGCATGACTGACATCTTGTTAACCTCATTCGCAGCAGGTGGCGGATGCGCCTGCAAGATCCCTCCCGGCGAGCTGGAATCGGCAGTTGAGGGCCTCATTGGCAAGGCCGATCCCAACGTGCTCGTCGGCTTGGACGACGGCGACGATGCCGCCGCAGTCAAGATTCAAGACGGTCTCGCTGTTATTTCCACGGCCGACTTTTTTACGCCGATGCTCAACGACCCTTATGACTGGGGCCGAGTAGCTGCCGCTAATGCGCTTTCCGACGTCTATGCCATGGGAGGCACCCCAGTAACCGCCATCAACCTGGTGGGATGGCCGCGTGAGGTCCTGCCCCTAGATATCCTCCGCGAAGTGCTGCGCGGCGGCATGGATGTGGCAACGCAGGCCGGCTTTTCGGTTACCGGCGGCCACTCTATTACCTCGCCTGAGCCAATCTACGGCATGGCAGCGACCGGCATCGTGGCGCCGGAGAAACTCATGCGTAACGACTCCGCTGAGGCGGGTCTGCCGATTACGCTGACCAAGCCCATTGGCGTGGGCATCCTCAACAACAAGCACAAGGCCACGGGTGAGGTTTCCCAGGCTGCCGTCGATTCGATGACAGCACTCAACAGGGACGCTTCCCGCGCAGCTGTGGAGGCTGGCATTTCGGCGGCTACCGACGTCACGGGCTTTGGCTTGTTGGGTCACCTCTACAAGATGATGCGTGCCTCCGGGGTCGCTGCTGAGCTCGACTTCAGCGCTGTGCCGGCAGTCGAGGGTGCCAAGGAAGCGCTGGCCGAGGGCTTCATCCCCGGTGGCTCCCGCCGCAACCTAGACTGGGTCCGCCCGCATATAACCAACGAGGCTGGACTGAGCGAAGAAGAGCTGGTCTTCCTCGCTGATGCACAGACTTCCGGCGGTCTGCTGCTCATCGGTGAGGTACCTGGCTACCCGGTCATCGGACGTACCGTGGCTCACGATGGTTCTGAGGACAGCGCCTTCATCACCATCAAGTAAGACTGCGGTTTCGGCCGTGGCCTGCTGGACCGTCTAGGCCTTCTTCTTAAACAGGCGTGATACCCACCCGGACTTTTCCGCGGTGGGGTGCGTGCCGAGGATCTTCTCGCCGCGTCGGAACACAAACGTCATGCGCGCGCCCTCGCGGGTGGGCTCACCGATGAGCTCGTGGCCCGCTGCTGTGGCGTCATCCGGCACGTTGCGATAGGCCTGCGGGCAATCAGTGGTTACTTCCAGGGTCTGTCCCGGCTTGAGGCCATGCAATGCCTCCAATGTGTGAATGACCGGGTACGGGCACGACTCGCCGCACAAGTCGATTTCAAAATCAGGTGTGGTCACACTAGGTCCTTAACTTTGTTAACAGAGCTCAGTTTCTGCGGTGTTTTCTTTACGCGCTACGGCTGTACTGGGATTCTAGACGCGCACGACGGTCGCCACGGCGAGGTGCTTGAAGTAGCCACCACCCCACGAGCAGAGCCAAGGTCAGTGCAAGTGCGGGCCATGGGCCAAAGGACTCATAGAAGTTGAGCTTCCAGGAGTTTGCCACCAAGGTGTCGTAAACGCCCCAATGATCCCAGCCATAAGCCAGTACCGTTGCGCCGATGACGTTTCCGGCAAAGGCAACCCACGCAACCAGCTGGCCCTCCATTGCGCGGTACATCATGCCGGTCTCGCAAGCGCCAGCCATGATGATGCCCAGCCCGAAGAGGAAGCCGCCGATCACGGTTCCCCATCCTGCCGGCTTCGTCAGCGGTTCCATTCCGGTTCCCAGCAAAACAAAGAAGGTCACGATGACGGCCGCGGCCAAACCAATAATCAGCGAGTCCGCGAGCTTGGTCTTCTTGGTCACCCACAAATCGCGGAAGGCCGCAGTAAAGCAGATCTGACCGCGCTGGATGAGGATTCCAAAAGCCAAGCCAAAGACCACGGCTGCAGCCAACATGTTCTTGCCCGTCATGAAGTAGACGATGGTGACCACGGCCATCACCGCGCACATCCCGATGGCAATGACGAGGTGGCGGATACGGCGGCGTCTTAAAGCACCAGCGTCAGCGTCAGCGGCGTCCTTAGCCTGGGCCGGGCGCGGGCGCGGGGGACCACGCCACCAGTGTTGCTTGATCACCTGCACCCCGACCCAGGTACCTACCGCAGTCATCACGGTGAAAATCCACGCGTGCAACGAGAACTGCGGAATGCCCGTGAACATCGCCGCGAGGTTGCAACCGTAGGCCACGCGCGCGCCAAATCCGGCAACGATGCCGCCCACCAAGGCTTGTGTCCACCGGCGCTTGAGCGGCGGAATGCGCCACCGGAAATCCCCTGCTGCCAAGGCCGCGATGAGCGAACCAATCAGCATCGCAATGACGATCCAGCCATCAGTGCGCTCAAGCGGATTGCCCTGCATTTTGGTTACTTCTGCATAGTATTTCCAGCCCTTAATATCAGCGCCGAAGGCCTCCACGACGTGGCCGCCAAGGCGCGTGAACTCGCCGGTGACTGCCCAAACAGTCCCGGTGATGAGGAAGTACAAACCAGACAGGATGCCCAACACGGCAAAGACTGGTCCTGGGGCGAGTCCCACGCGGGTGCGATAAAAAGCGTCATAAGACTTCTTGTCATACGAGCGCAAACTACGAGAAGGGGTAGACATCCTTTTTCTTCTTTCACAATCCAAGTCGCGGCGTGTGCTTTACGTCTAGAAAGAGATTAGGCGGAGCCCACCGATTGAGAAGCATTAGGGTCCACGAGAAAAGCCCGCGCTTGTTAGAACTTCGGGTTCTGGCAAGCGCGGGCTTGAGGGTTTTCGCGCAAAAGCGCGAGAAGCATGCGCGGCTTAGTGCTTGGAGGTGACCACCGAGTGGGCCAGGCCTTCTTGCGCACGCTTGCGCGCGGCGCGACGCTTTTGTGGTTCGATGGTGGTCGCAGGATCCTTGACCGCCTCGATACCCGCGTTGAGCACGCCGAAACGGGTGCAGGCGGAACCCGCCATGAGCGAAAGGCCCGAGAGCAC
The DNA here is from genome assembly GCF_008042215.1 of Corynebacterium sp. LK14. Classification (NCBI taxonomy): domain Bacteria; kingdom Bacillati; phylum Actinomycetota; class Actinomycetes; order Mycobacteriales; family Corynebacteriaceae; genus Corynebacterium; species Corynebacterium sp. LK14. The sequence continues at coordinate 192,043 of NZ_NOVQ01000012.1, forward strand.
GGAGAGGGTACGGGACTTTGTGGCCGCTGCCACCGCGGTGCCCACGCCACCAGCGGCGATGAGGTACTCGCTGGCTTTCATGAGCTTGCCTGGCTTGCCCTTGTGCAAAGGAACCACGGTCTCTGGTTCCATGTTCTCTTCCATGATCTTGGTCGCGGCCAAGTCACTAGCAGCGGCGGCCATGCCCAAGGCACGGGCTGGGCCGGCATGCTCGACTGGGGTGAACACCATGGCGCAGCCAGACGCGGCCGCCGACGCCGAGGAAACAAAGACATAAGCCAGGTGCTTCTTGGCGTCGTTCCACGTCGGGTTCGAGGTGTTGCCCAAAAGCACTGCGGTGTAGCCCGCCAAAGGACCGCCCAGCACACCAGCAACAACACCAGCAGGACCAGCCGCAGCGCCCAGTGCTTTGCGGGCAAAGCGCGGCAACGGCAGCTTCTGCTTAGTGAGTTTGTCGGCTTCATACAATGCAGGCAACGACGCAGCAGTGGCGAAGGAGCCCAGAATCCACGAACCCACGCTCATCGGCGAGGTCACCTTGAATACGCGGAACATGTTGAGCAAGCGCTCAGGGCGGCCAAGGTCAAGGACCAAGAAGACTGAGCCACCAGCGGCGGCAGTAAATGCGGCAATGCGGGTGCTGCGCGCCAAAGGTTCATTCTTCGTGGCAGATGCGCCGGCGGCCAGCAAAGCGGAGCCGCCGGAAAGACCGCCTAGGAACAGGTAAGCGCCAATCGGCCACTCCCATGGCGGAGCCTTGACCACGGGCTTGCCGTAGTAGGAGGAGAACTCGAAGTCCTCCGCCATGCGCTCTTCCTTGGAACCATCCTGCGCACCGGCGCCAGGACGCTTACGCTTCTTCTTCGGCTTGGTGCCATCAAACTTGCGGTAGCGGTTCGCACGCTCTTCTTGCGGCGGGCGGTACTCGTCGAATTCGCTCACTTGCGGCCTCCCATCACGAACGCACCGGCAACGGCCAAGGCCATGCCACTGATAGCTTTAGCTGCGGTCTTGTACATCTGCGGCAGGTCCGCAGTGGGCACGCGTGGGTCTGGCGGCAAGCCGTAGACCTCCGGCGAATCCAGGATAAGGAAGATAGAGCCGGTGCCACCGACGCCGTCCTCGCGGTTGGCGCCGTACAGGCGTGCCTCGGTCAGGCCCTGCTCGTGCAGAACTTTGACGCGCGCCTCGGCTGCGGCCAGCATCTCCTCGTACGGGCCGAACTGAATGGAGTCAGTCGGACATGTCTTGGCGCAGGCTGGCTGCTCGCCGATCTTAAGGCGGTCGTAACACATGGTGCACTTCTGAGCGACGCCGAGATTCTTAATCGGCATCTTCTCGCCCGGCGTGTGGTCCTCGCCTTGCGGCTTGAGCTGCGCGAGCTTCTTGAAGACGTTGATGCCCGCGTGATCATCGTGCTGGTAGTCCACGGTGGCGGTCTTATCGGTCTTCAGTGTCACGCCACCGTCGTCGCGGCGCTCGATAACGCCGAAAGGACAGCCGGCAACGCAGGTGCCGCAGCCATTGCAGACGTCATCCTGGACCACCACGGTGCCGAACTCAGAGCGGAACAGCGCGCCCGTTGGGCACACGTCCAAACAACCGGCGTTGGTGCAGTGCTTGCACACGTCGGAGGACATCAGCCAGCGAAAATCGCCGGTATCCGGCGGAGTGGTATCCACCGCGGCGGGCTGGGTGCCAACCCCCGGCATGCCGAGAGAGACCAGCTGGCGGCCTTCCTCGCGTGCCTTTTCGATGCGATCATTGTCCTGCTCGATAAAGGCCACGTGACGCCATGTATTCGCACCCAGCGAACCGGTGTTGTCATAAGAGTCACCGGTGACCGCATAGCCCTCAACCGGGTTGCGGTTCCATTCCTTACAAGCCACCTCGCAGGCCTTGCAGCCAATGCAGATCGAGGTGTCCGTAAAGAAAGCCATGCGGTTGTAGGACTCGTAGCCGTGCTTATCGGCTTTTTCAGTAAGCAAATTAGCCATGAGCTCTACTCACCTACCCTTCTTTGCCTTCATAGTCGGCTACGTTGCCGGCGGTGTCATCCGCGCCGGTGTTTTCGTCCTTGGAATTAGCACCCTTGTCTTCGGGATTCAGCGCGAAAGCATCGTCGACGTCGACAAGCTGGTTACCGGACTCCAGGTCGAGGTGCGCCTTCTCTTGGTATTCCTTGAGAAGCTCGATGCGTGCATGTCCGCGTGGGCGACGGCCCGGACGGATATCGCAAGCACCAATCTTGGAGTTCTGGATCCACACGTTTGGCTCAAGGGTCAGACCCAACAGGTCGTTGGCGCCGTCGCCAGCTACCGGCGTGGTCTCAGACTCGCCGTAGTGGTACGGGATACCAATCTGGTGGAAGTCCTCGCCGTTGATCTTCAGCTTCTGCACACGACCAGTGACCAGCACCTGTGCTTCGATGACGCCACGTGGCGAGACGATGGTCGCCCAATCGCCGTTGCTCAGACCGCGCAGCTGCGCGAGCTCCTTGGAAACCTCGCAGAACAAGCCCGGCTGCAGCTCTGCCAAGTAAGGCAGGCGGCGCGACATTGCACCGGAGGTGTACATCTCGGTCAGACGATACGTGGAGAACACGAACGGGAAGACCTCTGCACCAGGCTCCCCTGGCTCAGGACGCGACAGGTTGTCAGGACGCTTGATGGTCAGACGCGTCGGTGACTGCTGCTGCTTGTAGAGCAGGTTGTGCACTGGGGACTCATGCGGCTCGTAGTGCGTTGGCAACGGGCCGTCGGAAAGCCCCTTCGGCGCAAACAGCCAGCCCAGGCCATCAGCCTGCATGATGAATGGGTCATCACCATCGAGCGCTGCAGGACCGACGGCGTCAACAGGCGCGCGATAGTCCGGCGCCTTGTTGACTGGGAAGTCAGGGACGTCGTCGCCGACCCACGCGGCCTTGGCCTCATCCCACCAGATGTACTTCTTGCGCTCCGACCACGGAGTGCCGTCTGGGCGGGCGGAAGCACGGTTGTACAGGAGGCGGCGGTTGGCCGGCCATGCCCAGCCCCACTCCAGAGCAACTTCGTTTTGCTCGGCACCCGGGACCTTCTTGGCGGCATGGTTGATGCCGTCCTTGAAGACGCCCGTGTAAATCCAGCAGCCGCCGGAGGTGGTGCCGTCGTTCTTCATCTCGACGAAGGCCGGCAACAGCTGGCCCTTCTTCGGTCCGTCGAGGTAATAGCCGTTGATTTCCTTCAGGATCTCCTCGGAATCCGGCTCGCCTTCCTCGTTTTCTGGGTAGTCCCAGGTGATCTTCTGTACCGGAAGATCGCGCGGATCGGTTGAGTCAGCCAGGCGCTCCTTGATCTTCTTACCTAGCTGGTAGAAGAACCACAGGTCGCTCGTGGCCTCACCCGGCGGCGTGACCGCCTGGAAACGCCACTGCAGCATGCGTTGCGTCTGGGTGAAGGTGCCCGCCTTTTCCACGTGAGTAGCAGCCGGCATGAGGAAGACCTCGGTGCCGATGTCCTCGGTCTTGAGTTCGTCGTTCTTAATCTCCGGCGAATCCTTCCAGAAGGACGCAGTCTCGATCTCTTGGAAGTCACGTACCACAAGCCACTTCAGCGCAGCCAGGCCACGGCGCTGCATACCGCCGTTGGACTGTGCCACCGCTGGGTTCTGGCCAAAGACAATGTAGCCCTCAACCTCGTGCTCGAGCATGGCCATGAGCGTCTCATAGGTGGAGTGCGCACCAGAGATGCGTGGCATGAGGTTGTAGCCCCACTCGTTGTCCTTGGTCGCAGCATCGCCCCAGTAGGACTTCATGAGGGAGACGGCGTAGTTCTCACCGATCTGCCAGAAGCCCTTCTGGTCTTCCTTACGGAAGCTGTCCACGTACTGCTTCCAGTTCTGCAGAGCCACGTGTGGCATCGGCAGGTAGCCCGGCAGCGAGTTGAACAAAGTCGGGATATCGGTTGAGCCTTGGATGGACGCGTGTCCACGCAGCGCCATGATGCCCGAACCCGGACGGCCGACGTTGCCCATCAGCAGCTGCAGGATCGCAGCGGTACGGATGAACTGTGCGCCCAGGGTGTGCTGGGTAAAGCCCAGTGCATATGCGAAGCACGTGGTGCGATCCGGCTTGGAGTTATCCGCGATGGAGTTAGCCAGATAGAAGAAGTCCTCCTGCGAGATACCGCAGGTCTCCTCCACCATCTCCGGGGTGTAACGGGAGTAGTGACGCTTGAGAATCTGGAACACCGAGTTCGGGTGCTGCAGAGTCTCGTCTTTCTCCACGTTCCACGAAGAACCCTCCGGCTTACGGACATACTGCCACGAGTCGGTGACGTACTTGCCGGTCTCTGGGTCATAGCCAGAAAACAGGCCATCCAAGTCCTCCGTGTCCTGGTAATCGGGGGAAATGATGGAGGAGGCGTTGGTGTACGAGACCACGTAATCGTGGAAGTAGAGCTCGTTGTCGATCATGTACTTGATGATCGCGCCGAGCAGGACCACGTCAGTACCGCCGCGAATGCCGATGTGGCGGTTCGCGAAAGCCGAAGTACGGGTGTAGCGCGGATCCACGTGGATGATGCGCGCGCCGCGCTTCTTGGCCTCAACTACCCACTGGAAGCCCACTGGGTGGCACTCGGCCATGTTAGAACCCTCAATGACGATGCAGTCCGCATTCGCCATATCCTGCAGCGGTTGGGTTGCGCCGCCGCGGCCAAACGAAGTTCCCAAACTGGGAACGGTGGCAGAGTGTCAAATACGAGCCTGATTTTCGACCTGTATCGCGCCCGTGGCGGTAAACAGCTTCTTAATCAGGTAGTTCTCTTCGTTGTCCAAGGTCGCACCACCCAGGCCAGCGATGCCCATGGTGCGGTTGAGGGTGCGGCCCTCTTCGTCGGTGTCCTGCCAGTGCGCCTTGCGGGATGCCACAAAGCGATCGGCAATCATGTCCATGGCGGTCTCGGTATCGAGATACTCCCACTCGGAGGAGTACGGCGCACGGTACTTGATCTTGGTCAGGCGCGTCGCAGAGTTGATCAGCTGCTCGGAAGCAGAGCCCTTGGGGCACAGACGGCCACGCGAGATTGGGGAATCTGGGTCGCCTTCGACCTGAATGACTTTATTGTCCTTGACATAAACGCGCTGGGAACAACCCACCGCGCAATAAGGACACACAGATTGCACGACGCGATCCGCCTCAACGGTCCTGCCGTGGAGCTCTTTGCTCTTCTTCGACTGGGTGCTCAAGTCCCTGCCGAAGGCGTCCTTGGAACGCACCTGGCGCACTACTGGCCAGTTGAAAGGACTAAATTTAGACATACAGTCAAAGTTAGTGCTACCTAGCCTCTAAAGCTAGAAAGGTGTACCTAAGTAGCAACTTTCGTACATCCCCGGCTGGGCCCGGCTTGCTTAGCCACCACGCGGAACAAAGCCGGCGCTTCGCGTGTTGACCAAAGTATGGATAACCCAACGCATTTCGAACTCAAAGTCCCGGGCGGCAAGCTCCTTGTCGTAGACATCGAGGTCACCGACGGCACTATCTCCTCCGCGCAGGTCTCGGGTGATTTCTTCCTTGAGCCGGAAGAGGCCTTCGAGACTCTCGGCCCCTCGCTGGAGGGCTCCAAGGTTTCTGATTCCGCGCAAGAGATCACCGCGCGGCTCGATGCCGCACTCGCAAAGATTGAGGCGGAGCATCCTGTAGCCCTCCACGGCTTTTCCACGCACGACTTGGCCGTAGCTGTTAAGCGTGCACTCTCAGGCGGCACCGACTTCACGGACCACCAATGGGAGATCCTCCAGCCGGGCGTGCTGCCTACCCCAGTGAACGTGGCGCTCGACGAGGTCATCCTCAACGAGGTGGCTGAGGGAAAACGCGGTCCGACGCTGCGTTTCTGGGAGTGGGAAGACAAAGCGGTCGTGTTCGGCTCCTACCAGTCCTATGCCAACGAGCTGGACCAGGAGGGCGTCGACAAGCATGGCATCACTCCAGTCCGCCGCATGTCCGGTGGTGGCGCGATGTTCATGGAGGGCGGCAACTGCATCACGTACTCCATTTACGCCCCGGAGTCCCTGGTGGCCGGCTACTCCTACGAGGCTTCTTATGCCTACCTCGACCAGTGGGTGCTTGCTGCACTGGCCAAGCACGGTGTGAACGCTTGGTACGTGCCGATCAACGACATCACCTCCGACGGCGGCAAAATCGGCGGCGCTGCGCAGAAGCGTCGCGCGGGCGCAGTGCTCCACCACACCACGATGAGCTACAACATCGACGCGGACAAGATGATGGAAGTGCTGCGCATCGGCAAGGTAAAGGTCTCCTCCAAGGGCCTGGCCAGCGCCAAGAAGCGCGTGGATCCGCTGCGCCGCCAGACCGGCGTGGCGCGTGAGGAGATCATCGAGACCATGGCCCGCGAGTTCGCAACTCGCTACGGCGCCAAGGACGCCGCGCTTTCCGACGCCACCCTTGCCGAGGCCGAGCGCCTCGTTTCCGAGAAGTACTCCACCGAGGAGTGGACGAAGCGAATTCCGTAATTCTTTCGCGGCTCTTCTCAGAGTTCAAGAGCAGCCCGGCGAAATCGCAGTTCCCGCTCAGCGGCATTAGTCGTCATGCGTTCACGACCTCAACACGCAGCCCCACCGCGCTGAGCAGTTCTAACACGGTGGAAAAGCTGGCTTTTCCGGTCCCCAGCTCCACATCTCGGACCGTTCTGTCACTCACTCCCACCAACTCGCCCAATTCTTCCTGAGTCAATTGATACGCCTTTCGGCTTTCCCGCAGTGCGGTTCCGAGTTCAGACAACCAGCCATCGATGCGATTCATATCGGAAATATCCTTCCCTTTTACGCTTTTCAAACTCTAAAATAGCCTCGAAATCACAAAACAGGAAGTATTTTTCCGATTTACCCGTTTCTCCCGATATTCCCCTCGCTCCAGCAAGTTTTCGGAAGGATATTTCCCTTTCAAATCACCCGCACCACCACGCGGCCCGAAGGTTGACGGAGCGCCCCTTGCATGCCCCGGGCGCCCCAACCATGAGCCCGAGCCCACAATAGTTGCACGGGAATTTATAAACGTCGTACAGTGTTGATGTGATTAGTGAACCGATCAGTCCATAATCGATGGACTAGACAGTTCAAATACATACAAAGTTGTCTACAACGCCAAACTCGCACAAGCTCGTAGTAAAAGGAATTTTCGTGTCTCAACCACAAACGCAATCACGGAAACTGCCCAGCTGGGTAACCGGCTTCGGCGCCCAGGTCATTGCGGGCCTCATCATCGGCCTGATCCTGGGATTTATCGCTTCCAAAATGGACGCTGGCCTGACTGCCGACGATGAAAAGGGCTCCTGGCTCACCCAGACCCTCACCGGCGTGGGCAGCGCTTATGTCCAGCTACTCAAGGTAATGGTGCCGCCACTGATCTTCGCGGCCGTTGTTACCTCCGTGGCAAACCTCCGCAAGGTTGCCAACGCCGCATCGCTCGCGATTTCCACCTTGGTGTGGTTCGCAATTACCGCCTTCTTCTCCGTAATCAGCGGCATCGTCGTTGCCCTCGTGCTGCGCCCTGGCGTTGGTACCACTGTCGATGCAGCGAGCGCAGCGGAACCGTCCCACGTCGGTTCGTGGACGGCCTTCCTGCAGCAGCTCATCCCCTCGAACTTCATCGGTATGAAGGCTTCCTTCGACGAGGGCGAGGTTTCCCTGGGCTTCGGCGCCCTTCAGCTGTTGGTTATCTCCCTGGCGTTGGGCATTGCCGCCGTGAAGGCCGGCAAGGCAGCCGACCCATTCCTGCGCTTTACCGAGTCCTTCCTGAAGGTCATCCAGGTTGTTCTGTGGTGGATCATCCGCCTGGCGCCGATTGGCACCGCAGCCCTCATCGGTAAGGCAGTGGCCACCTACGGCTGGGACGCACTGGGTTCCCTGGGCAAGTTCGTGCTCGCGATGTACGTGGGTCTCGCACTCGTCATCGGCGTGGTTTACCCGGCAGTTCTTGCCTTCAACAAGATTCCGGTCATAGGCTTTTACAAGCGCGTCTGGCCAGTGTTCTCCTTGGGATTTGTCACTCGTTCCTCCATGGGCGTTATGCCGGTGACCGAGCGCTACACCGAGCAGGCCATGGGCGTTCCGCGCGAGTACGCTTCCTTCGCCATCCCGCTGGGTGCTACCACAAAGATGGATGGCTGCGCCTCGGTCTACCCTGCTATCGCCGCCATCTTCATCGCTCAGTTCTACAACATTGACCTGACTCTGACGCAGTACCTACTCATCATCTTCGTCTCCGTCATCGGCTCTGCTGCTACCGCGGGCACCACCGGTGCAACCGTCATGCTCACGCTGACCCTGTCCACCCTGGGTCTGCCGCTCGCCGGCGTTGGTCTGCTGCTGGCAATCGAGCCAATCATCGACATGGGCCGCACTGCAGTCAACGTCACGGGCCAAGCACTGTGCGCCACCATCGTGGCCAAGCGCGCGGGCATCCAGGAACAAAAAGTCTGGGACGCTGCCGAGAACGGCGTCTCCGACCTCATGGAAACCAAGGATCGCGAGTCCGTCAACGCCTAAGAAACTTAGGCATTAACGCAGGAAGACACCTCACCAAGTGGGGTGTCTTCTTCGTTTTGCTTCGGTTACTCTCGGTGTCGGTCGGACTCGGTCGGACTCGGTCGGTGCCGGTCGGCGGCGGTCGGCGGTGGGCTGTGCGCTAGTCGACGATCGCCCCCAGAAAGGCCGCCATGGCAGGTGCCAGGTGGATGGCCTGTGCGTTAGTGAGTACCGCGCCTTTGAGGGAGCCCACACCAGAGATAGCGTCGAAGTCGAGGCCGCGGAAGTCCACGTCTTTCATCCGCGCCGCATCCACCCGCAGAGTCCGCGCGCGGCAGCCCCGGAAGGCCACGCGTTGGGCCTGCGCCTGGGACAAATCGACTTCGTCGAATACGCAGTCTTCAAAGAGGACATCCCGCAATGTTCCACCGGAATGGTTAGTCCAGGCGAATTTGCACCCGCTGAACTTCACCGAAAAGAGGTCCGCTTCGGCGAAGTCTGCAGCGCCAAAGCGGGAATCAGCCACCTCGACGTCGCGAAGCACGGTGCGCGCCATCCTCCATCCCGGCGCATCGAGGCCGGTCAGCTCGCACTCGGTGAAAGTGGATGAGGAAAGGTCGATTCCGTCGAGTGAGGAATCAGCAACCATGCACCCAGTCAGTGACATCCCTTGAAGGTTGCGCTCAAACTCGCCGGAGAACCACTCGTTTTCAAACACTCCCCTCGCGTCCAGTCCCAGGCCTTCCCGCACTTCCAGGTGCAATGAAGATAGTTGGGGCGCTTGGACGATCCGGCGAGTCACTGCTTACTTCCTTTGGGTCGTGTTTTATTCATTTACGCGTTGCGTTCTATAGGCGCAAGCTTACGCAGCACCAACTCCGGCAACCACGAACGTGCCCCGATTGTGCGGGCGAAGTTACGTATTCCACACCTGTGTGGCACCCACGTGGCCCGCCAATGCTGCGCTAACCAGCAGTGCAACTGCAGCGACGCGGAGGCTCACAAAGTCGCAGGATCGACTGGGACGCTGATCGATTGTGCAGGAAGATAAGGGCGCAACAAGGCTAGGAGGCCAAAGTGGCGCTTGTTGAGCAGTGGATTGAACAGGCTTCGTGCGCTGATCTGAAGGTCCGGCTCAACAGTCAGCAACGCTTGGTACACCGGCCACTGCTCCTCTTCCGACGCTAGGGAGCGAACCAAATGAACCCAGACGGTTTCGCCAAAGCGATTGACAGCGTTGGGATCGGCGCCTGCAGCGATGAGCTTTTCAATGACTGGGGCGTCCTGCGCGCAGAGCTCTGGGTTGTCCGCCAGCTCCGGCAGCAGCTTGATTGGCGGTGCCCAACCGAACTCAAGCATCGCCGTGAGTGCCTCAACTCTTTCGGCAGTGTCACGGACACGCGATGCATCGAAGAATACGGCTTCCGGGTCATGGCTCGCCCAGTCGATAGTGTCAACGAAAGTCATTACTGTGCCTCCTGGAGTTGAATCACGAGCCAATCGGGAATCCATTCCGCGGTGCGCGGGAAAGTCTCTATGTCGGCCACCCACTGCTGCGGGCTAGGTTGTACCGACCACGCCGGGCGGTAAGCAAAGTTAGGTCTGAGGACAAAACCGTTAGGTCCTGGCTTACCGTGCAGCGAGAGCCACGCTCCACGGGGATCGTCTTTGCAGTAGCGGGCATCCAAGAATTCGGCACGCTTGCCTGCTGGCAGTTCCCCGCTGACCTCGTAGATTTCGCCGCATGCACGAAGTACGAACTCTGGCAGGTCGGCGTCGATGGTGCCGTAGTAAGGCCCCTCTTGGTAATTAACAGGCACGGCAGGAGCAACGCCGTATTTTTCTTCGGCCCACTGACGCGCGGATTCGAGTTGAGTGCGGGCCTGGGGACGCAGCTCATCCACCTCTTGCGCGGAAAGGCTCTTGCCATCGATGATGATGCCATGTTCGGCAGGAGCGAAGTCGATGAGCTCTCTCATCGTCATCTGCAACTGTGCTCCCTCGAAAGGCGCGATGTCGAGGGTATGTGCCTCCAGATGCGGTAGCTTTTTGCGGCTGCGAATCTTGAGCCGGAGCGGACGCGGCTTTGCTAGCGCCACTCCGACCAGCGGGGCGAAATTGAAAGTATCGGGCTTTTCCATGGCAGTCTCCTGTCGCGTATAACTGCAAAGTCGTTGACCATGTGCCGCCTAGTGTAAATAACTACTGTGACGTCCGCCTGAGGAGTTTCCGCACTGAAGTTTCACGCTGCACAAAGCGCTAAGAAATGGCTGTGTTGCACCAGCCGCAGACCGAAGAGCTAAGCAGTGGCAGCCGTAACGTGCACTGTTTCGCCGTATGCGCGCCGACCATGCACGAAGTAGTACAGCACCGTCGCCAAGGCCACGGTTGCGGCAAGCACCCAATACATAGCGGAGTAGCCCAGCGCAGAAATCAGCATGCCCAAGACCACGGGGCCAAAGCCTATTCCGATGTCGAGGAGTAAGAAGAGCGTCGAAATACCCGCGCCCATCTCGTGCGGAGCCACGAGGCGCACGGCCACCGCTTGCGCCGCCGGCATGATGGAGCCATAGCCCAAGCCAACCAAAGCACCCGCGATGACGACCTCCCAGTCAGCTACTGCGATAGCAAGCACCACGAGACCAATCATGAACGAAGCGAGCGCACCGTAGAAGATGACGTTATCGCCGTGGCGGTCTTGGACACGGCCCAAGACAAAGCGCATCGCGAGGCTGACAATCGCATAGGCAATGAAGAAGAAGCTGGCGCCCGTCGCCAGGTCGGACGCGTCAGCATAAGCGTTGAGGTACGTGATGATGCCTGCATAAGCAACGCCGATGAGAAGCATGAAGAAGCCAAAGGGTGCGACCGCCGGGTGGACGATGTTGGCCAGGCTAAAGGTCACGCTGGGGCGCTCCTGCGTAGGAATCTTGAGTGCCAGTGCCAAAGCCACGGCACATACCGTGAGGCTGAGCACCACAACGAAGATGGTGTTGTAGCCACTCGCACCGACAATGTCCAGCCCTGCCGCCGGACCAAAAGCGGTGGCAAGAGTAGTTCCCAAGGCAAAGTAGCCCGTGCCCTCAGCACGGCGATGGTCAGGAATGACGGACTGCGCCACGGCCATGACGGCAGTCGACGCCACCGCATAACCCAGGCCGTGAATGATGCGCACGACGATAAGCAGCACCAACGAGTGCGCAACAAAATACGCGGCACACGCCACGGTCACGAGAACCATCGAGACCAAGAGGGATTTTTTACGACCTGCCGCATCAACTAGATATCCCGAGAACAGTCGCGCAATGGTCGCACCGACCACGAAGGAGCTGGAGGCAAAGCCGCCCGCTGTGTCTGATGCACCAAACTGTTGCACCGCATACAAAGCCATGATCGTCACCAACAGGTAAAAGACCATAAATCGGCGCTATCAGGCCCTTAATCGGCGCATGGCACTAGCTGGGCAGCAGAGCGGCTACCTCGGCGTCGGAAAGCACTGCGTCCTCGAAGTTACGCAGCGTCTCCTCCGCATTGAACTCCACACCGATGAGCACGACCTCAGAGCCCGGCGTCACTCCATTGGAGGCCCACAGTGAGGCCGGCTGGATCTGCAGGTTAGGGCCCGCCTGCTGCCAGGCATGGGCCACGCGCAAGTCCGTGTCGATCCAGCAATACCCCTTGGAGCGAACCAGCCCGGTACTCGCGCGCAGCGCCTTGAGCAGTCGCTCACGATTGAACGGTCTATCGGAGCGAAATACCACGGAGGAGATGCCATACTCCTCGGTCTCCGGGGTGTGAGGGTTGGCGAGCTCTTCCGCGTAGCCGTGATAGGCCGCAGCCGTGGAGAGGTTGTAGAGGCCGGCATCCAGGATGAGCTCCGTAGCGATGACGCCATTGGTCACGGGAACTACCTTGCAACGGGTGTTCATCGCCTTGACCGTGGCGATGACGCGCTCGGTCTCGGCAGGTTCGACGAGATCGGTCTTGGTGATGAGGATGAGATCGGCAAACTCCACCTGGTCCACGAGGAGATCAGCGATTGTCCGATCGTCTTGCGGGGTGGCCTCGATGCCCTGCGAAACGAGGCTGCGGCCCCGCCGGAGCTGGTCCATGAACGTGGAAGCATCAACCAAAGAAACCATAGTGTCAATGTTCGCGTAGTCCTGCAGCTTGAATCCGTCTTCAAATTCCCACTCAAAAGTGGCGGCAACCGGCATCGGCTCGGAGATGCCGGTCGACTCAATGATGATCTGGTCATACTTGCCCGATTGCGCGAGGCGGGCAACGGACTCTACGAGATCCTCACGCAGGGTGCAACAGATGCAGCCGTTGGACAGCTCCACGAAACGGTCTTCGCCGCGTTCGAGGTGGCCCTCCCCTGCAACGAGCGCCGCGTCGATGTTGACCTCGGAGAAGTCGTTAACAATGACGGCTAGTTTGCGGCCTTGTCGGTTAGCCAGCAGGTGGTTGAGCAGCGTGGTCTTGCCGCTGCCCAGGAATCCAGAAAGAGCAGTCACGGGTGTAGTCATTCCGCAAATGATAATGGTTTTCATTTATGGGAACAACTACGCTCTAACCGAAGACCCTCCGCGTGTAATCAGAACCAAAGTGCCACTGCGGGTCCAGTTCCTCACGCAGGGCACAGAACTCGTCGAAGCGCGGATACAGCGCGGAGAAGTCTGCCCGCGTCAAGGTGTTCAGCTTGCCCCAGTGCGGGCGGCCGCCGACATCCTTCAGAATGGGTTCCACCTTTGGCATGTATTCGTATGGGTTTTTGAAACGCGGGACGTGGAACGCGATGTACATCGACTCGCGGCCGTTGGCGGTAGACAGCGCGACGTCGTCAGGTGCCGTGGTGCGCAGCTCCAGCGGGAAAGCAATCTGCCAGCCCTGTGCATCAATAAAACGTCGGATCTCTCGCACCGCTTCAGGCCCGTCCGCCAACGGCACTGCGTACTCCATCTCATGGAAACGCACGCGACGCGGCGAAACAAAGACCTCGTGCGCGCTCGCGCGGTAGCGATTGTGCGAAATCACCGAGGTAGCAAACTTATTGAAGGACGGGATAGTCTGCGGCACCATGCGCCCAATACCTAATAGCGCCGCATAGGCGCCGTTGCCCAAGACCTCATCGTCCACGAACTGCTTAATCTTGGAGCGCTGCGCCGTCTTGCCGCCCGGCGTTGGCTCGCCAGGCGCAAGACGCGTATTGCGCTTGGTCATTGCCGCCTGCGTGTGCGGGAACCAGTAGCACTCAAAGTGGTCGACTTCGCGGGAGTAGGCCTCGAAGTTATCGAGGATGTCGTCGATGTCCCCGCCCGATTCATCCGCAAGCAGGTCGAAGGCGTCGACGCATTGCATCTCAACCTCAACCACAACGCCGAGCGCACCAATGCTGACCACGACGAGCCTGAGCTGTTCCGGGTCCTCATCGAGGGAGAAGCTGCGCAGTTGACCGGCGGCGTCGACAAGCCTAAGGCCCGTGACCGTACCCGCGAAACCGGTGAAACCAATACCTGTGCCGTGGGTTGACGTAGAGATCGCGCCCGCCAGCGACTGCGGATCAACATCACCCTGGTTAGCCAAAGCCAAGCCAAATGGACGCAGCAAACGCGGCACATCACGCAGGCGGGTTCCCGCCAGGAATCGCACGCGCTTACGCTTCCTGTCCACACTAACGATGCCGCTTAAGTAGTCCAGGTTCATCATCACGTCATCACTGGCTGCCACCGGTGTGAAGGAATGTCCCGCGCCGACGGTGCGCACGCTGCCCACGCGCTGCACTGCCTGGGATACCTCCTCAATTGACCGTGGCTGCAGAAACTCCTGCGGGTTGGTGCGCACGGAGCCCGACCAGTTACTAAAGCCTTTATTCTTGGCACCACGTGCGCCGATTAACTTGCTCATCTGAAGGTCCAGCCCTCTCCGCGATAGGTATCCCAATCTTTAACGTTGTTGTTCTCGTCCACTGCCAGCAGCCCGTCGAGGTGCTCGGTCATCTCGCCAGCCTTGGCGTGGCGGAACCACACGAGGTCCTCCACGCACAGGTCGTTAGCAGCCGGGCCATGCAGCGGTGACTGCACCTCGCCGGCGCCCTCCATGCCGGAGTACTTCAGGCCCTTTGGCCACACCGGCACGGGAACGCGGTCCTTGGCAGGCGGACCGGAGGCAATCCAGCCACCCGAGTTGACGGTGGCCCATCCCGGCGCGGGCAGGCGCGAGACCTCGCAGCAGAAGAACGCCGCCGCCTTGTGGTTGATGCCAGTGAACTGATCGAAGATGGCCGGGGTGTAGAAACCCGAGCCGGCAGCCAGCTCAGTCAGGGTTCCCTCCGCTGCAGATTCTTGGAGGCTGCCCGTGCCGCCGCCGTTGACGAACTCAAGGTCAGCATGGGCGCGTGCTGCCGCGATGCACTCGCGACGCCGCGGCGCGAGATCCTCCATAGATTTAGTGCGCAGCCAGCGCTTCACCGCGCCTACCGGCCCCTTCTCCCCGTCTGCTACAGAGGCCACCTGGCCTTCGTAGGCCATCATGCCCACCAGGCGAAGATCCCGTTTGAGAATCTCGCGGGCTAGCTGGTCCACCTGCTCAGGAGTGCGGATGGGTGAGCGCCGCGGACCGATGACCGCGCCGGGCAGGTGCAAGGTGCAGTCAATGTCGATGGCCACTCGCATGCCCGGCGCGAGGAGGTCGAGCAACTCCACGGAGTCCACCATGACCGTAATCGCTTCCCGTGCACCAGCGTCGGCACCTAACCACGCCAAGGCCGGACGGTGAACGCTGGGATAAGCCACGACGATATCGCGAAACCCCTCCTCGTAGAGGTGCAATGCCTCGGGAACGCTAAAACCCAGGATTCCCTGGTAGCCGTCGTGCTCGAAAGCCCGGCGCAACGCGGCGACACTGCGCAACGACTTTGACGCCACGCGGATGGGAAGCCCACCCGCACGCGCCAGCATTTGTTCCGCGTTGAAGTCGAAGGCGGCAATGTCAATGACGCCAAGAGGGGCAGCCACCTCGCCGGCCCTGACGAGTGGCGCGATAGTTTCCCGGAGCTGCGGGCTCGGAATTTTTGAAAGCGTAGCCATGAAGCCATGTTACTCACACCCACACCAAGTTTGCGATACATATCACAAAAGATTTCTGGCACTATAGACCCCATGAAAACCTTCACTAATGCTCATCTCCCGCCGCGCATCTCTGATTTCCTGGCCACTAACCCGGCAGGCGACGTGCGAGGTTCCGGCGATCAACACACAGCACTCATGCCGTTTACGGGTGAAGAGCTTTTCTCCTTCCCCACGGCCACGCCCGAGGACGTCGCCGCTGCCGTCACCACCGCACGGGCCGGGGTGGGCCACGGCAATCGCGGGCGCGTACTGCTCAAACTCCACGACCTAATCCGGAAACATGAAGAGCTCATCCTCGACCTCATTCAGGCTGAGAACGGCAAGTCCCGCTCGCACGCCTACGACGAGGTGATGGACCTCTATAACTGCGCGCGCTTTTATGGCGTGAACATACGCAAGGCCTTTGGCTCGGCGCGCCATCCCGGCGCGTTGCCGGTGCTCACCAAGACGCGCACCCAGCACTATCCGCTGGGCGTCGTGGGGCTCATCTCCCCGTGGAACTATCCGCTTTCCTTGGGCGTGGGCGACGTGCTGGCGGCGCTTTCTGCTGGCAACTCTGTGGTTCACAAGCCTGATTCCCAGACCACGCTGACGGCAATCTTGGTCCGCCGGCTGGCGATTGAGGCCGGCCTTCCGGAGGCTGCCTGGCAGCTAGTTCCGGGCAACGGCGCGGAGGTGGGCGACGCCTTGGTCCCCCTCGTCGACGGTCTTTCCTTTACTGGTTCCACCAAGGTGGGCAAGTCCATTGCTGCCCAGGCGGCCGGACGTCTCATCCCCACAATGTTGGAGCTCGGCGGTAAGAATCCAATGCTGGTGCTTGACGACGCCCCCCTTGAGCCCACCGCTCGCGGCGCCGTGCGCACGGCCTTCTCGTCCTCGGGTCAACTGTGCATGTCCGCCGAACGTGCCTACGTGCACACAGACATTTATGAGGACTTCCTCGTTGCGCTTACGAAAGCCCTCGACGAACAGAGACTGGGCGCGGCGTTCTCCGATGCCGCAACTATCGGCTCCCTGACTTCGCAAAAGCAGCTCGAGACCGTCCAAGCCCATGTGCGCGATGCTGTGGACAAGGGCGCAACCATTGTCTACGGCGGAAAGCATCGCCCGGAACTCGGTCCGTTTTTCTTTGAGCCCACGGTGCTCACTGGGGTAACGCAGGAAATGGAGCTCTTCGCTAACGAGACCTTCGGCCCAGTGTTGGCTGTGTACGAGGTCGATTCTGATGCTGCTGCCATCCACGCAGCAAATGACACGAACTACGGCCTATGCGCCTCAGTGTGGTCGGGCAGCTCCCGCCACGGCTGGGAGGTTGCTTCCCAGTTAGAAGCGGGCATGGTCAATATCAACGAGGGCTTTGCCGCAGCATATGGTTCTATTGCCGCGCCGGGTGGCGGCGTAAAGGAGTCCGGCCTCAATCACCGCCACGGTATTACCGGCATGCGCCTGTGGGCAAATGAGCGCACCGTAGCCGAGCAAAAGCTGCACCCGCTGGCGCCCTCGGAGCTACTGCCGCCGCAGCGCTTCCAGAAGCTCATCACCACGGGCATGGCGGCCATGAAGGCGCTGCGCCTGTAGCAGCATGCCTGTGGGCTATGGAAAACGGTATGGCCGTGGCTAGCCTGCGTGAACCCGCTTAAGGCATGCGCAAGATGCGGCGATGCACCGTGCCGGCGGGCTCGACGTGGATGAACACTTCGGCGCCTGGGAAAAGCTCGTCGATGTTGTCCTCGATGCGATCCGCGATGTCGTGGGCCGCAAGAACTGTCCACTCACCAGGCACGTCCATGGTGAGATAGACCAAGCGCTGGCGGCCCGATGCGATGGTACGCCGCGACGTGAACAACACGCCGAATTCTTCCTCAAGCTCAGTAAGTCGCGCATCAAGCTCAGCGTGCTCTTCCTTGGGCAGGGACTCGGAAAGCAGGCTACTCAAGGATTCTTTGAGCAGCTTGTAACCGGTCCACAGGATATTGATGCCCACTGCAAAAGCGACGATCGGATCGAGCCACAGCCAGTCCGTCAGGGCAACCAGCGCGATGCCCACGAGGACGCCAACAGAAGTCCACACGTCAGTCAGCACGTGATGGCCGTCGGCTCGAAGCGTTGCCGAACGATATTTCTTGCCCGCTTTCAGCAACACCAGACCGACAGCCAGATTAAGAACCGAAGCTAGCGTCGAAAGCGCCAGACCAATGCCTGGCTGTTCCAAGGGCTGGGGGTTGAGCAAGCGCAATGCAGAGGTATAAATGATGAGTGCTGCGGCGACAAAGATCATCGCACCCTCTACCAACGCGGAAACATACTCGGCCTTGCCGTGGCCGAATTGATGGTTCGCGTCAGCCGGCTTCGCGGCAATACGAAGGGCGATGAAGCCCACGACTGCGGCAACGAGGTTGACTCCGGATTCCAAAGCGTCAGACAGGAAGCCGACGGAACCAGTAAGCATGGCCGCAAGGACCTTTAAGACAATGGTGAGAACAGCCGTCGCGATGGACAGCTTCATGAAACGCTCAAGCAGGAGCTGCTCGGAAGGGAGTGCCATACAGATACCTTCGGTTAGTCGGCGTGACACGGCCATCCGTATGCGGTTTGGGGAGGACCGGTCAACGTAGGAGCTACGGACCGAAGGTCTCGCTCACTCACGAATTTCGCAAGCTGGGTGGCCGGGCGCATAGGCACCAGTATGTCGACCATCCATCCGCCGCCATGGGGGCCGCGGAGGAGCTACTCACCTTCAGGAATTTTAGGTTAGCAAGCCGCCGAGTTGCCAACAACTCGGCGGCTCAAGCAATGCTGAGACTACAGTTTTAATCTCAGGCGAGCGCTAGCCACCAATCTTGAAGTCGCAGACGTCGCCGTCCTGCATGATGTAGTCCTTGCCCTCTTGGCGGACCTTGCCCTCGGCGCGGGCCTCGGCCATGGTGCCAGCGGCGTCGAGGTCATCAAAGGAAACGATTTCGGCCTTGATGAACTTCTTCTCAAAGTCGGTGTGGATTACCCCCGCAGCCTGCGGAGCAGCCGAACCCTGCTTGATGGTCCAAGCGCGGGCTTCCTTCGGACCAGCAGTCAGGTAGGTCTGCAGGCCGAGCGTTGCAAAACCTGCTTTAGCCAGAGTTGCCAGGCCAGGCTCGGTCTGGCCGACGGACTCGAGGAGCTCCATCGCTTCGTCCTCGTCGAGCTCAAGCAGCTCGGTCTCAGTCTGGGCATCGAGGAACACGCACTCCGCTGGGGCAACGAGCTCGGCGAGCTCGGCCTTCTTCGCGTCGTCGGTAAGCACTGCTTCATCAGAGTTGAAGACGTACAGGAACGGCTTCGAAGTCATCAAGTGCAGCTCACGCACGAGAGCGAGGTCGATTTCGCCGTTCTTGGAAGCAGCGAACAAGGTACGGTCATCCTCTAGGATTTCCTGCGCCTTCTTGGTGGCCTCGACGGTCTCAGCCAGATCCTTGTTCTTGCGTGCTTCCTTCTCCAGTCGCGGCAGAGCCTTCTCGATGGTCTGCAGATCAGCCAGAATCAGCTCGGTGTTGATCACAGAGATGTCGTGCGCTGGGTCAACCTTGCCATCAACGTGGATGACATTGTCATCAGAGAAAGCGCGAACCACCTGGCAGATCGCATCTGCCTCACGGATGTTAGCAAGGAAGGCGTTGCCCATGCCCTCGCCCTTGGATGCGCCTTCCACGATGCCGGCGATGTCCACGAAGGACACGGTCGCAGGCAGGATGCGCTCGGAGCTAAAGATCTCCGCCAAGCGGTTGAGGCGATGATCCGGCAGCTCGACGAGGCCAACGTTCGGCTCAATCGTGGCGAACGGGTAGTTGGCCGCCAAAATGTCGGAACGGGTCAGGGCATTAAACAGCGTGGACTTGCCAACGTTAGGCAGGCCGACGATTCCAAGTGTAAGACTCACAGGGGCAATCCTAACGCACGAAGAGTTTTTTCAGGCAAGATGGTGGGGTGAGTTCTCAATCGCCTTCCTCATCATCCATGCCGCCTTCTGGACACAAGTCTGATCTGGACCAAGCTGGGCTTGGCGATCGTTTCGATGGTTCCGTCGACGCGACATCGCTTGACGACGTCTCCCCTCACCCACCGGGAGATCAGGTCGACCGTTCCGTCGTCGTCGGCGAGGTCATCAAGTCGACCTCGCTGTGGGCTCTACGCCTTTTTGTTATTTGTGTATTCCTCTATGCGCTATTCCGCATGGCTGGAAACTTCTGGCGCGGCATCCTGCCGATTCTGTTGGCACTCATCATCTGTACTGTGCTCGCACCTGTCGCAGGATGGCTACGGCGCCATCACGTACCGAGTTCACTTGCCGCTGTACTGACTATCCTCGTTTCCTTCAGCGGGTTGGGCGCGCTTTTCCTTTTCATTGCACCTAACTTTGTGCGCCAATCACAGACGCTGTATCTGCAGACCGCAAACGGTATCCAGGCTCTTCGCTTGTGGGTACAACAGCCACCGTTGAACCTTGACGAGGATGAGATCGGAACCTACATCGACGAGATCGCCCTGTGGGCACAGAAGCAGGCAGGCTCCATCGCCGGCTCCGTCTTTAACGGCATCGGCCAGGCCACTTCCATGATTGTCACATTGATGGTGGTCCTGGTCCTCACGTTCTTCTTCCTCAAGGACGGCCACCGCTTTCTGCCCTGGCTGCGCGAAGCCACGGGGCGCCGCACCGGCTGGCACCTCACCGAGCTTTTGACCCGCGGTTGGAACACCTTGGGCGGCTTCGTCCGCGCGCAGGCTCTCGTATCGCTAGTAGATGCCGTCTTCATCGGCATCGGCCTCGCGATTATTGGCGTTCCGCTCGCGCTGACATTGGCCATCATCACGTTTATCGCAGGCTTCATTCCTTTTGTCGGCGCCATCGTGGCCGGCGCCCTGTCCGTGACGATTGCACTGGTCTCGCTGGGAGTCACGAAGGCGTTGCTCGTCCTTCTTCTGGTCTTGGTGGTCCAGCAACTTGAGGGAAACGTGCTTTCCCCATGGCTGCAGTCCAAGGCCATGAACCTACACCCAGTGGTGGTCTTAACCTCCGTCACCGTGGGTTCTGCACTCTTCAATCTCGTAGGTGCATTCCTGGCGGTACCGGCCGCTGCCATGTTCGCGGTTGCCTACCGCTATTTCCAAGACATGATGAAGCTGAAATCCGGAGAGAAAACCGCCGAAGAACTGCACTTTGCTACCGTCGCCGGCTTCCTCATCGGTCGCTACACCCAGGAGCAGGGCGAACATAAGCGCGCCGAGTGGCTGACAATGCCGGATCACAAGGCCCCCAATGCGGCACCTGCCGACGTCGCCCACGAAGGCGTGGGAGACAGGCTCGACGACGCAGTCAACATGGATGCCCAACCCAATAACGTCGGTGACGAGGAGGCCCCTGCATCGCGCGGTGCCCGCGCCCACGTTGTTCGAGGTAGCGTCCAGCGAGCAATGTCCCGTTTCGAACACTTGTTGCATCCAGACAAGAAGGATTAAACCGGGATGTCCTGAGCACGTGCAAGGGTGGTGAGCATGTCTACTGCCTTGCCCGTGCTTTTGTTGTTTTTCGGCGTCATCCTGGGAGCCATCCTCGGATGGTTGGCACGCGCATATAGCTCTAGCTCATCCCAGCCTTCTGCCGAACACCGCGCCCTCCAGGAATCACAGCGCCGCCAGGCAGAGCTTGCCCCGCTGGAAAAGGCGATGGATAGGTTGGGCTACCAGCTGCAGGAGCTCGAGGAAAACCGCGCCACGGAACTCGCAGCGTTGTCGAGTCAGGTCCAGGCTGTGACGCGTACTTCCACGAAGCTAACCGACAGAACCGACAAGCTGGTTGGCGCACTACGCTCGCCGAACGTGCGCGGCCGATGGGGAGAGATGCAGCTCGAGCGCGTGGTTGAAATCGGCGGCATGCTCAAGCACGTCGACTTTAATACGCAGGCCACGGCCCGAAGTCAAGGCGCCACGGTCCGCCCCGACCTAGTCATCCACCTCGCGGGTGGGCGCAGCGTCATCGTAGATGCCAAAGTCCCCTTCTCTTCCTATCTTGATGCCCTTGAAACCGAGGACCCGGAAGAGCATGCGGGCTATTTAAGACGCCACGCGCATCTGTTGCGCAATCACGTCCAGGCGCTGGCCCACCGCGACTACATCGAAGCCTTTTCTCCCACGCCGGAGTTCGTGGTGCTCTTTGTACCGGCGGATCCTTTCCTCGATGCCGCGCTGGGCGTCGACCCCGAGCTCTTGGAATTCGCCTTCGAGCGCAACATTGTCATCGCTACCCCGAGCACGCTCTTCGCGCTTTTACGCACTGTTGCTCTGGGCTGGCGCCACGAGGACCTCTCCGAAAAGGCCAGGGAAGTCCAGAGGCTTGGCAGCGAACTCTACTCCAGGCTGGGCACGCTCAACGAGCACTACAACAAGGTCGGCCGCAGCCTGGAAAAGGCAGTCGAAGCCTACAACTCGAGTTTGGGTTCCTTGGATTCTAGAGTCGGTGTCACCGCGCGCCGCTTGTATGAGCTAGAAATTCCTGCGCGCACCGACCGACGCCCCGTGGAACCCCAGCCAGTACAGGCCGAACCACGTCGGCCGCGTTTCGAGGATTAACTATTAGGCAATTAATTTCGCCACATTCGGCCAAGAAAATACCGAAAGGGCCAGCAAAGCCTGTAGAATCGTCCGGCGTGTCACTTGCCAAAAATCGAAACCACCGAGCCAGACGTGAATCTGCCGCCGTGCACGGGCTAACGCTGCCCAAGGCCCTCCTTGGTCTGGTAGCTGCGTTAATCGTTGCAGCACTCATCACGATCGTCGTGGGTTCGATCGGCTGGCCATTTTTCGCCGTTTTCACGCTCGGCGCACTCGCCATGACTTTCTTGGTCAACCCCCGCGGGTTGTATCTCTTGGTGATCAGCATCCCCTTGCTGTTTACGGTGGCCATTGTTTCGACATCGTGGATTTTGGCCGTGCAAGCGGCACCGGAAGGGGCCTCCCCATTCTCCACTACCTCCCTTTTGACCACAGCTTTCCCATTCCTCCAGCGCTTTCCGTGGCTGATCATCGTCTTCCTTCTGTGTGCTCTCCTTGCCGTCTTTAGGCTGTGGAACAGCAAGAACAATGCCAAGTCACGCAACGTCAAAGCCCAGGTTGCCCGCCGCGCTCAACAAAAGGCAGATAGACGCAATCGTGATGAGCGACTTTCCGTTGCGGAACTCATCGCCCGTGATAAGAAGGCGAAAGAAACAGCTCGTCAGCGCACCGGACGCCTCCGGGAAATGGACCGCGAAGAGCGCCGTCGCCAGCAAGCAGTCGAGCGCGAGGCTCGCGAGCGAGCTGCGAGCGTTAGCTCGGCAGAATACGACGACTCCGATTTCGCCCCGCGTCGCCCGGATCCGCAGCGCCGCGCAGGCGACGTCGACAAGCAGCCTGCTAAAGAGCCCAAGGCCAAGCCAGCTTCTCCCCTCGACGAGAACCTCTACGAGGACTAGATTCTGCCGCGAAGCAAGAGACAGAGAAAGACCCGACTCCCCCTCCTTGACTGGAGATGAAAGTCGGGTCTTTCAGTGCCTTTAGCGCGGTATCTAAGTTTCCGGCCTTAAGCCTTAGCGCCTTGTGCAGTACGTGCTGGGCGCAGCTCACGCGGCAGGGAGAACTGAATGGTCTCCGTGGACGTCGTAACCTGCTCGACGTTGGAGTAGCCGCGCTCGTCGAGGAACTCGAGGACCTCGCGCACAAGCAGCTCAGGTACGGAAGCGCCACAGGTAACGCCTACGGTCTCCACGCCTTCCAGCCATGCCTCGTCAATCTCGCTCGCGAAGTCAACGAGGTAGGAAGTCTTGGAGCCTGCCTCCAAGGCAACCTCGACGAGACGCACAGAGTTAGAAGAGTTCTTGGAGCCCACGACGATCATCAGATCGCACTTCGGAGCGATATTCTTCACCGACTGCTGACGGTTCTGGGTGGCGTAGCAAATATCGTCTGAAGGCGGGTTCTCCAAGTGCGGGAAACGCTCGCGCAGCTGGTTGACGATGGTGATGGTCTCATCCACCGAAAGCGTGGTCTGGGACAGCCAGATGAGCTTTTCTTCTTGGAGGAAATCAGGCAGCTTGGCGACGCCCTCTACACCATCAACGAGGTGCGTTACCTCAGGTGCTTCACCGGCGGTGCCTTCGACCTCCTCGTGGCCCTCGTGCCCCACGAGCAGGATGTGGTAGCCGTCGCGGTGGAAACGACGTGCCTCGTTATGCACCTTGGTCACCAGCGGGCAGGTAGCATCGAGCGTGAGCTGCTTACGGCCCTCAGCCTCAGCACGCACGGCAGGCGCGATGCCGTGAGCAGAGAAAACCAGGTGTGCACCCTCCGGTGCTTCGGAGGCTTCTTCGACGAAGATGACGCCGCGCTTGGCCAGGGATTCCACAACGTAGCGGTTGTGGACGATCTGCTTGCGGACATAAATTGGGGCGCCGTACTTCTCCAGCGCCTTCTCCACCGTCTCAACTGCGCGATCGACGCCAGCGCAGTAGCCGCGCGGTGCCGCCAGGAGAACGTTCTTGCCAGTCTCAGTCATGGCCTCCAGAGTATCTAAAAGTCGTAGAAAACAGTAGATTGGGTGGCCTATCCTCGCCCTGCGAGAGAGTGTGAGGAGTACAGCACGAGTACTGCACAGCAGGGCGTGACCGGTAAATACGCCCGAGCTCGCAGCCCCGGGCGGTCACGTGTCCGGCAAGGGCAATAGACTATGAGGCATTCAACGCTGTGCAGAAAGGCTGCTTTGTGAATCAACCGGCAAACTCCCCGGAGACGCCCTGGCCCGTTGGCAAGGTCAATGACCAAGTCAAGGGCTGGATTGAGCGTCTCGGTTTTCTTTGGGTAGAAGGCCAACTGACCCAGGTAAACGTCAAACGCTCATGGAAGCTTTCTTATCTGACGTTGCGCGACGTCGAACAAGAAAAGTCCGTGCAATTAACCTGCCCCACGGACATGGTGCTGAAGATGCCCACGCCGCTCAAAGATGGCGATCGAGTAGTGGTCTACGGTAAGCCAGCTTTCTACGCTGGACGCGGTTCGTTCTCCCTGTGGACTACTGAGATCCGTCACGTTGGGGTGGGTGATCTCTTGGCCCGCATTGAGATGCTGCGCCAGCAGCTTGCAAAGGAAGGTCTTTTTGATCCTTCCCGCAAGCTGCCGCTTCCCTATCTTCCGCACAAGGTCGGTCTGATTACCGGGCGCGGTTCTGCGGCCGAACGCGACGTCTTGGCAGTGGCCAAGGACAGGTGGCCGGCCGTTCAATTCCGCGTCATCAACACCGCGGTGCAGGGTGCCAATACGGTGCCGCAGGTGATCGATGCTCTCCAGACTCTCGATGCTGACCCAGAAGTCGATGTCATCATCATCGCGCGTGGCGGCGGCTCGGTAGAAGACCTCCTCCCCTTCTCCGAGGAAGCCCTGCAGCGTGCGGTGGCATCCGCTCAGACCCCAGTGGTCTCAGCCATTGGGCACGAGCCAGACAACCCAGTGCTGGACAACATCGCAGACTTGCGCGCCGCCACGCCTACCGACGCCGCCAAGCGCGTCGTCCCTTCCGTCGCTGAGGAGTACGCCTTGATCGATGAGGCACGCTCCCGCATAGCAGCGGCCCTGCGTGGCTGGGTTGAGCGGGAAAGACGCGGTCTGGAAAACATTCGCTCCCGCCCAGTTCTGGCAGACCCAATGACGCCGATCAATGCTCGCCGTGAGGAGCTGGAGCGTTCCCGTGCATTGATAAATCGCGACATCCGCTACCTGCTGGATAAAGAAACAAATCGCATCGCAGCCTTGCGCGCGCAGGTTTCGGCGCTTGGCCCCTCAGCCACCTTGGAGCGCGGTTACTCAATCGTGCAGGTAGTCCCCCGGGATGGCTCAGGTCCTGAGGTTGTTACTTCTTATGAGCAATCGCCTCCAGGATCGCAGCTGCGCATTAGGGTTGGTGACGGTTCCATCACCGCGGCGGCCATGGCAGCTAAGCCCGCGGACTAAGCAACTAGCCATAGTTTCAAACCAAGACAGCAACCCAAGACAGCTACGAAAAACACAACCACAAGATAGAAGTTAGAGGGAAATATGAATGACACCATCGGTTCCGGCACCCCGGGCCAAGATGCTTTTCCGCCAGTAGAGCAACTCTCCTACGAGCAGGCTCGTGACGAGCTCATCGAGACCGTAAAGATCCTGGAGCTCGGCCAGATGGGGCTCGATGAATCACTGAAGTACTGGGAGCGCGGCGAGGCTTTGGCCAAGGCCTGCGAGGCGCACCTTGATGGTGCAGCGCGCCGCGTCGAACAAGCCCTGGGCCGTGTAGACGCAGAGTCGGAGCCTGGGGAATCGCCAGCAGCCGGCTCCCCAGACGAGTCTCTTGAAGAAAACCCCAAGGATGAGTTCTAATGCAGATTTACGGCTACCCAGGTGACCGCGTCGATTTCGTATCCAAGTCAGGTTCCGCAGGTTCGCTCCTGTTCGGGGATCCCCGCAACCTCGCAGAGGAATTTTTCGGCACGCCGCACACTGCGTCCGAAGATGAAATCTCTTACTTCTCCGGGTCCATCGTCTTAAACTTTAGCGAGGACAAGCTGCGCTCGGTAACCATCCATCCGCAGAAGTCGAAGCGCGAACGCGTCGATGTCTACTTAGCCAAGACCCGTTTGAGCGGTTTAGACGAAGAAACCCTCGCACAGGCAGTGGAAACTGCTGGCGAGGGCGTCACTACCAGCTACGAAGAGCAGCTGGAATCTGTCACTTTTAGTTAGTTGGTGCAGGTAACCCAGACGGAGCGCTCTCGGCGCTTCCGTCTTCGCTGTGATGAAGCACTGGGGCTTCGGCAAATGCCTTGAGCGCTGTCTCGTAGTCGGCGTCTGCGGCAGAGCCAGAAAGGATCAGTCGGGCATCGCCTAGGTCCGCAATCCACAGCGGCCGCACGTCCGCGTCTTCGCTCTCTAGAACCTTAACCTTGAGACCGGCGACTTCTCGCTCGGACTGCTCCGCACGGTAGTTAGAGTCATAACCCTTTTCAGCTTCCTCAGCAGAAACCTTGGTCTGAGTCGACTCAATGTAGCCCTCGTCAGCAGTCAACCAACTGACAACCGCCGCGTTTTCACCAGCGACAGCGGACCTACGGGCCGCGGTTGGTGACCAGCCCTCCGGCATCTTCGGCTCACGAATCACCGAACCGGTTGCACGCGCTTCCATCTCCAAAAAGGTCTTGGCGTCCACGTTTTGGATTGGGCCAGGCTTGGTCTCTGGGTTGATGGTGCACAAACCGGTTGCTCCCACAACCAGAAGCATCGCGATGACGGTCACTCCCAAAGACAAGATGATGTCTTTGGCGCCCTCAAAAATTTTGGGTTTCTCTTCAGCTGCCACGCAGACCAGTATTCCATGCACACTGTTGCGTAACGAAAAGCCGCGTACTTAAAGAAGAATCACACACTCTCGAAAACCGATATGCAGCAAGTTTCCTATTCAGTTGCCCCCGGATCGGGCAAAAGCCCTCTTTCGGGGGCACAAAGCGGACTACAAATCGATGCAAAAGTGCAAGAATAGAAAGGAGTGCCCTGGAAGCTCCCAGCGGCCGCAAGAAAAATGAATGGAAGGCAGCCTAAACACATGTCCGAAAACACTTCTTTCATGCCAGATCGCAACCTTGCAATGGAGCTGGTTCGCGTCACCGAGGCCGCAGCGTTGGCCTCCGGCCGCTGGGTCGGCCGTGGCAAGAAGAATGAGGGCGACGGCGCAGCTGTGGATGCAATGCGCAAGCTCATCAACTCCGTTGCCATGAACGGCGTTGTTGTCATCGGTGAGGGCGAAAAGGACGAAGCTCCGATGCTCTTCAACGGCGAAGAGGTTGGTACCGGCGAGGGCGCAGCCATGGACATCGCGGTTGACCCAGTTGACGGAACCCGCCTGATGGCGGAAGGCCGCCCGAACGCCATTTCCGTTATTGCTGCCGCCGAGCGCGGCACGATGTACGACCCATCCGCAGTCTTCTACATGAAAAAGATTGCCGTCGGCCCTGCAGGCGTGGGTTCTATCGACATCAACGAGTCCGTCGAGTGGAACATCAACTCGGTGGCCAAGAAACTCGGCATCAAGCCGGCTGACCTGACGGTTGTGGTCCTTGACCGTCCACGCCACGAGCAGCTCATCAGCGATATTCGCGCAGCTGGCGCAAAGGTCCGTCTCATCATGGATGGCGACGTCGCAGGCGCCATCGCCACCTGCCAGGACTCCAACTCCATCGACCTGATGATGGGTATCGGCGGCACCCCAGAGGGCATCATCACCGCATGCGCAATGAAGTGCATGGGCGGCGAAATCCAGGGCAAGCTGTGGCCTAAGGATGAGGCCGAAGCGGAAAAGGCTCGCAAGGCCGGTCACGACCTCGACCGCGTCCTTAAGACCGATGATCTGGTTTCTTCTGATAACTGCTACTTCGCGGCAACCGGTGTTACCAACGGTGACATGCTCCGCGGCGTCTCCTACCGTGCAAATGGCGCAAGCACCCGTTCGTTGGTCATGCGCTCCAAGTCCGGCACCATTCGTTACATCGATTCCGTTCACAAGCTGGCTAAGCTGCAGGAATACTCCGTTGTTGATTACTCCAACGCGGCCGACGCCTAAGCCTTAGCGGCAAAAGTCCTGCGGATTTTCTCCGGAAGACTCTTGCTGATGCACGCCTAACTTTTGGGGGCGTGCATCTTGCACATTTGCGCGCTTTTTAGTCCATACTGGATGAAGTGAAGCGTGCCGCCCACACCACGCACCGTGCCGGGCAACACAATTCTGCTAAATCGTATTCCGCATCCACTACTTGCAGATTCGTTCGATCCTCTTCGACGTCTGGAAGCTGTGGTGCGGACAGCTAAATAAACATCTTTATTCAACACATTCTATTGAGGTGGATTTCATGACTGAGTACCGCATTGAACACGACACCATGGGTGAAGTGAAGGTTCCTGTTGACGCTTTGTGGCGTGCACAGACCCAGCGTGCTGTAGAGAACTTCCCGATTTCTGGCCGCGGCCTTGAGACTGCGCAGATTCGCGCCCTCGGCCTGCTCAAGGCAGCCTGCGCCCAGGTCAACAAGGACTCCGGCGCGCTCGATGCAGAGAAGGCTGATGCCATCATCGCTGCCGCAAAGGAAATCGCTGAGGGCAAGCACAACGAGGCTTTCCCGATCGACGTCTTCCAGACCGGTTCTGGTACCTCCTCCAACATGAACACCAACGAGGTTATCGCTTCCATCGCCCACAACAACGGCGTGGAGATTCACCCGAATGACCACGTGAACATGGGCCAGTCCTCCAACGACACCTTCCCAACTGCTACCCACGTGGCAGCTACCGAGGCCGCAGTCAACGACCTCATCCCGGGTCTGAAGGTTCTGCATGCATCTCTTACCGCGAAGGCAAAGCAGTTCGCGGACGTCGTTAAGTCCGGCCGCACCCACCTGATGGATGCAACCCCAATTACCTTGGGCCAGGAATTCGGTGGCTACGCTCGCCAGATTGAGCTCGGCATCGAGCGCATCGAAGCTACCCTGCCTCGCCTAGGCGAGCTGGCTATCGGTGGTACCGCAACCGGCACCGGCCTGAACACCTCCGCTGACTTCGGCGCAAAGGTAACCGAAGAGCTCAAGAAGCTCACCGGTGTCCAGGAGCTCAAGGAAGCTGAGAACCACTTCGAGGCACAGGCGGCTCGCGACGCCCTCGTTGAGTTCTCCGGCGCAATGCGCACCGTTGCAGTCTCCCTCAACAAGATTGCTAACGACATCCGCCTGATGGGCTCCGGCCCTCTGACCGGTCTCGCTGAGATCCACCTCAAGGATCTGCAGCCGGGCTCCTCCATCATGCCGGGTAAGGTCAACCCTGTTCTGTGTGAGGCTGCCACCATGGTTTCAGCACAGGTTATCGGTAACGACGCAGCCGTCGCTTTCGGTGGCGCTAACGGCCACTTCGAGCTCAACGTCTTCATCCCAGTAATGGCTCGTAACGTACTCGAGTCCTCCCGCCTGCTGGCCAACGTCTCCCGCGTCTTCGCCGAGAAGTGCGTCGATGGCATCGAGGCTAACGAGGAGCGCATGAAGAAGTTCGCTGAGTCCTCCACCTCCATCGTTACCCCGCTGAACTCCAAGATTGGCTACGAAAACGCAGCCAAGGCAGCTAAGCACGCCCTGCACGAGAAGATGACCGTGCGTGAAGCTGTCATCGACTTGGGCTTCGTAGACGGTGAGAACCTCACCGAGGCTGAGCTGGATGAGCGCCTCAACGTTCTGTCCATGACCAACCGCGAGCGTGACCGCTTCTAAAGCCATGACTTAGCACCGCGCTAAGACCACTAAGACCAAAGCCTTCCTTCGCCCTCAACTGAGATTCTGGGCGGAGGAAGGCTTTCTTCTTTCCCCCGTCTGCAGACTTCGGCACAATCGGAGGAATGCACTCACGAAACGTCGGCCGTAATGCCCAAGCCGCAGCATCCGATACTGCTAACTAAGCAGCTCGTGGCGCTGCCACCGGGGTGGTCTATCTAGGCTTGGTGTTCTCCATGGCAAAGTTTGCGGCAGGCGGGCTCGACGCCGCCTTCCACTCCATTGCTCGTGCGAAATACACCAACGAGATCTAAACCAAGGTGTGCAAACTACCCCTAGGACCTAGATCACACCCTTCCGCTCGTCGTTTAAGAATCACCGGAGTTACACTTGGTGCAAAGTTGCATCGAGTGTAAAGTTGCACAATGTGCAAGAAGAAATGTCATTACGCGAGCAGAAGCGCCTCGAAACGCGGCTGCGCATCGAAGACGCGGCCACTTCCCTAGTGGACAAGCGCGGATTCTCCGCTACCACGATCGAGGAAATTTGCGAACATGCAGGAATTTCTCGGCGCACGTTCTTTAACTACTTCGATTCTAAAGACTCCGCTGTACTCGGTTCCCCGAGCGAGATGTTTTCGGACGATCAGCGGACGTATTTTCTTAAAACTCCAACTGAAGATCTTCTGCATCTGACCGTTGAACTCATCAAGAACCACATGCGCGGCCACCACGCCAACCATGAAATTGCTGAGCGACGCCGTCGCATTGCAGGAGACCCGGACGCGGCCGCGGCGTCGTTAAGCCGCAAGCGAGCCAAGTCCTCGGAAATCGCAGAACTCATCAAGCTGCGACTCGAGAAGAACCCCGAGCTCAGCTTGTACCCGGATGTTCTGCCGGAAACGGAAGCGCTGCTCATCGGCGCCATCGTTCGAGAAGCGCTATGGATCGCCACCGCTTCCCCTGAAATCAACTGCGCAACCCCATTCGAGGATCGCCTCGACGACGCATTAAAACTCGTGATTAATTTTTCCAAAGGACTGAAATGGTAGATACCGCACTGACTCCGGCAAATAATGTCGGTGCAGCCGAGCCGGCCAAGGCCGCAGCTGCAGAAAAGAAAGAAAACAACGTCGGTTTGGTCTTCTCCGCCCTCGTGCTCACCATGCTGATGAGCTCTTTGGGCCAGATGATCTTCTCCTCTGCTCTGCCTACCATCGTCGGTGAGCTCGGCGGCGTGGACCACATGAGCTGGGTCATCTCCGCCTTCTTGGTCACCATGACCATCGCCATGCCAATCTCTGGCAAGTTGGGTGACATGGTGGGCCGCAAGTGGCTCTACATCGGCGGCATTGCTGTCTTCGTGATTGGATCCGCGCTTGGCGGCTTCTCCAACACGATGAACTGGCTCATTGTTGGCCGCGCAATCCAGGGCTTCGGCGCTGGATTCATGATGATTTCTTCCCAGTCCATCATCGCTGAGGTCACCACCGCCCGTGAGCGCGGCAAGTTCATGGGCATCATGGGCGGCGTCTTCGGCCTGTCCTCCGTGCTTGGCCCAGTCCTTGGCGGCTGGTTCACGGATGGGCCTGGTTGGCGTTGGGGCCTGTGGATGAACATCCCGCTTGGCCTACTCGCAATCACCGTCTGCACGTTGGTCCTGCACCTGCGCGTTGGCGATACCGATTTGCGCAAGTTCGACGTCTTGGGCGCAACGTTTATCGCAATCACCACTGCTTCCCTCATTCTCATGACCACCTGGGGCGGCACTCAGTACGAGTGGTCGGACCCAATCATCATTGGCCTGGGAATCACCGTTGTCATCGGCGCCATCATCACCGTGATCGTCGAGTCCAAGGCGAAGGAACCGCTCATCCCAGTGCACCTGTTCAAAAATCGCAACATGGTTCTGACCACTGCTTCGGGCACTGTCCTGGGCCTCGCTATGTTCGGCGTGCTCGGCTACATGCCTACCTACCTGCAGATGGTTCACACCCTTACCCCAACCAAAGCAGGTCTCATGATGATTCCGATGATGGTCGGCCTCATCGGAACTTCCACCATCGTGGGCTTCATCATCGCTCGCACGGGCCACTACAAGATGTACCCAATCATCGGCCTTATCATCACCACGGGCGCATTGTTCTGGATGTCTAAGCTGACCGTTGCTACCACCCTTACCCAGCTGGGCGCTGAGTTCTTTGTCTTCGGCGTGGGCCTTGGCTTCGTGCAACAGGTTCTGGTCCTCATTGTCCAGAACTCCTTCCCCATCGCTTTGGTTGGTACTGCAACTGCGGCCAACAACTTCTTCCGCCAAATCGGCGCTGCGGTGGGAGCTTCCCTGGTTGGCTCGCTCTTCATCCACAACATGAAGGATGAAATGGCAAAAAATATGCCAGCCGCAATCCAGTCCATGGGTCCTGAGGGCGCGCAGTATGCACAGAAGTTCGCAGCCGCAAGCGGCGGTTCTTCCCACTTGACTCCTTCCCTCGTTGCACAGCTTCCGGATGCAATTCAGTCCGTCATCCTGAATGCCTACAACGACGGCCTCACCCCAGTCATCCTGCTGATGGTCCCACTAGCCATCGTGGCGCTGCTTCTCGTGCTTCCAATTACTGAGGAACACCTCAAGGAAGAAATCTCCTAGCGGCACCCTCTCTAGGACGGTAGCTTCGCAACCGATACGTCAAAATCCCCGGCTCAACAGCCAAAGTACCTGTTGAGCCGGGGATTTTTTGCTATATCTCGCTAGTGAGTGCCCTCAGCAAATTCCTCAACGATCTTCGCATTGAACGCAGGAAGGTCATCCGGGGTGCGGGAAGATACGAGACCCTGATCGACGTGGACTTCTTCATCCACCCAGGTTGCACCTGCGTTTCGCAGATCCGTTTTGAGCGATGGGAACGACGTAAGAGTGCGGTCCTTGAGTACGTCAGCGTCAGTAAGAATCCAACCGCCGTGGCAGATAACGCCCAGTGGACGGCCTGCCTCAACGTGCTTCTTCACGATTTCCACTGCGGCTTCGTCCATACGAAGCGCATCTGCATTACTCGTGCCACCAGGGAGCACGATTCCGTCGAACTTCTCACCCCGTACATCAGCAGTGGTTGCATCGACGTCGACGCTTGCGCCTTTCTTACCGCTAATGGTGCCTGCCTCAGGGGCAATGACCTTGACGGTTGCACCCGCCTCGCGAACGGCATCGGCCGGCGACGTCAGTTCGGAATCCTCGAAACCGTCGGTTGCGATAATGGCAATTGTCTTAGTGGAAAGATCCGCCATGATTTACTCCTTAGTGTTTCGTTGCTAAGTACAGATCCCACCATAACCGCGACTCGCAGTTCTCGCAGAGCCGAGGAGCCCATCCCTGTCAACGGCATGCCGGGCGTCAAGCTCCTGTAATTCAAGCTCTTCGCACATTGAGAACAGCAAACACAGAGTTGGTACCTAATCGGCTACTGGTTGCGCCGCCTTACGCTTTTCCTCCGGCTTAGGAAGCAGCAGCTCATAGACGTCGGTATCGCGCCACTGGCCCGCCAGTTCGCCGTACGTCATCTTCGCCATGTGCGAGTAAGTTCCAACCTTGACGAATCCGCGCGACTTGTGCAGGCCTGCCGAGCCTTCGTTCTCCGGGAAAATCCAGGAGTGAATGGCCCACTTATGCAGGTCGATGCAGGTCGCAATGAGCTTATCCAAAAGAGCACCTGCAACACCGCGCCCCTGTGCCTGGGCACTGATATAGATAGAGTCCTCAACAACGCCGTGGAACACCGAACGGGAGGAAATCTGGGCAGCGGAAACCCAGCCCAAGACCTTTGAGTCATCGTCAGCTTCAACTGCAACGAAGACGGAGGGCATGATCTTTGCCTTGGTGAATTGCTCAAGGGTAAGCGAACGCGTCTCATACGTCGCGTGGCCGGTGTTCAGGCCCTCTTCATAAATCGCCCGCATTTGGGGATAGTCGGCCGTGACGAACGGACGAATAGTGAAATTCTTCGCGGGTTTGTTTTCTGTCATGTTCTTTATTATTCCAAGACGGTTGCCTATACGGCTATATAAATAATGCAGCGTTAGCTAGCAGTGATCATCCCTGGTTACGTGGGATAAACGCGACGTCGCCAAGCACTGTGTGCACGGCTTATGTTTCGTTTTCCAACAAGTCCGTGACCAGCTCCGCGATGGCCGAGCGTTCCGATCGCTGCAACGTGATGTGCGCAAAGAGCTCATGCCCCTTGAGCTTCTCAATCACCGCCTGGACACCATCGTGGCGGCCCACGCGTAGATTGTCGCGCTGGGCGACGTCGTGAGTCAGCACCACGCGCGAACCCTTACCCAAGCGGGAAAGAACCGTGAGCAAGACATTACGCTCCAAAGACTGCGCCTCATCCACGATGACGAATGAATCGTGAAGGCTGCGGCCGCGAATGTGCGTCAGCGGCAGGACCTCGAGCAAACCGCGATCCTGCACTTCCTCCATCACGTTGTCAGAGACCAGCCCCTCCAAGGTGTCGTAGACCGCCTGTGCCCACGGATTCATTTTCTCGGACTCGGTGCCTGGCAGGTAGCCCAGAGACTGGCCGCCCACTGCATACATCGGGCGGAAGACCACGATGCGGCGGTGCTCCCCCCGCTCGAGAACCGCTTCCAGTCCTGCGCACAACGCCAGGGCTGACTTACCTGTACCGGCGCGTCCGCCCAAAGATACGATCCCTACATCGGAGTCCAAGAGGAGGTCCAACGCCACTCGCTGCTCTGCTGAACGGCCCTGCAAGCCGAATGCATTGGCTTCGCCGCGGACCAGGCGAATGGTGCCCTCTGCTGTAACACGCCCCAATGCCGACTGACCGCCAGCGTTCAGAGTCACGCCACAATGCACAGGCAGCTCTTCTACGGCAACGCCCGCCTCCGTCAGTGCACCATCGACCATGACTTCCCCATCACGGTAGAGCGCGTCAACGACATCGGGAGAGGTCTGCACTACGGCCATGCCCGTGTAACCAGTAAGTACAACGTCCTGTGCGTGATACTCATCCGCGGGGAGCCCAACCGCGCCGGCTTTGACACGCAGCGGTACATCCTTGGTTACCAGTACCGTGTCCTTGCCCTCGTGAGCCAGGTTCAACGCACACGCAAGGATACGGTGATCACCTTCGGACCCACGGAATGCTGCTGGCAGCAGGGACTGGTCTTGGTGATTGAGCTCTACGCGCAGCGTTCCGCCATCAATGTTTACTGGAACCGGCTGATCCAAGGCGTCATAAGAGCCGCGAAGGTCCTCCAAAAAGCGAAGAGCTTGGCGGGCGAACCAGCCAAGCTCAGGGTGATGACGCTTTCCTTCCAACTCGGAAATGACAACGATAGGAAGGACGACCTCGTGCTCTGCAAATTTGCGCAGCGCCCACGGGTCTGAAAGAAGGACGGAGGTATCAATAACGTAGGTCTTGGTGGCCACAGCGCCCGGGTGCATCGATTCGGTCAGGACGGACGGGTTAGTCATGATGGCAGGGTTCTCCCTTTAGCTGCCACCTCCCCGCGTGACTCCGCGGGCTCTGCGCAATGTCAGCGCCGCATGGATTGCGAGAAAGTAGCGATAGTGAAGCTGGTTAATTTTCGAAACCCCAAGAAGTTCCGCCAGGGTGATGGTCCTCGCCGATAGCTTTCTTCTTGGTTGTCTTCCAAGCTAGGGGCCGAAGGTTGAAATTACATGGGTGAAAGATGAACATTGCGAAAACGCGAAAAATCCCTTGGCTCTTTGAACCAAGGGATAAAGCGGTGAAAGCTTAATCGACGAGCTTATTCAACGGTAGCTTCGTACTCGCCGGAGGCACCCTTCATCCACTTGATGGTGCCGTTGGTGAACTTCTGGACCCAGCCGTTGCCTTCTGCCTGCTCAGGAGCGGTCGGCAGACCAACCTTGCTAGCAAGGCCGCCCTCGCCCTTCCAGGTTTCAGCGATCTTACCGATGATTGGCTGCGCACCAGACTCTTCGTTGAAGGCAAGCAGCTTGTCTTCCGCGAAGGTTGCTAGGGAACCGGCGTCAGTGTTCTCGATGCTCTGGACATCGCCCCACTCGCCAGCCTTCTCCTCGATTGCGGAAGCGAATGCTGCCGGAACCTCAAAATCGCCTGCTGGGGTGTTAATGGTCTTCTTCTCGCCGGAGTCCTTGCCCGCAGCGTTCTCGCCATCCTTGCCCTCAGAAGCATCTGCACCCTCAGAGGCGTTAGCGGCGTCGGAAGGATCCGCATCTGCGCCCTCAGATTCAGACTCAGAGTCCTTCTTGCCAGTTGCGTCAGCGACAGCGGAACCAGCCTTCTCGGTTGCCTCGTTGGCTGCAGACTTAGCTGCGTCACCTGCGGAGTTAGCTGCGTCCTCAGCGTCGGAGCACGCTACTAATGCAAGCGAAAGGGAAGCTGCTGCGAGCCCTGCTGTGAAACGACGGGTGATCTTCTGCATGAGTTATGTCCTTTTCTAAATTTGTTTTCGTAGGAACACAATTCACGCTACGGACGGAAGGCTCACAGCAGCCACCTAGTTTTCCGCAATTTGACAAGGAAAATGGCCTATTTCCGCCGTTTCCCCCGCTGAGAGGATTTCTTACTTTTTGATAACAGATAATTTTTTCGTCCCTGAACAGCTCTTTTGTTACCAGCCTGTGACCCACCGCTGGTCTTTTTCTTAGCATTGTTCTGCTTGTGCGCCTTGCCTTGCTCCTTGGCCAGAGCCTCCCGGCGCGCCTGCTTTGCTTTGGACTTCTCTCGAGCACTGAGTTTTACCGCGGTACCGCGCGAAGAATTTTTGGTGCGCCCCTTGGCCACGCCAACGAAAGCCTGGACGTCATCAGCATCGCGTTCCTTTGGCCACACCAGCGCAATAGCGGTCCGCGCAACGGTTGGATCATTAAGCCCCAGCGGGACCACCTGCTTTTTGCTCAGCACCTTGAGCAAAGGCCGCGGCGCGATGACGATACCCACGTTCGCGGCCACCACCTGGAGTCCTTCGCGGACCGCGGGAACATCGACCAGTGCGTCATCGCCAATGCGATAGTTCACGTACTCATCCGCCACGTCCGCAGGCTCCACATCCTCCCCTACCTCGGCATAGACGGAGTCCTTCGGCACGGCGATGCCCACGGCTTCTTCATACAGACGCACCATGTGGAAGTCATCGCTAATGCGCTTGTCGACGCCGTCCGCTGGCACGCGCGCCAGCGCCAAGTCGGCCTCGCCCGCCAGTAAGGTGTCGATGGCATCGTCGGAGTCGACCGTGGTGAGCTCACCGTAGTCCGGGTTCGACCGGTAGCGCTCAAACCATTTCCCTGGTTCTGTTCCGGTGCTAAAGACGAGTCGCAGCATGCAGACAATCTTACTGGGCGCTATCGCGGGCATCGTTACGCGGCGGGCACAGCACCACCGGGATAACACGAGCCCTAACTTGCGGCATGACATAGGCATGACATGTACTGCGCAATACTGCTACCGTAGGCAACGTGAATGACATGAATAAACAACCTTCCGGCACCGCTATGCGCGCTCAGACCGCTGCTAAGAAGCTGGGCATTTTCCTGCCCGCTACCCCGGAAGAATTCCAAAATAACGCAGTATCGCACGCGGAGCTGCGCGAATTACAGGACAATCCGCCGGAGTGGCTGGTCAAGCTGCGCCTTGAGGGTCCGCACCCACGCCCGGTAGTCGCGCAGAAGCTCGGCATCTCGGTCACGGCCCTTAAGAAGAATGACGTGGATCGTCCGATGACCACCGCCGAGATCAAGGAGCTCCTCGCCGAAATGCCAGAGTGGCTGGAGGCTGCCCGCAAGGCACATGCCGAAAACCGCGATGGTTCGGGCGGGTCGGAAGACTAAGCTCCAGCAGACAAAAGCGGGGGAGCTACCGCGCGGTTACATCGACCGCGCTTTCCCACAGCCGGGCGTTGATGCGCCCGGTTTTTGTGTTTTCTGGGTCTGCTGTGTTTGCTGGGTCTGCTGTGTGTGCTGCTGCCTGCACCATCTTGCCCTCGACAATCCATCGGGTAACCCGCGTCCAGCCATGCAAAGCGCTCGCGCACCAGGCTTGCAGCTCCAGCGCTTCCGCAAGCCGAATCTCCGCCCGGCGCGGTTTAGGCATCAGACCTGCCTCAACCGTGGCGCGCAGCGTGGTAGATTCCAGCACCCAATTCGCGGGCCCCATGAGAGGCCCCTCCTCGTCGAAAAATACGAGAGCAGCGTTGGCTGCCTCGTGTACTACGCCTTCTTCGCCATAAAGGAGCGCATCATCCGCGCCGTGGCTTTGGGCTTCGGCACGAAGCGTGCCCAGCAGCGCTAGATCCGGCCCCTTGGTCAACGGATGTAAGCGCGGATCAGGTGTGGGAGGTACCCACAGCGTGGTTTCAGTGCGCAGCCGTGGCGCCGGGCGCCACACGACGCCGCTGACCGCCACGCGGGGGAACCACTCGCCGTGCTGCGGGGCGTCGTCAAGCGCCGGGTAGCCCGCGCCAAAGCGCGCGCGATGCAGATCCGGGCGGATGGCTCTCCCCTCCCGTACTAGGAAGGAATCCACCCGCGTATCGACAAGCGCCTCATTTTGGGCCGCAGCTTTATCCTCACTACGCGCCATGACTGCCACCTTGCAGCTGCGCAGGGCTAAGCCCCAGATGATTGAGAAGCGGGCGGGCCTTGACCATGGTTTCTTCCCATTCGGCTGCCGGATCACTCACGGCGAGGATCGCGCCGCCCACTCCGTAATAGGCACCTCGCTCATTGCTCACGACGGAGCGGATGACCATGGAGAAGTCCGCAGTACCGGTCAGCGAGAGGTAGCCGTAGGCACCCGAATAGACGCCACGCCACGTGCCCTCCAGTTCACTGATGATGCGCATCGTGCGTTCCTTGGGCGCGCCTGTCATGGAACCACCGGGAAAGGCCGCGCGGATGGCGTCAACCGGGCTAGCGTTGGTCTTGAGCCGTCCGGTCACCTCGCACATAAGCTGATGCACCGTAGCGTAGCTGCGCACCTCAAAGCCACGTGGCACCGTGACGCCATCGCACACGCGGGCCAAGTCATGGCGAACCATGTCCACGACCATGAGCAGTTCAGAGGTGGTCTTGGCGTCCCGCAGCAGCTCCTTGTGCACAGCATCTTCTGCGGGGTCCGCGCTGCGCGGGCTGGTTCCCTTAATCGGTGTTGAGGAGACCATGCTCCATTCGTCGATGCTCAAGAAGTGCTCAGGCGACGTCGAGAGCAATGCGTTTCCAGCAAAGCCCAGGTATCCCGTGCGCTTGCTGGGATTGTCTTCGCGCAGCTTCGTAAAAGTCTCCAGCGGCTGCGGCAAAGGTTCCAGCTCAATGCGGTTGGTCAGGCATACCTCGTATGTCTCGCCGCGTACCTCAAAGTCTTGCGCTGCTGCGATGAGGCGCAAGTACTCCGCCTCGTCATGTATGAGCCTGCCCG
Source organism: Corynebacterium sp. LK14 (assembly GCF_008042215.1). Classification (NCBI taxonomy): domain Bacteria; kingdom Bacillati; phylum Actinomycetota; class Actinomycetes; order Mycobacteriales; family Corynebacteriaceae; genus Corynebacterium; species Corynebacterium sp. LK14. Next base: position 231,470 of record NZ_NOVQ01000012.1, read on the forward strand.
AGGATTCCCACGGCTTTGATGTCCCCGTCTGAGCTTTAACTGGTGGCAAATCCCAATCGGCATCGTCCGCGAAGCTCAACAAATAGGTTTTGTTCTCTTCATGATCAATAACGATTGCTCGATCGCAGAACACGAACTCCGCGTCCGGGCCAGGTACCGGCGGGAAGGCGGTATGTGCCTCCTCGAGTCCAATCTCGTATCCCAGGTAACCCACCCAGCCCAGCGCAAAGTCACAGCCTGGAATGGGCGCGCCGACGCGCGGTGGCAGGACAAACTCTTCGTATTCACGCGCAGCATGATTAAAGAATCCCGCATCATCCCCTGCTGAAATTGTGTAACTCAGATGCCGCGCACGCGGGCCTGAATCGTCGCCCAGGATGCTGAACCGGCCAGCGTCGAGCCAAAAGACATTGCCGCGCAGTCTCCTGGCGATGTCTTTGATCGGCAGCGGCTCGTCGAGGGTACGCACCGCAAAGTACTCGGCCGCATAGTAGCGCCGGGCGAGTTGGAGGAAGTTGGCTATGAGCCGCTCCCCTGCGTCCGTCATCAGGGACTCGGGGTGAAACTGCACGCCCCAGCGCGGCAGGCTGCGGTGCTGGATCGCCATGACGAGGGTGTTCAAGGAAGCGTCGTGGGGCGCATCAGTGGCGCGACAGGTGGCGGTGACCTCGAAGCATTCAGGGACTTCGTGAGTGACCAGGGAGTGGTAGCGCACCACTCTATATGGGTTTTCAAGGCCCGCGAACAGGCCAGTCCCGTCATGGTCAACGTGGTCAACCACGCCGTGTGCAGGGGCGGGGGCTGGGCCGACTACACCGCCTTCTAGGTGCACCATCGCTTGGAGTCCAAGGCACACGCCGAGAATAGGACCGGCGAACTCGCGCAGCACATCCGCGCTGATTCCCAAGTCAGCAGGGTTGGCCGGGGTGCCTGGCCCGGGTGAGATGATGGCGGCGTCGTAAAGCGCCAGATCCACCTGGGCCCACGGGGTGTCATTAGGCACCACCATAGGCTCAGTGCCAGTCACCCGCCGAACGTAGTCCACGAGGTTGAAGGTAAAAGAATCGTGATTATCGACGATCAGCAGGTGCATGGCAATGGGTTGTGTGAATTAGCTTGGAAGGAAGCTTTTAGACGAGCTTCCAGTCCTCGAGGCCATCGTAGAGCGGGTACTGCTCAGCGATCTTGGCAACGCGTCCGCGCAGGGTCTCAACATCAGCGTTCTTGCCCTGCGCCAGAGCGGTACCAATGATGTCAGCAACCTCAGTGAACGCAGCTGCGTCCAGGCCACGGGTAGCAAGTGCCGGGGTACCGATACGCAGGCCGGAAGTAACCATCGGCGGGCGAGGATCGTTCGGCACAGCGTTACGGTTCACGGTGATGCCCACCTCGTGGAGGAGGTCCTCAGCCTGCTGGCCGTCGAGCTCAGAGTTGCGCAGATCAGCCAGAACCAGGTGCACGTCGGTACCGCCGGTCAGAACGTCCACGCCGGCAGCCTTTGCGTCAGCAGCGGTCAGACGCTCAGCAAGGATGCGTGCGCCCTCGAGGGTACGCTCCTGGCGGTTCTTGAACTCCTCCGAAGCGGCGATCTTCAAAGCAATAGCCTTAGCAGCGATGACGTGCATCAGTGGGCCGCCCTGCTGACCTGGGAAGACGTTGGAGTTAATCTTCTTAGCGTAGTCCTGCTTAGCTAGGATCAGACCGGAGCGTGGGCCGCCCAAGGTCTTGTGAACCGTGGTGGAGACAACGTCAGCGTGCGGAACTGGAGATGGGTGCAGTCCTGCAGCAACCAGACCAGCGAAGTGGGCCATGTCCACCCACAGCTTGGCGCCAACTTCGTCGGCGATGGAGCGGAAGGCCGCAAAATCCAGGGTGCGCGGGTATGCGGACCAGCCGGCGATGATGACCTTCGGTTGCTCCTTGATGGCCTGCTCGCGCAGCTTGTCCATGTCGATGCGCATGGTCTCTGGGTCAACCTCATATGCGGCGACGTCGTACAGCTTGCCCGAGAAGTTCAACTTCATGCCGTGAGTGAGGTGGCCACCGTGTGCCAAGGACAGACCCAGGATCTTGTCGCCCGGCTCCGCCAGGGTGGACAGAACCGCAGCGTTTGCCTGCGCACCGGAGTGCGGCTGGACGTTAGCGAACTCAGCGCCGAAGAGCTCCTTGGCACGGTCACGCGCCAGATCTTCGATGACGTCAACGTGCTCGCAACCGCCGTAGTAGCGGCGCCCGGGGTAGCCCTCAGCGTATTTGTTGGTGAGGACGGAACCCTGTGCCTGCAGAACGGCACGTGGGACGAAGTTCTCAGATGCGATCATCTCAAGGGTGTCGCGCTGGCGGGCAATCTCGCCGTTAATGGCGTTAAATACGTCCGGGTCCAGCTCGCGCATCTCTTGGTAGCGCACGTCTGCGGAGTTGTTGGCAGTCATGGAAGCGTTGATTCCCTTCTCGGTTGCTTACAAGGTCGGTTCAAACCTGCTCTACATATTAACTGCCACGCCCCCACGCGGGGGCTGTTGCAGCCACTAAATACATGCAACTTTCACCAAGAACCGATGAAGTGCGACAATTAGGCAATGGCGCGTATTACCGACACCAGTCCCTACCTCGACTTTGACCGCGAAACCTGGCGCCAGCGACGCTTGTCGATGCCCCAGGTTCTTACCGCCACGGAAGTTGAGGCGCTTCGCGGTATCGGCGATCGCATTGACCTCGATGAAGTCGCTGACGTCTACCTTCCGCTGTCGCGTCTTATTCACTTGCAGGTCGCAGCACGCCAGGAACTGACCGCCGCCACCGAAGAATTCTTGGGCAACGACCCCGCCCACGTTCCTTTTGTCATAGGCATCGCGGGTTCGGTGGCTGTAGGTAAATCCACCACCGCCCGTGTACTCCAATTGCTGCTCCAGCGTTGGGATTCCCACCCGAAAGTGGATCTGGTCACCACCGATGGCTTCCTCTACCCCGCGGATATTCTCAACGAGCGCGGCCTCATGCAGCGTAAAGGTTTTCCAGAGACCTATGACCGCCGCAAACTCATGCGTTTTGTCACCGACGTGAAGTCCGGCAAGGCTGAGGTCAAGGCGCCAGTGTATTCGCACATTTCCTACGACATTTTGCCTGATGAATACCAGGTGGTGCGCCGTCCCGACATCCTGATTCTGGAGGGCCTCAACGTCCTGCAGACGGGCCCTACCTTGATGGTCTCGGATCTGTTCGACTTCTCCGTCTACGTCGACGCGCGGGTGGACGACATTGAGCATTGGTACATCGAGCGCTTCCTCCACCTACGCCACACCGCGTTCCGTGAGCCGGGCGCGCACTTCGCGTCCTATGCGGAGATGGATGACAGCGAGGCCCGCGCGCAGGCCCGCGAGATTTGGCAGTCCATCAACTTGCCAAATCTTGTGGAAAATATTCTGCCCACGCGTCCCCGCGCCTCACTCGTACTGCGCAAAGGCTCACACCATTTGGTGGAAAAGGTGCGCATGCGCAAGCTTTAGGAGTTGCACTGTGCCCATTGAACGATGGGCGCCAGCTCCGCAAAGTTGGTCTCATCGACGTCGCGCTCGTAGCAATCGACCATGTTCTGCTCGTTCGGGGTACGGTCCTTCTTCTGACGCAGCGCGGCGATCATGGTCTTCATGATCATCTTGTGTTTGAACTTTAGCTCCGAATAGTTCAGCCGACCTGGCAAATAAAAGTGCTCGACGGCGGGCTTTTTCGCCAGCGGAATCGCGAGTTGGTCCTTCGCGCGCGCTTCCTCAAGCAGCGTCATCCCAACGACCACGACGGCCACTGGGCGGTCACCAAAGTCATGCTTCTTTACAAAATCGGCGGCGGTAATCGATGGGCCATGCACCGGGGACATGACGATGAGCGGTTGCTTGTCGACGCCCAGCTTGTCCAGGTGTGCTTGATTCTTAGCGTCAGCGAGCGGCAAGATTTCGGCGTTGAGCTGATTTGCCAGCTCCTGGGCGTAGCGCTGGGTAGAACCGTAAACAGAGTCGAAGATTACGGTGGTCATGGAGACCTACTTTCCGAAACGGCGGGAGCGTTGCGAGTAATCACGCAGCGCTCGGAGGAAATCGACGCGGCGGAATGCCGGCCAATAAGTGTCAGTAAACCAGATCTCGGAGTATGCCGCCTGCCAGAGCAAGAATCCGGAAAGACGCTGTTCACCGGAGGTGCGGATGACCAGATCTGGGTCCGGCAGCCCCTTGGTGTAGAGGTGGCTAGTGATGGCATCTGCGGTCACCGAGTCGGCGATTTCCTCTGTACTATGCCCCTTCTGAGCCTCGTCGCGGATGAGATTTTGGACGGCGTCGACGATTTCCTGGCGGCCGCCATAGCCAACGGCGATGTTGACGATGACACCCTTGTTGTCCCCAGTGGCCTGCGCTGCGGCGCGCATCTTCTCGGTAACCTCAGCAGGTAATAAATCAAGGTGTCCAACGAGTCGGATTTGACAGTCCAAGTCTCCCTCGGACAGGTGCTTTACCACGTCGGAGATGATATCGAAGAGCAGCTGCACTTCTTGGGTGCTGCGCTTAAGATTCTCCGTGGACAGCAGATAGATGGTGACGACCTCAATGTCAGTGTCTTTGCACCACGAGATCATCTCACTGATCTTTTTTGCGCCCTGCCTGTGACCGTGGCTGATATCAGTAAAGCCAGCTTCCCGAGCCCAGCGGCGGTTTCCGTCCGCCATGATGGCTACGTGGCGTGGCTGCGGTTTTCCTTTAATCGCGCGCGCCAAACGTGCCTCATAGACGGGGTACAGCAACTGGCTCAGGAAGTTCACTATTTTTCCTTATACAACATTCCGGTTTCGACGCATAAAACTTCGCCTACAAGAAAGAACGCTTACGGTTGTCAAAGACACCGGCTTCCTTCATTGCCGCATCAACGGCTTCATCGTCGAAAGGATCAATGCCATGGTCTTGAGCAAACATGGTGCGACGGCGGAAACGGGAGTAGCGGCGGTGAAAGTTCCAGCCAGCAAACAGGACGGCCGCGCCCATCAGGGCGAGGATCAACAGGCCGATAGGTGAAGCTTTACCGAACTCTGGGCCCATGGGGCCTTCCTTTGCGCCTTGGGCAAGGAAAAAGACATTGGTCTGGATGTCACTTGCAGCAAGAACTAGCGAATCAATTGCGCTCATATCTTAAGACTCCCCTACTTCAGTAATTCCTGCAAATAAATCGCTTTCTGGAAGCTCAGTCGACACACGAGTCTGCGCAAGCTCGAACTCCTCCGTTGGCCACAGGCGCTGCTGGACCTCTACGGATGTGGCCAAGAACGCGCCGGCCGGATCGATCTGCGTCGCATGCGCACGCAGGGCGTCATCACGGTTTTGGAAGTAGTCTGCACACTCAACCTGAGTGGTCACTCTTGCCATAATGTCGCCGAATGCTGTGTCCCATCGCGCGAGCATGGGGCCGTACGGGCTGGACTTGCCTTCTTCCTCGAGAAGGTCGTGGAAGAGCTTCATGCGCTGATAGACAAATCCGTGAGTGTAGTAAAGCTTCTGTGGCTCCCATGGCTCACCGAGCTCTGGGTGGTAGGACGGATCTCCTGCCTTCTCCCAGGCAATCATGGATGCACGGTGCACCATGAGGTGATCTGGGTGCGGGTAGCCGCCAATCTCGTCGTAGGTGATGATAACCTGGGGGCGGAACTCGCGAATCGTCTTCACTAGCTCTTGCGCCACCTCTTCGTCTGGGATGAGAGCAAAGCAGCCCTTAGGCAGCAAGCTCTTAAGTTCCGGATCGAATGGATCACCACCGGGGAGACCAGAGTCAACATGGCCGAGCCACTGGTGCTTAACGCCGAGAGCCTTCGCGGCTTGTGCCATCTCTTCGTGGCGGATGGCTCCCATATTTTCTTTAACGCCTGGCTTATCCATGGCGGGATTAATAACGTCGCCGCGCTCGCCGCCGGTGCAGGTAAGCACGAGCACTTCCGCGCCCTCGGCTGCATACTTAGCTGTAGTGGCGGCACCCTTGGAGGATTCATCATCGGGGTGCGCGTGGATGGCTAGCAGGCGCTTGTCGCTCACTGTGGGTTCATCTCCTCTAGCACTGGTATAGGAACAGGAGTCCAGTGTAGTGGATAGTTTGAAAATCTTGAGTGTTGGATAGACTATTGACTATGACTTCCGCCGGTACCCCCCGTTCAGGCGCTCGCTACGGTGCCCGCCCCTCGGCAGACAACTCTGCGACTAAGACCTCAAGCTTTACTAATAAGGCCATTGTGCTCGTTTTCGCGGCAATGTTCATCGCCGCGATTGTTTATGGTGTCCAGTACTTCCAAAAGCGCGAGGAGGTCAACGCCAGCATCTCCTACGTCACACACGAGGTGCTGTCCGACGACTCCATCCGCGTCTGGGCTGACGTCACCCGCAACCACATCGATGAGGACGCGTACTGCATAGTCCAGGCTTACGATTACTCCAAGGCTGAGGTGGGCCGCCGCGAATTTGCTGTTCCTGCCGGCGGCGCTGAGGTGCAACGCATTGCTGTCGACGTCCCCACTAACCACCGCGCGGTAGCCGGCGGCGTTTACGGTTGTTCGGGCAACGTGCCGAGCTATCTCAACATGAATAACCCGGACTATGTGGAGCAGTCCAATAGCTAAACCGGCTCATCTGCTCAGCACAGCAGCAAAGCCGCCTCACAACGGTTCTATCCCACAACAGCTTCTCGCGCTGTTGCGCTAGGCGACGCCGTGATAATCACCCGCGTGTGCTAGGATTTGTAGCGCTTAGGATAGGTCGCACCTCCTGCGAGTTTGCACGGTGGGAGCTGACCTTTTCCATTAGGTGGGCCTGCAATTGTGCAAGGCCCGCAATATTTTGAATTCTCCCCGCTTTACGGAAGGTTGCACTATGGCTGAGCAGCAGAAGCAGTACATCACCCCGGAAACCAAGGCCAAGCTTGAAGCAGAGCTGCAAGCTCTTATTGACCACCGCCCGGTAGTCGCTGCGGAAATCAACGAGCGACGCGAAGAAGGCGACCTTAAGGAGAACGCTGGCTACGACGCCGCCCGCGAGATGCAGGACCAGGAAGAGGCCCGCATCAAGCAGATCTCTGAGGTTCTGGCAAACGCCACCACTGAGCGCACCGCTATCCAGGAGGGTGTTGCCGCCATCGGTTCCGTGGTTCACGTTTACTACAACGGTGACAAGGACGATAAGGAAACCTTCCTCATCGGTACCCGCGCTGCTGCTTCTGACAACAAGGATCTTGAAACCTACTCTGAGCAGTCCCCGCTGGGTGCTGCCCTGATCGGAGCGCAAGAAGGTGAGACCCGCGAGTACACCGCACCAAATGGCAAGACCATTTCGGTCACGGTGGAATCCGCAGCGCCGTATGATTCAGCTAAGGCCGCAACTCCACGCGAGTCCTAATTTCATATTCTTAGTTTCAACTCATTCTGGAGAAAGAGCACCCATGAAGAAGTTCTCCCGCTTCGCAACCGCCGGTTTGGTATTCGCTGCAGGTCTGTCTCTGGCAGCTTGCCACCCACCGAACGAGCAGGATTCCACCAGCGAGAAGATCGACAACGCTTCCACCTACACTGGCAAGGCTCCGAAGCCTGCTGAGTCCACGTCTTCGAGCGAGGCATCCGAAAGCACCGCGGCAAACAATCCGGCTGCTTCCGAGTCTGCTCCTGCTAACCCGAACGTCGTGGTTGAGACTCAGGTAGTACCGGCTCTGTAAAACTAAGAAATGGCGCCCATGCACTGTGCATGGGCGCCATTCTTTTTAGTCCGAGTCGGTTCTATCCTTCTTCACGTGCCCATGCTCCGATGACGCCGGGCAGTGCGGCTGGCGGCTCCCCTAATAGATCCCGTCGATTTGGGTCGCTTTCGACTTTGCTGGTGACTGACTTGATACGTCGATCTTCGCCACCACCACGCCCCATCCCGGCCATCATGGGCATCATCCCGCGCCCCATGGTGCCACGAGCAGCGGCTCCCCCACGTGCCGCAGTCAGGGTTGTGTTGGTGCCACCTCCCATGTGCGAACCATTGCCGATGCTTCCTGTGCTGAGCGATCCACCACGAGCGCCCGCCGTGCCCGCCGAACCGGCAAGTGCACCTCCGCCCGCTCCGCTTCCGGTGCTAAATGCCCCAGGTACACCGGCTCCATTGCCTTGATTTAGCGCACCCGTGTTGCTTAGCCCCAGGGCATGCTTACCAGAACCGTAGCTCTTGCTTGCTGGTGCGCCAATCATGGCGGGAACTCCCACATGTGAATTCGCTGGTGTTAGCCCCGCACCGCTATTGGCTGCAAGCGTCGCTGGATTGATGTGTTGGTTGGCGCCAGTACTCTGCGGGAGGGCGCCAACCCCACCCAAACCAGCCATGGTGTGGCCTGTCGGCGCGCCTACCGATGTGCTGGCATTGGCACCACTAGTAGCAAGGTCTGCTGCTGAGATCGGCGCACCAAGCTGCGCTAGCGACGCCCTGCCACCGTTGAGCAGGTCTTGGTTAAACTTTTGGATCTCAGAATCTGTCATCCCAAGGCCTTCCAGCCCTTCGACCTGACCATCGACGATTCCAAAAGAGCCAGGGCCCAATTTCCCGCTAGCGATTGCTTCTGCAATCCTTCGCGGCCATGCAACCGTGTTGGTGTCGAAACGTTGGCCATTGCCATTTACGCCACCAAATTGGCTGCTTACATCGCCGCCGCCTGACGGTGGCATGGTTGTCATTAGCGCATGTTGGAAAGGCATCGCGGCGACCACTTGGGTTTGGAGTGCGTTTTGCATAAACGCCAGACCTGCCTGCTCGGCGGCCTTGCGTGCTGCTGGATCAGGAATCGCCATCGCGGACATGGCCAAGGACATTGCTTTGGGCTGCGACGCCATCAGGTTGGCTTGGAAGCCGAAAAGCTTCTGGCTCATCACCTCAGCATTAGCGATGAAGTGATTACCTGATTCCGCCACAGATCGGATCTTTTGTGCTGCCCGCGCGGTTGCTTCACTATCATTTTCGGATTCCAGCGAAGAAGCCGCCTCATTCAATCCATCAACAATTGCCGTGACCTCGTCGGCGAGGCTCTTCCACCGTGAATTGGTTTCTGAGACACTCCAGATCTTGGTATTCAACAAGTCCATCGCCAGCCCCAACAAGTCAGGCCCGACGTTGACCACCGGCATCACAAAACCGAATGGACTGTACCCCGGATCCGGCTGATTCATCACCGGCATCGCCTCACCCGCTACAGAACCTCCCGCGTCAGCGATGTCCAGACCTCGGCTGTTAACTGCGTCTTGTGATTCAAAGCCGTGAGCTTCAGCCATAAGTGTCTTAGCCAACCACTGAATTTGTTCGTTAAAGCTGCGAAGCGAATTGCTGGCGGAGCCAGGATCTGTAGCAATCACTCGCTGATGAATCGCCCCCACATCACCTACTCCATTGACGCTGGAGAAGCTTCCATCAATTGGCGAAGTCGCTTTTGCCGCAATCTGTTGCATTTGGCGTGACAACTTACTGATTTGGAATTGAGTCGACATCATGTTTTCAATCGAAATACGCACTGGTCCCCCTGATTCTGAGCTAATCGATAAGCTTTTTAAGTACTAATTCTGCTTGTCTACAATTTTCCCGATTATCTTCTTGCAATTTGGTATTGCCAAAGCCCACACTAACCATCCCTCGCACAGTGTTGATGTTCACAGTGCAAATCAAGTCGCCCTCGAATTCGTCTTCAAAAGCTACTACTGGTAATTCAATCCCCCGATATATCTCTCGCTTTCCTAACGGAATTTCAATGTCAGTGTAAGACTTCGTGCTTGAAGCGATTGAAACCATTGCCGGATTTCCAGACGAGCTTTGTCCGAAAAAGCTACAGGTGCTCATGTCGGAGAAGATGAGGCGGTGCTCGCCGTTACCTTCGAGTCCAGCCTCCTTTAACTTCTCCTCTGGAATTTCTGTACAAGGATCAAATAGGTCGAAATCTGGGTCTGTACGGTCGAAGCTGCCGAATGGCGGCAGAACGCCGTTCTCCTCCCCCTTTGCGGTGATGCTGAAATCCGCACCAGCATCACCGCTGTCGCGCGTGCCATTGGAATCGATGAATCCCCCATCCCCGGTAGATTCCACAGCGTTCCCCGGATTGTCAGCGTTATCTGCCGCCTTGTCCATACTTGTGCCGAAAGTGTCCCCCGCCTCCTTTACGGTATCTGGCTGGTTCTCCTTCGCGCTCCATGGAGCAAGTCCTATAGCGCAGCCCGTCAGCACCCCCATGCTGACAATCAGCGCTACAACAATCCCCTGCTGCTTCATGATTACCCTTCATCAGACTTCAATGACGAGCCGGAAGGCCGCTGTTGTGGCTGCTAGCCGCTTGCTGCCTCCCGCAAATAGGATGCACGAATCTGCGCGGTCTGTCGCGCCAAGATGTGAATTGGGTCAAATTCGGGGAGTCTTCTACGACATAAAGATGCCTTGCCTAAACCTCGAAATGGCAAAAATTTCCTGCTCAAACCATATGAAAAGGCTGTAAAAGAGTTGGAAGAACCATGAACTCTCAACCATTTATTAATTCCCCCATTTCTACACCCGAATTACAAGAGTGTTACTTAGCAGACTTATGCCCTACCGCTCATATAAG
>NZ_NOVQ01000010.1:0-192333 GCF_008042215.1 Corynebacterium sp. LK14
CCCGAAACAACGGAACAGCACAGGCGCTACTTGACGTTTTACTTCAATTGCCGATAGTTCATCCATGTGTAGAACCCACATGATCTCTAGTGTTTGGTTGCGTCCGGGCTTTAGCGTGGTATTCGAGGCTCCGTTTTGTTTTACTTGGGGCTAAACGTCAGCGCCTTATGTTTCGCATGTTGGTTTTGCTATTTGGTTCTGTTTGGCTTAGTTGGGTTGAATTGGATATCAGCCGTGTAATGCGTAGGGTAGAAGTTTCTGTCTTGTCCATAAAGGCCTGTAGACTAGGCCGTTAGAAACGGACGAGTTTTAATCAAGAAGAGAGTAAGGCTGAATGTCTGAACGCAGTTTCAACGGTCGTAATGATGGCGGCAACGGGTCCGGTAAAGGTGGCTCAGGTCGTCGCGGCTATGGCGCCCGTAATGAGCGCTGCCGTAGTGATCGTCGCGATGAGCGCCGCGGAGAACGCCGCGGAGAACGCCGTGATGATTTCCGTGGAGAGGATCGAGGCGAGCGCCGCGAGAACCGCCGCAACTACCGAGATAATGACCGTCGCGACGATCACCGCGATGACCGACGTGGGAATCGAAATAGCGATCGCCGTGGAGGGCGCGATGATCGTCGCGGCCGCAGTGAAGACAACCGCAATGGCAACCGTGGCGGCCGTAATCGTGATGAGCGTCGTGGTAATGGCCGCAACAGGAACGACAAGAGCAAGGCGCATCCGCAGCGTTCCGGCTACCGCGAGGAGCGTATTAACCGCCGCATGACCGATCCGGACCTTCCTTCGGACATCGATATCGAGGATCTTGATCCTTCTGTTCTTCAGGATTTGCGTTCACTGTCCAAGGAAAACATGGAGGCTGTGGCCAAGCACCTCATCATGGCTGGCACCTGGATGGACGATGATCCTAAGCTCGCATTGCGTCACGCACGTGCCGCCAAGGATCGTGCGGGCCGCGTTGCCGTAGCGCGTGAAGCCAACGGCATTGCTGCTTACCACGCAGGCGAGTGGAAGGAAGCCCTCTCTGAGCTGCGTGCCGCGCGCCGTATCTCTGGCGGTCCTGGCCTCTTGGCGGTCATGGCTGACTGCGAACGCGGTCTTGGCCGTCCTGAAAAGGCCGTTGAACTTGGTCGTAGTGAAGAGGCTCGCAAGTTGGACCCAGATTCCGCTATCGAGCTTGCCATCGTCGTCGCCGGCGCCCGTATTGACATGGGGCAGCCAGAGTCGGCAGTCGTGACCATTCAGCGAGCTAACCCCACCAAGGAAGCACGCGGCCTTTCCGCTTGCCGTTTGTCCTACGCTTACGCCAATGCGCTGCTCGAAGCCGGCCGAAATGATGAGGCCACCGAGTGGTTCAAGCACACCGTCAAGATTGATGAAGGAGATTGGACCGACGCAACTGAGCGCCTGGCCGAGATCTAGAAATGAACATCCTTAAAGCTCACGACTCCCTCCTTTTGGACCTTGACGGCACCGTCTGGGAGGGCGGTCAGCCTCTTCAGTGCGTTGTCGACGTCATCAACTCCTGCGGCGTCCCGGCGGTCTATGTAACCAACAATGCCTCGCGTAGCCCGCAGGCAGTCTCTGAGATGCTCCGGGAGATAGGTCTACACGCAGATGCCGAACATGTGGTCACCTCTGCGCAGGCTGCCTTGGTTCTCATGGGCGCTGAGATACCAGCTGGCTCCAAGGTCCTCATTATTGGTGCGGACTCTTTCCGCGCTCTTGCTCGTGACGCCGGCTACGAAGTAGTCAACAGCGCCGATGACAAGCCGGCAGCTGTTCTGCAAGGCATGGACAAGTGTGTGGGCTGGGCACAGTTGTCTGAGGCTGCTTATGCCATCAACAATGGTGCTAAGTTCTACGCCTCGAACTTGGACACATCGTTGCCCACCGAGCGTGGCTTCGCCGTGGGCAACGGTGCCCTCGTTGGAGCTGTGGCTGCGGCTACTGGGGTAGAGCCCATTTCGGCGGGAAAGCCCGAGCCTGCCATGTTCGCCTATGCCGCCAAGAAGGTCGGCTCTAAGAAACCTCTGGCTGTCGGCGACCGCTTGAACACGGATATCGCCGGTGGCAACGCTGCAGCTATGAACACTTTCCATGTCTTGACTGGCGTCTCTGGAGAGCTGGAGCTCATCGAAGCCCCGGTAGAGCAGCGACCTACTTTTGTTGGTGCGGGTTTCCATGAGCTTTCTCTGCCCACAGCGGTGGCGAAACCAAGTGCGCAAGGAGATTTCCGTGCCCGCGTCGACGGTTATGACATTGTGTTGCAGGGGGGAAAATCCAAGTCAACGTCCATCCAAGCACTGCGCACAGTACTGGAGGTTGCGTGGGCGATGCCCGAGCCGCCGCGTTATATTCAGCCACGCAGTGAATTCGCAGAGAAGGCTGTTGCGGCATGGCGATAAAGCCGCATGATCCCAGGGCCGTCATGGCACCAGAAGAGGTCGATAATGCAATGTCTGAAATCTTGGGTGTCGAAGCGGCCTCGTTAAGCGAAGAAGTAGCCCAGTTAGACCGTGCCCACGCGGTTTTGCGTGAGGCCTTGCAGGAGAACTAATGCCACCACAGCGGCGTCGTTTGGATGCGGAACTAGTCCGCAGGAAAATTGCTCGTTCGCGAGAGCAGGCTGTCGAGATGATCAAAGGCGGCCGAGTAACGGTTGGCGGTTTCAAGGCATCGAAGCCTGCCACGGTTGTCGAGCCCGAGGTCTCCATCAAGGTCGAAGCTGACGCGGCCGATGACTGGGCATCCCGTGGTGCCCACAAACTACTCGGCGCTTTAGAAGCTTTTGATGTTGATGTCAAGGATAAGCGTGTTTTGGATGCTGGTGCGTCCACGGGCGGCTTTACCGATGTCTGCCTGCGCAACGGGGCCCGCGAAGTTCTATCCGTCGACGTCGGCTATGGCCAGCTCCTGTGGCGCCTGCAGAACGACGACCGCGTCAAGGTCATGGACCGCACCAACATCCGCAACCTGACTCTCGAGCTCACGGAAGGGCCTTGCGACGCCATGGTGGGCGATCTTTCGTTCATCTCCCTCAAACTGGTTCTCCCCGCAATCGTGGACGTTATGGCTGACGGCGCTTGGTTGCTGCCGATGGTTAAACCACAGTTCGAAGTTGGCAAGGACCGCATTGGGGCAGGGGGCGTCGTACGCTCGCCGCAGCTGCGTCAGGAAGTAACCCAAGACGTTGCCGGCTTTGCGCAAACCCTGGGCGTCAGCGTGCGCGGTGTTGCAGCCTCGCCCTTGCCTGGCCCGAGCGGAAATGTTGAGTATTTCCTGTGGCTCGTCAAAGACGGATGGGTAACCTCAGAAGAAGACATTGAAGACATGGTCCGTGTGGCCATCGAGGAGGGGCCCCAGTGAAGCGCGAAATTTTGCTCGTTCCGCACGCCAGCCGTGCTGACAACCTCGAAGCAACCATTCGCGCCGCGGAAATCTTGCAGGACGCTGGCATCAAGGTGCGCGTGAGCGCCGCTGCGCACGTCCTGCCAAACCTGCAACACGTCGAGCACACTCCGGCTGCTGCCGCGGGATGCGAGCTTGTCCTCGTGTTGGGCGGTGACGGCACCTTCCTGCGTGCCGCCGACATGGCACGTGCCGTGGACGTTCCAGTGTTGGGCATCAACCTCGGGCACGTTGGATTCCTCGCTGAGTGGGAAGCAGAATCGCTAGAGCGGGCGCTCGTCCGAGTCATCGACCGCAACTATGAGGTCGAGGACCGCTTGACCCTCGATATTGAGGTCTCAGACTGCAATGGTCGCTTGTTGGATCGTGGCTGGGCCCTTAACGAAGCCTCCGTTGAAAACCTCAACCGTTCTGGTGTGCTGGACGCCATCCTGGAAGTAGATGGCCGCCCCGTTTCTTCCTTCGGCTGCGACGGCATCCTGATTTCAACTCCCACGGGCTCTACGGCCTATGCGTTCTCCGCAGGTGGCCCGGTCCTGTGGCCCTCGCTGGATGCCTTGTTGGTAGTACCGAACAATGCCCACGCGCTATTTACCAAGCCCTTGGTGGTCTCACCTGATTCCAAAATCGCGGTAGAGTCGGCGACAGCCACCACACCCGCGATTGTTATCCTCGATGGATTCCGCGAAATTTCCATGCCGCCAGGTGCCCGCGTTGAGGCAGTCCGCGGTGCACACCCGGTCAAATGGGTGCGCCTTGATAATCAGCCTTTCACCGACAGGCTCGTGTCCAAGCTGCACTTGCCTGTCCACGGATGGCGCGGCCCGCAAAGCTAAGTAACAGAAAGGCAGGTGTAGCTAGCGCATGTTAGTTGACATCACCATTGAAGACTTAGGTGTCATCCAACGCTCCTCGGCGGAGTTCGCCGAGGGGCTTACCGTCCTCACCGGCGAAACCGGCGCTGGTAAGACCATGGTTGTCACGGGCTTGCGTTTGCTTGCCGGTGGCCGCGCCGACGCATCGCGTGTACGCGATGGTGCAGAAAAGGCAGCTGTTGAAGGACGTTTCGCCACCTCGCATCCGCAGGCAGCGGAAGTGGTTGAAGCCGTGGGCGGCGATCCCGATGAAAACGGTGAGTTTATCGTCTCTCGTACCGTGTCCTCGGCAGGGCGCTCGCGTGCCTACCTCGGCGGCAGGGCAGTACCCGCCGCTACCTTGGGCGAGTTTTCCTCAAACGTTCTCACGGTCCATGGCCAAAATGACCAATTGCGACTCCTTGCTCCTGAGCAGCAACTCGCAGCAGTTGATCGCTCGGATCCCAAAATTGCGGCCGTTAGGCAGGCATATACAGAGGCCTTTCGCTTTTGGCGTGAGCTAGCCAAAGACTACAAGCACCGTACCGAGTCGCGGCGCGAGCTGGCCCAGGAAGTAGACCGCCTGCAGTTTGCGCTCAAAGAGATCGGCGAAGTCGCACCGGAGCCTGGCGAGGACGCCGAGCTGGTCACCCTCATTCAACGCTTGCAGGACGTCGATACCCTTCGTGAGGCTGCCGCCACAGCGCTGTCCGCCATTGATGGCGAGGATTCCTACGATGATGCGGAGGCCGCGTCCAGCTTGCTGGGGCGCGCCGAAAGCGCATTGGTGGGTGCAACCGATAAAGAGCTTGCAGCGCTGGGTGAGAGGCTCAGCGAGCTCACCAGCCAGCTCTCCGACATTGCTAGCGAACTTGGCGCATACCTCGGTGCGCTGCCAGCAGACCCAAACCTGCTAGAGCAGTCTCTGCGCCGCCAACAGGATCTCAAGCAGTTGACCCGCAAGTATGCCGCGGACATCGATGGTGTCTTGGCGTGGCGCGACGCAGCCGCAGCCAAACTTGAGTCGATGGATACCTCGGCCGAAGCCCTGGATGAGCTCCGTGCCAAAGTGATGGAAGCCGAGAAAGCAATGGTCGAAAAAGCCGTCGCCTTGACCAAGGTTCGTACCAAGGCCGCCAAGAACCTAGGCTCGTTAGTCTCGGAGGAAATCCACGGCCTCGCCATGCCGAATTCTGATCTCACGGTGGACGTTCGCCAGACCAAGTACTCGAAGACGGGTGCTGATGAAGTCGAGTTCCAGCTCAACGGCAAACCATTGGCTAGTGCGGCCTCGGGCGGTGAGCTCTCCCGAGTCATGCTGGCGCTGGAGGTTGTGCTCTCCGACGGCGATGGCGGAACCCTCGTATTCGACGAGGTAGATGCGGGCGTTGGCGGTCGCGCGGCGGTGGAGATTGGGCGTCGTCTAGCGCGGCTTGCAACCTCCAACCAGGTAATCGTGGTGACCCACTTGCCCCAGGTAGCCGCCTATGCGGACTCTCACCTGCACGTATCCAAGGAGAAGTTCACCTCGGGAGTGAGCGACTTGAGCCCCCAGGAACGCGTTGAGGAGCTCGCGCGCATGCTCGCTGGCCTCGACGACACTGAGACGGGGCGTGCGCACGCGCAGGAATTGTTTGATCGCGCCCAATCAGAAGTGGCTCAGTTCCGCGCGCCTTCCACACATTGATGTCGTGACGGGGGAGAATGTGGCGCATGAGTCTGTTTTCCCGAAATTCCGATCTGCCTGGTGAACACGGCGCGCTGCGCGACTGCACGCCAGGCGGAAAGGGCATGAAGAAGTTCGCCGAAGGTGACTTTGCCGTCATCAATGCCGCCAACATTTCGCGCCAAGAAGCGCAAACGCTGGTCGATATCAAACCTGCCGCAGTCATCAACGTCGCAGAGTTCACCACCGGATCAATCCCTAACTACGGTCCGCACATGCTTCTCGACGCCGATGTCACCCTCGTTGAGGGAGTGGGCGAGGAGTTCGTTTCCAGCTTCAAGGATGGCAAGAAGGCCCGCATTAGCGAAGAAGGTACCGTCTTCGTTGGCGATAAGAAGATTGCTTCTGGCAGCATCGTCACTCGGGAGAAGGCGGAGGAGAAGTTCTCTGAAGCACAGCGCGAGCTGATTGACCACATGGAGGCGTACTTCGGAAACTCCATCGAGTTCATTCACGCTGAAGGGCCGCTGCTCATCGATGGCCTAGGCGTTCCCGATTCCGGCACAGAGATGGCCGGCCGCAAGGTCTTGGTGGTTTCTCCTTCGGAGGATCACCGCAACAAGGTCAAGTTGCTGCGCAACTTCATTCGCGAGTATGAACCCATCATCATCGGTGTTGATGGTGCTGCGGACACCTTAGCGGAGCTGGGATACAAGCCTGACTTTATCGTTGGCGACCCTTCCGCGATCAGCTCTGAGACCCTGCGCAGTGGCGCGCGGGTTATCCTTCCGGCGGAACCAGACGGCACTGCTGAAGGCCTTGAGCGCATCCAGGATCTAGGCATCGGCGCAATGACTTTCCCGGCGGCAACAGACTCCGCTACGGATTTGGCATTGCTTCTTGCTGACTACCATGGAGCGCAGATGATCGTTCAGGTCGGCGGCTCTATCGATCTCGATGATGTCTTTGCCAACGAAGCCCACGCAACTCCGGCAGCCTTGCTTTCTCGCATGAAGGCCGGCACTCGGTTGGTCGATGCCGATGCAGTTATCAACCTCTATACCGCGCCCAGCTCGACCAACACCGGCTGGCTGTGGGCTGTTCTGGGTATTTTGGTAGCTCTGGCAGCAATTGTCCTCATCGTGGGACTTGGCGGTGACGCTTCCTTTGGCCAGAACTTGATTGATACGTGGAACAACATTGCATTGAGCGTGCAGGGGTGGTTTAAGTAATGGGAGCTAAGCCGCTTCTCGTCGCGGGACTTGGGTTTGGTACGGCTCTTGGCGTTGCCTTGGGCGCATTGGCCATCGCTCCGAACATGCCTTCTGGCGGGGCAGGCGGAGATGATTCTCTGCGCGAGGAGTTCCAGAAGAAGGCGCAGTCAGAAGACATTCTCAAGGCGCAAGCTGACTCAAGCGACTCGGTGATGAATAAGCTCGCTCCTTTGGTAGTCGATGGCAGCCTCGCACAGCGTCCAGTTATGGTCATTGCGACGGGCGAGGCCGATGAAGGGGATGTCCGTGCTGTTCGCGATCTTCTGAAGTCTGCTGACGCAGAAGACGCAGGACAAATCACCTTGACCGATGAGTTTTTCCGCCAGGAAGGCGCGGATAAGCTTTTGTCTTTGGTGACAAATGCGCTTCCTGCTGGAACAAAGCTCGACACCAAGAATGTGGATGCAGGCACGCACTCCGGTCAGGCTTTGGGTGCAGCACTGTTGATGGATCCAAAGACCACGGAACCTCTTTCATCGACTAAGGACCGCGCAAATCTTTTGCAGGCGCTTCGCGACGCCGGCTACATCGACTACGAGGACGGCACTATCTTGCCTGCTCAGGCAGTGGTGTATGTCGGTGGCAAGGGCGTTTCCGGCTATTACACCGAAGCTTCAGTGAACTTCCTCAAGGCATTTGATGCGGCCGGTGGAAACACCGTGGTGGCAGCACGAGTGGAGCAGACCGCAGATGATCGAATCATTGGTAGATTGCGGGAAGAGAAGTCCGGGATTTCCACTGTCGACTCGAGCAATCGCACTGTTTCCCGTATGGCTGCTGTGATGGCGGTCAAGGAGCAGCTCGACGGCGGCAAGGGAGCCTATGGCTCCGCGGCGTCCGCTGATGCGGCTGCGCCTGCACTGCCGGAGGACATCTAAAATGTCTCACGATTTTGAGGTCGTGGGAAGCGAGCTGCTTCTCGACGCCCCGATTATCGCCGTGCGCCGAGACGAGGTAGTTATGCCTGGTGGCACCACTGCCTTCCGAGAAGTCGTTGAGCATTTTGGTGCAGTGGCCATCGTGGCTATTGACGACGCGGAGCGCATTGCGATGGTTCATCAGTACCGTCGCAGCGTTGACCGCCGTTTGTGGGAGCTTCCTGCAGGACTACTCGACATTAAGGGCGAAGATGAGCTAACTGGGGCGCGCCGAGAGCTCCAGGAAGAAGCAGGTTTGGCTGCGCAGGATTGGTCGGTGCTTGCCGACATCATCACCTCGCCGGGCTTCTGTGAGGAGGCCGTTCGCGTCTTCTTAGCGCGGGATTTGTCAGAAGCGCCGCGGCTGGCCGCTGAGGGGGACGAGGAAGCAGACATGGGCTTTGCTTGGGTGGCGCTTGACGATGCCGTCGACCAAGTCATCTCCGGTGAGATCGCCAACTCCATTGCGTGTACGGGAATTCTTGCCGCGTACGCGGTGTTGCGAGGTGGTCGAACCCCGCGCAGCGTTGACGAGCCTTTCGAACTTCGTCCAAAGTCGATGGCGGGGCGTCGACTAGGACCAGACCTGAAGAAGCTGTGAAAGCGGAAGCACTCGCCCAAACGTGGCTCAACCACCTGGCCGTGGAAAAGGGGGCTTCGGCAAACACGTTGAGCAACTATCGTCGCGATGTTCGTCGCTACTTGGGGTGGCTGGCGGACAATGGGATTGATGATCTCGCGGATGTCGACCGTGGCATGGTCGAGGAATACCTGAAGTTTTTGCGCGGTGGGCTAGCCGCGGCGTCGGCAAGCAGGGCGTTGATCGTGGCACGAGGTCTGCACAAGTTTGGCGTGGCTGAGGGCGTACTTGACGTGGACGTGGCCGGGGAGGTGGCGCCTCCCAAGAACGCTGCGCACCTGCCCGAAACACTGCGCGTGGACGAGGTAGAAAAACTCATTGACTCAGTGCCGGATGGGGAGACCGCGACGCCAATTGATATTCGCGACCGTGCGCTGCTGGAAATACTCTATGGGACGGGTGCGCGTATCTCCGAGGTCATCGCGTTGTCCGTGGACGATATGAGCGATAACGACGGGATTCTGGTCCTGACAGGCAAGGGTAACAAACAGCGCATGGTGCCTGTGGGTTCGCAGGCACAGAAAGCGGTTGAGGAGTACTTAGTGCGTGCGCGGCCAGTGTTATCGAAGGGAAAGTCGCACGTGCTCTTCCTTAATACACGTGGCGGTGCATTGTCGCGGCAAAGCGCTTGGGCTGCGCTCAAACTTGCGGTCCAGCGTGCTGGATTGAACAAGTCAATATCCCCGCATACGCTTCGCCATTCCTTCGCCACCCACCTGCTGGAAGGCGGCGCCGATGTGCGTACGGTACAGGAATTGCTGGGTCATTCTTCGGTGACGACGACGCAGATCTATACCCATGTCACCGCGGATTCGTTGCGGGAAGTTTGGCGTACAGCCCATCCGAGAGCCTAGGCTTGAGTCTCTGAACATTGCGCCTTCCAGTTTGGAGGCAGGAATACTCCGGGTGTGGACGCGAACATTAACTCGGCTGCAGTCGGCGGTGTTGGTCGTGACTCTGCACGACCCGAATAAGGATTCAGTTGGCGTGGTTCTTTGGCCGACGCGGTGATTCTTTCACTAATTCAAGTCTTCAGGCTGGATAGTCACGCATTATCGCGATATTTAGGGTGAAGAGGGTACTCTATAATCACAACGTTGTAATGAGCTGTCCGCGTGGCGGTGTGAGATCGTATTTATGATCGAATTGTGGTCAAGGAAGCAGGTGTGACTGTGAGTGAAGAGGGACTGTTTTCAGCCTCTGAAGCGCAGGTTGGGCTGACTGGTCGTCCTATCCGTGAGCTGCCAGAACCGGCTCCGCTGGAAAAGCATGGTCCAGCCACCATCATTTCGATGTGTAACCAAAAGGGCGGCGTGGGTAAGACGACCTCTACCATTAACATGGGTGCGTGCCTTGCTGAGCTAGGTCGTAAAGTCCTGCTCGTTGACCTTGATCCGCAGGGTGCTTTGTCCGCAGGCTTGGGTCTCACGCATGACCAGATCGAAGACACCATTTATGACGTCATGCTTGACAGCCAAACGTCGATTCACTCCGCGATTCAACACACCTCGGTTCCTAACCTGGACTTGGTACCGGCGAACATTGATCTCTCCGCTGCGGAGATTCAAATGGTTAATGAGGTGGGCCGCGAGCACACCTTGGCGCGTGCATTGCGTCCGATTCGCCGCGACTATGACTTCATCATTATTGACTGCCAGCCTTCGCTTGGCCTGCTTACCGTCAATGCGTTGGCTTGTTCGCAGGGCGTAATCATCCCTATGGAATGCGAGTTCTTCTCCCTGCGCGGCCTTGCTCTGCTGACCGATACCGTGGAGAAGGTCTCCGAGCGCATTAACTTTGACCTGGAAGTCATGGGAATTCTGGTCACTATGTTCGATCGCCGCACCAAGCATGCGCGTGAGGTGATGGACCGCGTGGTCGAGTACTTCGGTGACAAGGTCTTTGACACCGTCATCACACGCACTGTTCGCTTTCCCGAGACCTCGGTGGCGGGTGAGCCTATTACTAGCTGGGCGCCGAGCTCCCAGGCGGCTCAGCAGTACCGCAACCTCGCTAAAGAGGTCATCGAGCGCTCCAACGTTTAGGTGCCGGCCACGTGACACAACCGGAGATTACGGGCTTTCGAATTGCGCTGCGCAATTTCGAGGGCCCTTTTGATCTGCTTTTGCAGTTGATCCAGTCCAAGAAGCTCGACGTGACCGAGGTCGCGCTTTCTGAGGTCACCGATGAGTTCGTGGAGTACACCCGGCAGCTTGGCACCACGGCAGATCTCGATGAGACCACAGAGTTTCTGTTGGTGGCTGCAACTTTGCTGGACCTTAAGGCAGCTCGTTTGTTGCCGCGCGGGGAAGTAGATGATCTTGATGACCTCGAGCTCCTTGAGACGCGCGACCTGCTTTTTGCACGTCTTTTGCAGTACAAGGCCTATAAGCAGGTTGCCGATCAGTTCGCGCAATGGCAGCGCGAAGCTCGCCGCCGCTATCCGCGGGCGGTGTCTATCGAGCAACCCTTTGTGGACTTGTTGCCACCGGTGCGCCTAGGGCACACGCCAGCGTCCTTTGCAGAGATTGCTGCCAGCGTATTTCGGCCTAAGCCGCCTGAGGAAGTGGGAACTGGGCACATTCACCAAGTAGCGGTGTCAGTGCCGGGACAGGCCGGCAAGATTCTCAGCACCCTCAAGCTTCTCGGGCAAGGGCAATGGATGAGTTTCGATGCGTTGACCCGTGACTGCACGGTGTCGATGGAAGTCGTGGGCCGCTTCCTAGCTCTGCTGGAGCTGTATAAAGCGAAGGCCGTCGAAGCCGAGCAGCCCGAGTCCTTAGGCCCTCTGGATTTGTCGTGGACCGGCCTTGACGTCGACCCAGCCGTTGTGGCAGCGGCCAATTGGGACTAGTTCCAGCAAGTAGAGGATAGGGGAGAGACCGTGCTTTTTGCGTCTCGCTAGTGGCTTGTTGGCGCACGGTCTTCGTGCAGTAAAGTTGCCCGCATGGAACTTCCCCTGATTTCGCAGCAACGGTCGCGTCTTGAGTCCATTCTTCTGGTTATCGATTCACCCGCCTCCGTTGAGTCTTTGGCGCGTGCCCTAGAACTCGAGAAGTCCGTTGTCAGCGACCACTTGCGCGCCATTCAGCGCGAATTGGATTCCCGCGGATCTGGAATTGATCTCAGGGAGACCGCCGAGGGCTGGCGTTTCTATACCCGCCAAGACAACGCTGATGCGGTTGAGGAGTTCTTGCTCGACGGGTCCCAAACCAAGCTCTCCCGCGCTGCGTTAGAGACCCTCGCTGTCGTTGCCTATCGCCAGCCCGTTACCCGCGCGCAAGTCGCTGGAGTCCGTGGCGTTAACGTGGACGGCGTAATGCGCACGCTGACCGTACGTGGACTGGTTAGGGAATTGCCCCAAGAGGGTCTGGCGCACCGTTATGAAACGACCGAACTCTTTTTGGAGTTGTTGGGAATCGACTCACTGGAGCGCCTGCCGGACCTGGCGCCGCTGTTGCCTGACCTCGAGCAGATTGATGCGGAGTACTAGCGCAGCATTAGCTCAGAATTAGGTCAGACTAGCTCGGTATTGGGCCGGTACAAGGCATTTGGGCATTAGCACGTGGGGAAGCAGTGGGGTAGCATGGCCCAGGTAACTTCATAACTTCAATTGAAAAGGACACTTATCGTGACCCCACCCGCTCGCCGAGACGGCACACCGGAAAAGAAGAAGCGAGACAGCGACATGTTTGTCTCCAATGCGAAACCGGCCCGCCGTCAGCACGTAGACAAGCCTGAACGCGCAAATAAGAAGAAGGCCACCGCAGACTCCGTAGCTCGTGACTTGGGCGCCGACTGGTTGGTTGGTGATAACCCCAAGGGAGAGCGCCTCCAGAAAGTGCTTGCTAAGGCAGGCGTAGCCTCGCGTCGCCACGCCGAAATCATGATCGACGCTGGCCGCGTAGAGGTCAACGGCAAGATCGTCATGCAGCAGGGCGTGCGTGTTGATCCGAACGTCGATGTCATCCGTGTTGATGGCGTGCGCATCAACGTCAACGAAGAGACCCGGTACTTCATTCTCAACAAGCCGCGTGGCTTGCAGTCCACCATGAGCGATGAGCTTGGCCGTCCGTGCATCGGCGACTTGATTGGTGACCGTGTTGCAGCAGGCCAGCGCCTGTTCCACGTCGGTCGTCTTGATGCCGATACCGAGGGACTCATTCTCATCACCAATGACGGCGAGTTGGCAAACCGCCTGATGCACCCCAAGTACGAGGTTCGTAAGACCTACCTCGCTACTGTTTTGGGCGAGGCTGGAAATGGCCTCGTACGCACTCTGAAAGAAGGCGTGGAACTCGAAGACGGACTCGCCAAGGCTGACTATGTTCAGATCGTGGACAAGAACCAGGGCTATTCCTTGGTCCGCGTCGAGCTGCACGAAGGTCGCAAGCATATCGTCCGTCGCATGCTCAAGGAAGCTGGCTTCCCAGTTCAGCGCCTCGTGCGCACGAAGCTGCACACGCTCCAGCTTGGTGAGATGAAGCCCGGTATTCTGCGTGCGCTGAACTCCAACGAGCTCGCGAGCCTGTACAAGGCGGTGGGGATGTAATGGAGGAGAAGATGATTTCTAACATGCCTGAAGGCGGCATGATACTTGCCGTCGACGGACCTTCCGGAACCGGTAAGTCCACCACCTGCCGCGCACTGGCTAAGCGTCTCGACGCAAAGTACGTGGACACCGGTGCGATGTACCGCGTGGCTACGTTGGCTGTTCTGCGCGCCGGCGTGGACCCCAGCGATACGGCGGCCGTCATCGCCGCCACTGCAGACCTCCCGTTGGAAGTCTCTGACGACCCTGATTCCAAGCAGGTTCTGCTAGCGGGAGAGGACGTCTCCCGCGTCATTCGTGAAGACGAAGTCACCTGCAACGTCTCGGCTGTCTCCGCAGTACCTGAGGTTCGTCAGAACCTTGTTGAGCTGCAGCGCAAGCTCGCTCGTGAGGCACACCGTGCCATCGTTGAAGGCCGCGACATCGGCACCACCGTGTTGGCGGACGCTCCTGCGAAGGCTTTCATGACTGCATCAGCCGCTGTTCGCGCCCAGCGTCGTCATGACCAAAACGTTGCTGCGGGTATCGACTCCGACTTTGACACCGTGCTTGCCAGCGTTGAACGCCGCGACGCTGCTGATTCCTCCCGCGCCACCTCACCACTGCGTCCGGCGGAGGATGCAACCATCGTCGATACTTCTGAGATGACCCTCGAAGAAGTCCTCGACACCCTTATTAACATCGTGAAGGAGTCCGCCAATGGCTAAGGATTTTGAGCATCAAGAAGACAATGCCGTCTCAGGCGACTTCGAAACCGAGTTTCACTATCCAGTGGGCAAACTCGAAGAGGAGACAGTCAGGGATCCACACGGCGGTTGGGCTCCTGAGGACTTCGACGCCAACGAGTTTGACTACGAGTTTGATGAGTCTGAAATCGACGAATCTGAGTTCGGTGAAGCCGACTTTGGTGAGGACTTCGACAACGACGAAGATCCACTAAGCGAAGAAGAGTGGGAGGAGCTCTCCCGCGCGTTCGGCGTTGATGATCAGCACACTGAGGAAAACCTCTGTACGGTCGCTGTTGTCGGACGTCCGAACGTGGGCAAGTCTTCCTTGGTCAATCGTTTCCTCGGCCGCCGTGAGGCCGTGGTGGAGGACCACCCGGGCGTGACCCGGGACCGAGTTTCTTATGTCGCCGAGTGGAACGGCCAGCGTTTCTTCGTCCAAGATACCGGCGGGTGGGACCCCAACGTGAAGGGCATTCACGCCGCAATCGCCCGTCAGGCAGAGCTGGCGATGAATACCGCCGACGTCATCGTGTTCGTCGTCGACACCAAGGTCGGCATTACCGAGACCGACGCGGTCATGGCCCGCAAGCTGCAGAAGTCCGAAGTTCCGGTCATCTTGGTCTCTAACAAGTTTGATTCCGAGACCATGTACGCCGACATGGCTGAGTTTTACGCTCTGGGCCTGGGCGATCCCTGGCCTGTCTCGGCACAGCACGGCCGCGGTGGCGCTGACGTTCTCGACGAGATCCTGCGCCTGTTCCCTGAGGAGCCACGCCACGCCTCCATCACCTCCGGCCCGCGCCGCGTGGCCCTGGTGGGCAAGCCAAACGTCGGTAAGTCTTCCTTGCTCAACAAGCTCACCTCGGAGGAACGCTCCGTTGTAGACAATGCTGCTGGTACCACGGTTGACCCCGTTGACTCCCTGGTTCAGCTTGATCAGCGTCTGTGGAAGTTCATCGATACTGCCGGCCTGCGCAAGAAGGTCAAGAATGCCCAGGGCCACGAGTACTACGCGTCTCTTCGCACCCGCGGTGTCATCGACGCGGCGGAGGTTTGCATCATGCTTATCGACGCCTCCGAAGAGGTCTCCGAGCAGGACCAGCGCGTTCTCAACATGGTGTTGGAGGCAGGCAAGGCCTTGGTTATTGCCTTCAACAAATGGGATCTTATGGATGAGGATCGCCGCTACTACCTCGACCGCGAGATCGACGAGCAGCTGCGCCACCTGCCGTGGGTGACCCGCGTGAACATCTCCGCTCAGACTGGGCGCGCCCTGCAGCGTCTCGAGCCTGCGATGATTGAAGCTTTGGAAAGTTGGGACCAGCGTGTCTCTACCGGCCAGCTCAACAACTGGCTGCGCGAGGCAATCGCTGCCAACCCACCACCGATGAAGAACAATCGTTTGCCGCGCGTCTTGTTCGCCACCCAGGCGTCCACGCAGCCGCCCACCATCGTTCTATTCACCACTGGATTCTTGGATGCTGGCTACCGCCGCTATCTGGAGCGTAAGTTCCGTGAGCGCTTCGGCTTCCACGGCTCTCCGGTGCGCATTGCTGTCCGCGTGCGCGAGCGCCGCGGAAAGAATTCCAAGCGCTAATCGCGATGGGGAAGCGCTAGCAGTACGGCCGTTACGCTGCGATTATACCAAAAAGGCGAGCCATTCTTACACTTTGAAAAGTGTGATGAATGGCTCGCCTTTTTGATTGTCTGTGATTCTGCCCGTTCGGATATTCTGAGAGGGTAATCAAGTATTGACTTCCAGAAAGGCTCTTCATGTTAGCCTCCATTCTCGACCCGACCTCAGCAGTCGCGATCGTCCTCCAAGTCATCATCATTCTCTCTGCGCTTCTCTTAGGTACGCGTTACGGCGGCCTCGGCCTAGGCCTTATCTCTGGCCTCGGCCTTATCATCATGGTCTTCGTCTTCGGCCTTGCGCCGGGCGAGCCCCCAGTGGACGTGATGCTGACCATTATCGCCGTCATCGGCTGTGCCGCAACCCTCCAACAAGCCAGAGGCCTCCAGGTGATGATGCAATTCGCGGAGAAATTCCTCCGCGCGCACCCTGAACGCATCACCATCCTTGCTCCGCTGACCACCTGGTTCCTCACCGTGCTCTGCGGTACCGGACACGTTGTGTACACGATGTTTCCCATCATCGAGGACATCGCGCTGAAGAAGGGCATTCGCCCGGAACGCCCCATGGCCGTCGCTTCCACCTCTGCCCAGATGGGTATCACCGCTTCGCCGGTTTCTGTGGCCACCGTGTCCCTGGCATCCATCATCGCTGAGAACGCTGGCATCACTGGTGTTTCCTACTCCATCCCACAGATCCTCATGGTCGCCATCCCGGCTTCCCTCTCCGGCGTCCTCCTCGCTGCGCTGTGGTCACTGCGTCGCGGCAAGGACCTCGATAAGGACCCTGTATTCCAGGAGAAGATGAAGGACCCAGAGTTCGCGAAGTCCATCCAATCCTCTAGCCACTCTCTACTCGACGAGGTCTTCCCGCCCTCCGCCAAGCGCTCCGTCGTTGTATTCTTGACCGCCATCGCAGTCGTCGTCATCCTCGGAGCCTTTGATGTCCTGCGCCCGTCCTTCCCTAACGAGGATGGTGAGATGAAGGCCCTCTCGATGAACCTTGTCATTCAGATGGTCATGCTTGTCGCTGGCGCAATCATCCTCATTTTCTGCAACGTCGACAACAAGAAGATCGCTTCCACTCCTGTGTTCAAGGCTGGCATGACGGCAGTATTCTCCGTCTTCGGTGTTGCCTGGATGGCTGATACATTCTTCGAGTCTCACATCGATGCCCTCGAAGCTAACTTGGGCAGTATCGTGCAGACTGCGCCATGGGCATACGCAATCGTGCTGCTCATCGTTTCCAAGCTGGTTAACTCCCAGGCTGCCGCCCTCGTTGCAATCGCTCCGATTGGCCTGTCCCTGGGCATCGACCCAGCCATCATCGTCGGTTTCTACGGCGCAGCCTATGGCTACTTCATCCTCCCGACTTATCCTTCCGACCTGGCATGCATCGGTTTCGACCGCACAGGTACCACCCGCATCGGCAAGTTCGTGGTCAACCACTCGTTCATTATCCCGGGCGCCATCTCCGTATTCACGTCCTGCGTGGTCGGCTCCCTGCTGGCAACCGTCATCCTCTAGGCAGCGTCAGCTCGCGTGAGCACAAAGGCATCAGTGCGATAGGCAATTTCCAAAGGTTGCCCCTCGGCAAAGCCCATGTGCTCATACAAATACCAGTTCAGGTTGTGTGTCATCCGCTCGTGAATCTTGGTAGTGTTACGCAGCCAGTAGGAGCGAGTGTGCATGAGCTGATGGAGCTGCTCTGGAGTGAGAATATGATTCCACTTCAGACGCAGCTCCTTTGTGATCTCCCAAGGGGCAGCGACCTCGGGGTAGAAGCCAGGTCGCTGAATATCGCCCGAGTGCATGATGCGCGCCAGCCGCAGCAACCACGGATCGGCACCAACGTCGAGGGTGTTCCACACCAGGAGCACCTTGCCGCCTGGGCGGACTATGCGATCGAATTCACCGCATGCCTTGGCGACGTCCACCCAATGCCAGGTCTGTGCACAGGCAACGGCATCCACGGAGGCGTCGCCAAGCGCAGTGCTCTCTGCCACCGAACGCCACGTAGGAACCCCCAACTGTTCACGCAGAACCCGAGTCATGTCCGGAGATGGATCGCAGGCGAGCACCTGGAGGTTGGTGAGAGTCTCCGTCAGCTTTCCCGTACCGGCACCAACATCAAGGACTGTGTGGGCGTCCGCGATGAGCTCGGCAACTTCGCCTGGATAGCTCGGACGCACGTCGTGGTAGGTATCAGCACCATGCGCGAAAGAAAGTGCTGAGCGCGTGCGGTGCGCCTCTCCCCGAAACGTTGGATTCTCCTTCTCCGAAGCTTTTCTGTAGCTGGGATAATGCGAGGGCTCAGGCAAGTGCGAAGACATAGTGAAAATAACCTACCGCGTTTGCTGGTTCCAGAAAATCCAAGGCTCTGAAATAGAATGGCTTACCATGTCGAATCTTCCTGCGCCCAAGGACCCACGGTGGCTGTTGAAAACCGTGTTTTCCCGGCGCGAGAAGACCATCCCCGCTGCGATCTTGATGTCGATATCGTTCGTGTGCAACGGTATGACACCCGTCATCGTCGGCCGTGCCATTGACGGCGCGATCGCCATCCATTCCTTCGACGCATTGCTGCGTTGGCTGGGCATTCTCGTAGCGATTTTCGCGCTCAATGCAGTGGCAGCTTGGTTTGCGCGGGGTATGTTCTCCCGTGCGATGCTCGAAGTGGGCCACGACTTGCGCATGGCGGTTACAGATCGCATTCAAGATCCGCGGGGCATCGGGGGCCGTGCGCGTACAGCCGGTGAGCTGCTTTCCATTGCCTCCTCGGATGCGAAACGCGTGTCCGAGGCCGTCATCATGACGGTGTTTCCCGTGGCTGAGGTCTGCTCGATTGTCTACGTGGCGATTGTGACTTCACGGGTCAACGTGCCCCTAGGCATTGCGGTGCTCCTCGGCGGGCCAGTGGTTGTGTGGATTTCCTTGGTGGCGGCCAAACCTTTGCGCTCACGGTCCGGTGCGCGGCAGGCGGCGCTGGCCCAGGCCTCAGCTACGGCGACAGATGTTGTACAAGGCCTGCGCATCCTGAAGGGCTTGGGTGCTATTGGCACAGTGCGCAAGCGTTATTCGGCGGTTTCTGACGCTGCTTATGAACGCACGATTGATGCAAACGGTGCGCAGGCACGCCTCAACGCGATAACGGAGGCAGTCGGTTCCATCTACGTCATTGCCGTGGCGATTGCTGCGGGAGCTTTGGCCGTAAACGGCACGGTGACAGTGGGCGAGTTGATCACCGTGGTGGGCCTGACGCAGTTTGTCATCACTCCAATGACGATGATGGGCAAAAACATTGCTTCCCGGTGGGCGGCTGCGCAGGCAAGCGGGCGGCGCATCACGGAGCTTTTGGACAGCCCGTTCCGTGCAGCCAGCACGCCTCAGGCTCCGCAGTGGGGACCTGGTCTCCACGTTGTAAAGGGCGCTGCGCCGGAAGAACTCGATGACCTACCACGTGAGCGCTTCTTGGTGGCACCCCATGCGGCTGACCTTTTTGCCGGCAGTGTTCAGTCCAATATTCATGAGGATTCCGCTGTGGCAGCTCAAGCGCTGCAGGTTGCGGCCGCCGAGGATATTCCGGGTGGACTGAGCAAGGACGTCGGGGAGAACGGTGGAGCCTTATCTGGTGGCCAGCGGCAACGCGTTGCGTTGGCACGTGCTATCGCAGCAGCGCCAGAAGTCCTGATTTTGCAGGATCCAACCACGGCCGTCGACTCCGTGACGGAGCAAAAGATAGCCGAGCGGGTCTCCCAAGCACGCGCGGGACAAACCACCGTGGTCTACACGAATGCGCCAGCGTGGGCAGCAGTTGCCGAGACAGTTGAGGCGCCGAGGCTTAGCGAACACACCGGGAAGGGGGAGTAGCCATGCGATTTCCTACTGCAACGTGGCCGCAGGTACGGCAGAAGGTTGCCGCTCATCTGCATGCGATTGCGCACGCTAAACGCCGCAGCTTTGTAGCCTTCCTCTTACTTATTGGCGGTGCGGTGGCGAACGTCTATATCCCTATCCTTTTAGGCCGGGTGGTTGATGCGGTGGTGTCGGGTGAAAGCGAGTTGCGCGGCCTCGCATGGATTGGCGTGGAACTCGTGCTCGTGGCGATAGCCTCGGCCGTGTTGTCCGCTGGCGGGTTCTACTTGCTCTCACGTCTTACAGAGAGGGTCATTGCGAATCTGCGCGAGGAAACCGTGGGCACTGCCTTGGGCTTGCCAGTCCACCGCGTCGAGGAGGCCGGGTCCGGTGATTTGGTCTCACGCTCAACAGATGACGTGAGTGAACTTTCCGCAGCGGTTACTGAGACGGTCCCGGTTCTGACTAGCTCGATCTTTGCGATTGTTACCACGGCCGTGGCTCTAATCTCCTTGGACTGGCAATACCTCTTGGTGGTGGCATGCGCGGGACCCATCTACTTTGTAGCGGCACGCAATTATCTGCGGCATGCACCGCAGCGTTATGCAAATGAGCGCGCATCCATGGCTGAGCGTGCGCGCAGGGTTTTGGAGACTATTCATGGCCGGGCCACGGTGCGGGCATATGCGATGGAGCCGCGGATGCGCAGCGGCATTAGTCAGGCCTCGCGTGCCGTGGTGGAAAACGGTTATAGCGCGCGCCGCACGATGATGGTCCTGCAGCTGTGGATTACCGCGGTGGAGCTGGTGATGCTTGGGGTAGGTCTCCTCGTCGGCTTCTGGGTCACCTCTAGTGGTGCGATGACCGTGGGTGCCGTTACCGCGGCAATGCTGATGCTCATTCGTCTGCGGGGACCGCTCATGGGGCTAATGCGAGTGCTCGACACGGTTCAATCGGGCTATGCCTCACTAGCTCGAATCGTTGGGGTGACGGTTAATCCGCCGCTTCCAATTCCGCCAGCTGGTGCGCCGCAGCCGCGGGGTGATGTTTCTATGCGGGGTGTTAGCTTCAGCTATGCCAGGAGCTACGACAGTGAGGAAAACACTGATGCGTGGGCAGTTGAAGACCTTGACCTTCATATAGCTCCTGGACAAACTGTGGCCCTCGTGGGAGCGTCCGGCGCAGGTAAGACCACCGTCGCTGCGCTTGCTGCGGGGTTGCGCGTTCCGAGTGCAGGCTCAGTGCAGGTTGATGGGATCGAGGTGTCGCGGCTTTCCGACGCCGAGCGAGTCGCCCGTCTCGCGCTGGTTTCCCAAGAGGTTTATGTCTTTTCAGGCACTTTGCGTGATGACTTGTCCTTGGCGCGTCCGAATGCCACTGACGAGGAGATGTGGGCCGCACTGCGCGGTGTCCAAGCAGACTGGGCAGACACCTTTGCTGATGGCTTGGACACCGTTGTCGGTGCGCGGGGAATACAGCTTGAACCGGTCGCGGCGCAACAGCTCGCTTTGGCGCGCATATTGCTGCTGGACCCTGCAGTGGTTGTCATGGATGAAGCCACGGCCGAGGCTGGCTCGGTCGGCGCGGGGGCTTTGGAGGCAGCTGCCGACGCTGTGACGGATGGCCGCACTGCGCTGATCGTTGCGCACCGACTGGATCAAGCTTCCCAGGCCGATTGCATCCTAGTGATGGAAAGCGGACGTGTTATTGAACGGGGCACACATAACGAGCTGCTAGATTCTAAGGGCCGATACTGGCAACTTTGGAACGCATGGCAGAAAGGACGTGACTAGCCCGTGCTCACTCCCAATGCCGTACTTAAAACTGCTGCCGTCTGTGCCTGCCTCTTTTTCCTGGCATCTTGTGCAACGCCTGCTCCGATAAAACCGGAATCGGCGTCGCTGTGGGATAAGAATTCTGAGCTCGGAATACCGGTGTCTGCGCCTTTTGATGGCCCAGAGCCAGGGGAAAGCCGCTCCATTAATTTGCCTTCTGGGCGTAACTTCATTGTGCACGTTCCGGAGAAATACGACACTGAGAAGCGCTGGCCGCTGGTGATGGTCTTCCACGGTTGGGGCGAGGAACCTAAAGCGATTGAAGGCTACACAGAGATGAATGCTGCGCAGGCCATTGTTGTGTATCCAGCTGGCGTCGAGAAGGCATGGACGCCAGCACCGTATGCCAAGACGACTGAGGAAGAAGACCTCAAATTCGTTGCGGATATGGTTGACAGTCTGCGCGCGACTTACGCTATCGATGACAACCGTATTTTCGCAGCTGGCTTGTCCAACGGCGGTGGCTTCGCAGCGTTCCTGGCTTGCCGCATGCCGGAAACTTTCCATTCGATCGCCACGGTTTCTGCTGCCTACTACGAGGGCATCCACAAGAACTGTTCCGGAGATCCAGTGGGGCGCCTTGACATGCACGGCACCGATGACCCAGTGGTGGAGTATTACGGCGGAACCCGCCACGGTACAAAATACGATTCGGTGGCCACGGTTATGGAGACCAACCGGAAGCGCAATCAGTGCACGACGGATGTCACAACTATGCGGCTGGTCAACAACGCTTTGCAACAAACATGGGTCGGCTGTAAAGCTCCGCTGCAGCACATCCGCATCGGCGGTGGATCACACATCTGGCCTGGTGGCCGCGTTGACGACAGAGCAGAGGTAGGACAAGGCTTTGCCACTGACCGCGTTTTAGACTTCTTTGGCGTTCCGGGTAGACCAGCAGGCACCGAGGATCCGGAGTCGGGTAAAAAGACCAGTTAGTCGTCTTGAACCGATGATGCTTGCAGCTGGAAGTGCCGGAAAGTGGCGCCCGGAACGGCGGAAACCCGGCCAACGCAGATTTCGGCCACGGTGCGGAAACCAGCAGCGTAGGCAGGGCCGTTCTGAGCAGTGGGCTGTGGCAATTGAACGAGATGGAAACTGCGGTTGCCAGAGTCTTCGGCGTTGAGCTCTAAGACAGCCTGGGCTGTGGTTCCTGAGCCCGCAAAGAAATCAAGGACCACAGCGTTGGGTCCACCGGCAATGGCTACGAGATGCTTGATGAGCCGGACAGGCTTGGGAAACTCAAATACTCCTTGAACACCCATGACATTTTCAGCGTCGCGTCGTCCAGCGCGGGTTACTCCGAAACGCTCCCCGTCCAAGATTGAACGGGGACGAGCCCCTTTCTTTTGATAGTTCTTGGTATAGACAAACCCCCGCCGAAAGACGAGCTGATCGTAATTCGCTGCGACCTTTTCTCGTCCCCACCGCCAGCGCGCGACCTTCTCCTTACCCGTGGGTTGGTCAGGCCAGTACTGACGGCCTTTCTCATCCGTAATGGGGAAGTCGAGGGTCGGCAGGTATCCCAGCGTCTTGGAATCTAGACGAACCAGTGAGTAGTTTCCGCGCTCGTCGCTGAAGTTATAGTTTGTTGATGTGTGCGCGCCCTCGTCCACATTGAAGCCAGGGTTATCTGGTGACTTGGCGTAACACAAAATGTATTCGTGCTCTACAACGGCATACTTCGAGTCATTCTTGCCGGTTCCGCCTTTCTTCCAAATCAGTTGCCCGGCGAAACAGTCCTCTCCGAAGATCTCATCCATGATTTTGCGCAGGTTCGCGCATTCGTCTTCACCAATCGAGACAAAAATGAATCCTGTCTCCTTTAGAATTCCTCTAGCTAGAAATAGGCGTGGGTACATCATGGAAAGCCATTCAGCGTGCCATTGTCCGTAACTTCCGGACCCCATTTTTCGCCTTCGGCGGTAATTGTCCGTGTAAACGAATTCTTTGCCTGTGTTATACGGCGGGTCGATATAGATAACGTCTGCCCTAAAGCCCTCTGAGCCGAGCACCTTGAGCGCATCCAGGTTGTCGCCTTCAAAAATAGTATTTGGAGAGTCTGATTCGCCATTTTGTGCCACCTTGTGTAGTGCGGTGGGTGTGTGAGCTAATTGGGCGGCGGAGTTCTTGCCTGGCCACACGAGCCCAAAGAATTCCTCGGTTGCTTGCGTAGCTGCAGAAGAAGACGAATCCGCAAAAGAGTGAAGCTCGGTGGGGGATGAGCTGTTTGTGGAGGGTGTTGGCATAGTCCGCGTAGTCCTCGGCTGTTATTGAAACTTTCGGTATTAACGATACTTTGAGCTCTACTAGGTGCCCGCTTAGGTTCTAGTTCCGAGGATTGCCCAAAACAAGTATCGGCATTAAATTCTTGACCTCTTACGGTAGCACCAGGAATCTTTGATCAAGGGTTTAACTAAGAAGATTTGCGGGAGCGAACTCACTTAAGAATTTTCTTATGGCAGGAAGGCATATTCGTATGTACGGTGGGACACGTGTTCGTTCAGCCAGTCTTGGTTGTAATGCGAGCATGTTGAATGTTAGAGCAAGAAACTTTAGTTGGAAAGGCTGAGGAATTGGGTATTTTTGATAAGGCTAAGGACGCACTCAACTCGGATAAGGGAGAGCAGATCTCCGATTCGGTGCTCGACAAGGGTGCAGAGGTAGCGCAGGGCAAGCTGGGCGAGGACAAGGCTGATCAGATCAAGCAGGGTCGCGACAAGCTGGATGACCAAATCGGTAACGCTGGCGCTTAAGTTTTAACTAGACATCTTCAGCCGTCACACCGGCTGTGGACAACAACGGCCCCCGTGGCATTAAGCCAAACGGGGGTCGTGATTGTTTATCTGGGCCTTTTGAAGAAAATGGGCTAAGTAGCAAAACGAATAGACTCCAAGCAGAATCTGCTTGGAGCCATTTTGTCGGACTAACAGGATTTGAACCTGCGACCCCTACACCCCCAGTGTAGTGCGCTACCAAACTGCGCCATAGTCCGCCGTCACGCCTTGAGGACGCAACGTGATTAGATTACATCAGTCGTATTCACTGTTTCCAATCGCCTAGATGAGCTGTTGTTTTAACTAAAAGTCACCGGAGCTATAGACCCATTTCCCGTCTTGACGGCGGAACTGAGAACGTTCACGTTGGGAACCTACTGCGGCGCCCTTATAGAAGGCCTCAAATTCCACAACACCGGTGGTATCGAGCGGCCCGCCGTCCTCTGTGTCGATTATGTCTAGGCGATAAAAGCGAATTCCATTGTCCTCTAGGTGTACTCGCTCAGGGCGGGTGTCTGGGTCCCAGGTCCTGAGCAAGTATTCCTCATCACCCGTCACAAAAGCAGAGAAGCGGGAGCGCATCAAAGCCTCGGCAGTGGGCGCGGGTTTACCACCGTGATACTGCCCGCAGCATTCACCGAAGCTGAGGCCAAGCCCACAAGGACAACGGGCTTCTGGGCTTAATGGATTGAGCACGATCATGCGTGTACATCCACGATGTGGGCAGCGCCCAGAAGCTGTTCTATTTCAGAAGTAGTCGCTGCTTTGAAAAGCTCCGCCTTTTCGTCGGTGCTTAGGTTACCCACCAACTCAATGCGGCGTTCAAAAGTCTTGTCATGAACGTGGGTGACGGTTACCTCGACGTCGTCAAGCGCCATGCCCTTGGCCGCCTGCTTGATGGACTGAGTACTAGCCGTTGCCAATGCGGACATGAGCAGGCCCTCAGCGGTGAAACCTTGGCCTTTGCCTCCCTGCTTCTTAGTGCGGTCCGCAGGGACAGAGAGGTCATTGTGGCGCACCACAACGCCGAACTTGGTGCCCACTGCAGGCTGTGCCTGGGCCGCGGAATCGTCAACGTGCGCTGGCACGTTCTCTGGAACAATAAATTGCTCGAACCATGCGCCGATAAGGTCCGCCGCACGTGCGGCAGCCCCCTGCTTGGTCACGAGGTGATCCGCCTTATCGAGCGCCACCAAAGACTTGGGGTAGCGAGTCTTAAGGAAGATGTTCTGTGCATTATCGATGCCCACGGTCTGATCGATCGGGGAGTGCAGGATCATGAGCGGCTTGCGCAGGTGGCGCAGGTACTCCTCTGGATTGGTATCAGCAAGGTCTTCAAGGAAGTGACGCGAAATGGTAAGCGCACGTCCACCCAGAGTGACCTCAACTTCACCGTTTGCGTCGACCTCACCGATTTTGTCTGCGTAGTGAAGCACGGAGTGTGCCGGGTCGAAAGGCGCACCGATGGTAGCTACTGCCTTGAGTGAGCGGATTCCGCTTGCCGCGGCCAAGGAAGCGGCGCCGCCGAGAGAGTGGCCCATCAGCAGCTGCGGTGCGGAATAGTTCTCAGCGAGCCATGTGGCGGCTGCTTGAATATCGGCCACATTTTGGCTGAAGCTGGTTTCTGCAAAGTTGCCCTCTGATTGGCCCAGGCCAGGGAAATCAAAGCGGAGGGTGGCTACGCCGAAGTTGGTCAACTGCTTGGAAACGCGGGCGGCGCCAGGCGTGTGGCGGGAGCCTGCAAAACAGTGCGCAAAGATGGCGAATGCTTGCGGCGCAGAGTCTGGAAAGTCGATGGTTCCCGCCATCATGGTTCCGGTGGAGGACGGGAGCTTCACGTTCACGGATTGCATAAATTCTAGGATATAGAGCCTTCGCCACATAGGCCACAGTGGGTTAGCTAGAGTCGAAAGAGTTAAATTAATTTACGTTAAGTCGTTGGAAGTAACGGAGACGAGCATGGGTGCATTTGGTTGGTTC
Source organism: Corynebacterium sp. LK14 (assembly GCF_008042215.1). Taxonomy (NCBI): domain Bacteria; kingdom Bacillati; phylum Actinomycetota; class Actinomycetes; order Mycobacteriales; family Corynebacteriaceae; genus Corynebacterium; species Corynebacterium sp. LK14. The sequence continues at coordinate 26,126 of NZ_NOVQ01000010.1, forward strand.
TGGAAAGCCATGGGTGCGCAGTCTGAGCGAAACGATAAGAAGTCCAAAGCGATCGTTGAAAGCTCAAGTTCTGCCACGCAGGAGCTAGCCGCGCTTGACGACGCCGCGGTTGCCCAGGCCGCGCGCGACTCCGTGCGGGATGGTGAAATTGCAGATAAAGCCACATTTTTGGCGGCTCTTGCGGTGGCCAGTGAACGCACCCTGGGAATGCATCCTTTCATCGTACAGTCCCAAGCCGTGCTTCGATTGCTCACCGGTGACGTCATCCAAATGGCCACCGGTGAGGGCAAAACTCTGGTTGGCGCGATGGCGGCAACCGGTTTCGCGCTCACGGGCAAGCGCGTTCATCTTGTGACGGTCAACAACTATCTTGCAGATCGTGATGCTGAATGGATGCGCCCTCTGGTGGAGTTTTTCGGTCTGACAGTTAGCTCAGTTACCGAAAAGAAGACAGCGGATGAGCGTCGCGCGGCATACCTTTGCGACATCATTTATGCCCCCGTCAATGAACTTGGCTTTGACGTGCTTCGCGACAACCAGATCACGGATCGCTCCCAGGCCGTTCAGGCCCGCGCGGACGTGGCGCTTGTCGATGAGGCGGACTCCGTTCTGGTGGATGAGGCCCTCGTGCCTCTCGTCCTGGCGGGCAATCGCCCCGGTCAAGCCCCCACAGGCCATATCACCAACGTTGTCTCCCGCCTGCGTGAGGACCTCGATTACGTCATTGCTGAGGACGGCCGCACGGTAGCGCTTACCGAAGACGGCGCAGCACGCGTCGAGCGGGAGCTTGGCATCGATTCCCTATATTCCGAGGAAAACATCGGCACCGTGCTGGTGAAGGTCAACCTTGCGCTCCACGCCAAGGCGTTGCTGATTCGCGACATTCACTACATCGTCGCAGACGGCAAGCTGCAGCTTATTGACGCCTCCCGCGGACGGGTAGCGGACCTGCAGCGTTGGCCAGACGGACTGCAGGCGGCCGTCGAAGCGAAGGAAGGACTCGAGGTTTCCGAGGGCGGCCGTATCCTTGACACCATCACTCTGCAGGAGCTGATGCGCCGCTACCCGCTGGTGTGCGGCATGACCGGCACCGCAGTCGAAGCAACGGATCAGCTACGGCAGTTCTATGACCTTCACGTCTCGGTCATCGACAGGAACAAGGAGCTGCAGCGCTTTGACGAGGCCGACCGTATTTATGCAACGGTCGAGGACAAGTCCAAAGCAATCGTCGAAGAAATCGTTGCCATCAATGCCACTGGGCAGCCGGTGCTGGTAGGCACCCACGACGTGGCCGAATCTGAGGATCTTGCGGCAGCTTTGCGTGAGCGGGGCATTGCCGTGAGCGTTCTTAACGCGAAGAACGATGCCGAAGAGGCGCGGATTGTGGCCGAAGCCGGCGACATTGGGCGTGTAACGGTGTCTACTCAGATGGCAGGCCGCGGTACTGATATCAAGTTGGGCGGCGCCACCGAAGAAGATAGGGACAAAGTTGCCGAGCTTGGTGGCCTCGCAGTCATTGGCACCTCGCGGCATCGCACCTCGCGCCTGGATAATCAGCTGCGTGGTCGCGCAGGACGCCAAGGCGACCCAGGTCTGTCTCTGTTCTTCGTGTCCTTGGAGGACGACGTCGTCAAGCAAGGCGGTGGCGACGAAGCGCTGTCGGCGCAGCCGGATAAAACCGGCTTGATTCAATCGAAGCGTGTCTCTGACTTCGTGGCGCACTGCCAACGCGTTACCGAGGGCCAGTTGCTGGAAATCCACGCGCAAACCTGGAAATACAACCAGCTCCTAGCTGATCAGCGCATCATCATCGACGAACGCCGTGCAAAGCTGCTTGATTCCGCCCAAGCCTGGGAGGAACTCGAGCAACGTGCGCCGCAGCGGGCGGCCGAACTGGCAGAGGTCCCAGAAAGTGCTCGCATCGCCGCTGCGCGTGAAATCATGCTTTATCACCTGGACCTCGCCTGGGCAGACCACCTGGAACTCATGGATGATGTGCGTGAGTCCATCCATCTTCGTGCTATCGCGCGTGAGACTCCGATTGATGAATATCACCGTATTGCGGTGCGCGAATTCAAGGAGCTAGCACAGCGCGCGGTGGAGGAATCCGTGGATACCTTTAAGAAGGTCAGCATTGACGAAGCGGGGGCACACATGGAAGATTCTGGCTTGGCTCGCCCGAGCGCCACGTGGACTTACATGGTCTCGGATAATCCCTTGTCCGGCGTTGGAAATTCGGTACTTAAGGGCATCGGCAATATTTTCCGTTAACATAATTTACGAAACAAATAGGGTGACGATGCTCGCGCGCGCGGGCGAGTCGCTAATATGGAATAAGTCAACATGAATCCGACCATTCGGAGGTAAAAATGAGCGAGCAGACCGGAACCCCGGAACCGCAGGTAGAAACCACTTCTGTATTCCGTGCAGACCTTCTCAAGGAGATGGAAAACGGCGCCGCGGCGGGTAACGAGACCTCCGTTGCTGGTGCTGAGAACCTCTCTGAGGGGCAAGCACTTCTCGTTGTAAAGCGCGGACCAAATGCTGGCGCCCGTTTCCTTCTTGACCAGCCCACCACCACTGCGGGCCGTCACCCAGAGGCTGACATCTTCCTTGATGATGTCACCGTTTCTCGCCGCCATGCCGAATTCCGCGTGAATGAGGGCGAGTTCGAGGTCGTCGACGTCGGATCCCTCAACGGCACCTACGTCAACCGCGAGCCTCGCAACTCCCAGGTGCTGCACGTGGGCGACGAAATTCAGATCGGCAAGTTCCGTCTGGTTTTCATCGCCAACCAGTAATAACGAATCACGTTCGACCCTGAGAGAAGCACCAAGAGAAATATCGTGAGCGCAGCACAGTCCAACGCCGCAGCCCTGCGTAAAGGGGCAGTGAAGGCGAAGAAGGCCAAGACCATGTCGATCGGCGTCGTTTTGGAGCAGCTGAACAAGCAGTTCCCTGACGTTACCGTGTCGAAGATTCGCTTCCTCGAATCCGAAGGTCTGATCACGCCACAACGTACTGCGTCCGGTTACCGCCGCTTCACTCAGGAAGACGTCGATCGCCTTCGCTACATCCTGACTACTCAGCGAGACAACTACACGCCGCTGAAGGTTATTCGTGAGCAGCTTGAAGCCATGGATTCTGGTCAGGTTATGGCTATCGTGTCTGCGGGCAAGGCAGAAACACTTCTGCGCCCCGATCAGTTCCGTGCACCGGCCGTCACCCGTTTGACAGACGCGGAAGTTGCCGCCCAGGCTGGCTCCACTGAAGCAGAGGTGGCAAGCCTGGTCAAGGTTGGCCTCATCTCTCCGGATGCGTCTGGATTCTTTGACGCTGACGACGTCGCCGCGGTTTCTGCAGCTGTGGCGCTCAAGGCCTTCGGCTTTGAGGAGCGTCAGCTTAAGTCCTTGCGCAACAATGCTCGCCGGCAGGCTGACCTCATCGCGCAGGTTGCCTCCCCAGTGGCCAACTCCAAATCTGACACCGCTGCTCACCAAGCGGAGGAACTCTCCCAGCAGATGACCGCGTTGGTCGTCTCCTTGCACGCCACTTTGGTCAAGACTGACCTGCGCAACGAGTACAACTCTTAAACAGACTCGGGGACTCAAGACCTTCCGGCCCGCGGAGCTCACTTCTTGCGCTGGGCCTGCCACCACGATCGGCCCAAATGTGGGAGAGTGGAGAGTATGGAAAAAACTAGTCTTGAGTTCCACGGCATCCATGTAATGGAGCCGGAAAATGAACTATGCGCGTTGCTGCGTTGGGTAGAAGGAAACAAGATCCTCCCCGTGTGGCTTTCCCCGCTTGAGGGGTCGCGCGTCATGCAGCGCCTCGACGGATATAGCGAGACTCGCCCTAACACGCATGATCTACTCCTGGAGTTCATCGAAATGGCCGGCGGCGTTGGCTCGATCGAGATAGTCAATTACTACGAAGGCACCTTGATGATTGACATCGTCGATGAAACCGGGGAAGTTCATGACGCTAAGCTCACCGATGCGCTTGTAGTCTCCGAACACTTTGGAGTTCCAATCACCGTCGATCAAGAGCTGCTCAATAAAGTGTCGGTGTTTGTGACGGCAGATGACATGGAAGCCTACTTCGGTTTTCACTTTGATCCCCCCGTTCCCCCCGCTGCGGAAGAAGCAGGGAAAACCCTCGGCTCAGACAGCTCTGCTTCAGGAAATCCCCAGGCAGATGCCGATTTTGAGGCGATGATGCGCTCTCTAGGTGTGTCTGAAGAGGACTTTCTTGAAGAAAACGATGGAAAAGAAACTAATGACACGCGTGTGACTAATGATGACAATGGGGATAAAGAAGTCTAAAGTTGCACTAGAGAGTTTGGTCATGCCTTGCCCTTGACGGGGTCAGGGTGGTGGCCTTTAATAAAGCTTTAGAGCTTCCAACAAACACCATTGGAGTAATTACGTGAGCATCAACGGCGAACGCGACGAGTACACCGCCACCTTCGGCGCGGACGAAGGATACGTCCAAGAGTCCCTTTTCGATGTGGGGCCTGACGAGGAACTGGGTTACCGTGTTCCAATCGCTTGCCAGGTTGCCGGCATTACTTACCGCCAGCTTGATTACTGGGCACGCACCAACCTGGTTAACCCTTCCATTCGTACCGCCCGCGGTTCCGGTTCGCAGCGTCTGTACTCCTTCAAGGACGTGCTTGTCTTGAAGATCGTTAAGCGTTTGCTTGACACTGGGATCTCGCTGCAGAACATTCGCGTGGCTGTTGATTCATTGCGCGACCGCGGTGTCAATGACCTTGCTGAGCTGACCCTCGTTTCCGACGGCACCACCGTCTACGAGTGCCGCTCCAACGATGAGGTCATCGACCTTCTGGCCGGCGGCCAGGGTGTATTCGGTATTGCTGTGCCTGGCATCCTCAAGGAGCTCTCCGGCACCATTTCCTCTTTCCCGGCCGAGCGCGTCGACGAGTTCGAAGAAGAAACTGTTGTAGGAATCGACGAGCTCGCTGCTCGCCGCAAGCGCAAGACCTCTTAGGAGTTCTTTGACCAAAGCTATAGGCCCCGACTCAAGCTCACGTGAGTCGGGGCCTGTAGCTGTTTTGTTTGTCTGGCAGAATCTAGCCGCACTATCTACTTTTCAATTGGTGCGCGGCACGCGGCTGGTGCAAAGCGCTACGCGCCAGCGGCTGCCTTGAGTGCCTTGGCTACTGCTGCCTCATCGCTTGGGTCTGCAACGGCGGTGAAGGAATCTGCGGCGTCGTCAAGCACTGTGTCTTTGTCGCCTTCGCCAACGTGGACGACGGACAAGGTTACGTCCTTGGATTTGGCTTCGTTGAGTACTTGTTTGAATGTGGAATCATCCATGTCCTGCGCGGTGCCCGTGGTGACGAGGAGGACCTTAGCGTTCTTGCCAGTACCAGCAGCCTGCTCAGAGGCATTCGTCAGCGCGGCAGTGACTGCACTACGGGTTTGGGGAACACCACCGGTACCGAACTGCTGAACCGCAAACGCCACTGGGCCGGCCTCGCCGAAGCCAATGTTTTGGCGGTATCCCACTGTGGCGGTCTCGGAAATAGGTGAGGAATAGTTCCACAGGCTCACTAGGCCATCTTTCTCACCGAGAGCAGTGGCTGTTTCCGCTAGGGCCTGCGTTACAGGGTTGAAGTAGGGAGCGAGTCCCTCTGAAGTATCAAGCAGGACAAGGGTGTTGTCCGCCAAGGCGGCCCCAGCTTCGTTATCCGGCGCAGCGCTCGTGGAGCTGGCGCTCGAATCCGCAGCCGTGGACGTGGAACTGGGTGCTTCCTTGCTCGTGGAAGCTGCGGCACTGGCTTCTGCCGTGGTTTCGGCGACTTCTGAGTCAGCTGCCGTCGTGGCTTTAGGGGAGTCCCCGCCCCGCAGAAGGAAGAACAAGCCCACCGCAATAGCGAGAATAAGTGCGGCCAGGAGGGCCAACACCCAACCCGCCATCGCGAACGTGTTCTTGCCATTGGAATGTCGTGCCATGAGTATTCCTTCCGCACTGGACGGCTCGTGCCGTTTCCATAGCCCCACCCGGGCTTATGCTCACTTTATCGGTTTGTCATTGTAGCCGCCGACGCCTCATCCACGAGGGTGACAAGCCGTTGACGCAGCGGTTTAGCCTTGGCTGCCAGCGCACGTTGGCGCCCAACGTATTCAGCTTTGCCCTCTGGGGTTTCAATAGGCACCACGCCGAAGCCCCAATCACGGCAGTCATACGGCGAAGCTTCCATATCAAGAGTGCGGGCTTCAATGGCTAACTCCAAGGTTTGAATGAATAGCTCACCGGGCACCAAGGGGCCTAACTTCCATGCCCACTTGTACAGGTCCATCGTCGCATGGACGCAACCGCTCTGATCGCTGTCCGGCTGTCCTTCGCGCGTCAATACAGTGAGGTTGAGCGGACGTGCTGGCTCAGTGAAGAAGCGAAAAGCATCGTAGTGGGTGCACCGGACTCGATGGTTTTCGACGACCTCATTGGTGCCCGCCGCGCCCAAGCGCAGCGGTAAGTCATGGCGCGGAGTGTCCGTTTTATAAACCATCGCCCATTCGTGCAACCCGAAGCAGTCAAACTGTGCAGGATTGGCCGCAGTCTTTGCCATCAGGTTACGGATATAGGTGATAGATTCCCCGCGTCTTTGCCAGAAAGAGTCCAGATCGAGGTGTACACCCTGACCCGTGCGGCGGTAGTCGCGCCACTCCTCGTGCGGAACCTGTCCCGGCTCGCCCAAGAGCGTAACCCCAAAGCCTGGGTGCCAACGTCGAAGATGAGAAGGCCGCACCGGGTAGTACTCGAAGAGGAAATCATAGACCGGGTGATAGCCACCGGGGTGGCGAAACTCGGCTAGGAGCTCCTCAGCACGTGCAACATGCGCATCGTAGCGGGGGCGCCACTCGTCGGGCTGGAGCAGCATTAGCGCTGACCACCACCTCGGCGGCCCGAGCCCCCTGGCTTTCCATTGCGGGAACGGTTTCGACTGCCGCGGCCACCCGCGCCACCACGGCCACCACGGCCACCGTGTCCGCCGCGTCCAGGTTGTCCAGACTGGCCGCCAGCGTTCTGGCGCTTGGAGCTACCGCCCCGCGAAGCCGGATTGTTCTGGTGCGGCGGCGGAAGGGGTTCACCAGAAGGCTTGCGTGCGCCAGTAATCTTGGCGAGCTCCGGAGCGCCAGCAGGATTAGGGCGATCACTTAGATCAAGCTCGAAGGCTATGACTCCGGCCTTCTTGATGAGCTTGGCAACCTCATCGCGCTGCTGATCCATGACCAAAGTGACCACCGCGCCAGAGGCACCACCACGCGCGGTACGCCCGGCGCGGTGCAGGTAGGCCTTGTGCTCAGCAGGTGGGTCCACGTGCACGACCAGCGAGACGTCCGCAATATCGATGCCGCGGGCTGCAATGTCGGTGGCCACAAGCACGGGAACCGAGCCATCAGCGAAACCCTCAATGGCCTTCGTGCGCGCGCCCTGGCCTTTATCACCATGCAGCGGCAGGGCATTGATTCCTACGCGGCGCAGCTTCTTGGCTTGACGGTCTACACCGTGCTTGGTGCGCATGAACATGATGGTCTTGCCTTCGCGTGCGGCGATGCGCACAACCACGTCGTTGCGGCCATCACGGTCCCCAACGAAAACCAAGTGGTGGGTCATGGTGTCGACTGCTGCTTCAACCGGTGCGGTTGAGTGCGTAACAGGGGAGTGCATGAACTGCTTGACCAGCTTGTCCACATCGCCATCTAGTGTGGCAGAGAAGAGTAAACGCTGTCCCTTCTTGGGCGTGAGCGCCATGAGCTTGCGGACCTGTGGGAGGAAGCCCATGTCAGCCATGTGGTCAGCTTCGTCGAGCGCAGTAATCGCGACGTCGTCAAGCGAAAGCTTGCCCTGGTTGATGAGGTCCTGAGCGCGTCCAGGAGTTGCCACCAACAGATCGACGGGGCGGGCGAGCGAGCGGATGTGGTGGTTGATGTTCACGCCGCCGACCACAGAAAGGACGCGCAAGCCTAAAGCGTTCGCGGGCTCATCGAGGCGATCGTGGATCTGCGTCGCGAGCTCACGCGTCGGTGCAAGCACCAAAGCGCGCGGGCGAGCCGGCTTCGAGGCACCAGTGTGCGCCAATCGGGTGAGGATGGGAAGTCCAAAGGTGAAGGTCTTGCCAGAACCCGTCGGGCCGCGGCCGAGGACGTCTTTGCCAGCGAGGGCGTCGGGGATTGCCGCCTGCTGGATAGGGAAAGGTTCCGTGATGCCCTGCTTGTTGAGGACACGCACGATTTCTTGAGGTAAGCCGAGGTCGGCGAAAGTAGTCATTGTCCTTTAGCTTAGTGGCCAAGCCTCATGATTCCGTAATCCCGAAAGCACACAAGGCCCGGATTGAACGGCGCGGAGGCCCTAGGGCTAAAACGAGTGCAGCGCCAAGACCCCAAGAAGAGGACCTAGCGCTGCGCAAGATTCGGTGGCGTCAAGCCAGCTGAATCTAAAGCTCGCTCAGGCTGCGATCGGCCGACCACTCGATGTGGAAGGTGCCTTCCTTGTCCACGCGCTTGAAGGTGTGAGCGCCGAAGAAATCGCGCTGGCCCTGGATGAGGGCAGCGGGCAGGCGCTCAGCGCGCAGGCTGTCGTAGTAGGACAGGGAAGAGGCAAAGACCGGTACCGGTAGGCCTAGTTGGGTCGCGGTGACAACCACGCGGCGCCAAGGCGCGATGAGCTCGGAGAGCTCGCCCTTGAAGTAAGGATCGAGAATCAGGGCCGGCAGCTGCGGGTTGGTGTCATAAGCCTCGCGGATGCGGTCCAGGAACTTAGCGCGGATGATGCAACCGCCGCGCCAGATGGTGGCAAGGTCGCGTGGGTCAACGTCCCAGCCGAACTGCTCAGAGCCCGCCTTGATCTCATCGAAGCCCTGGGAGTAAGCAATGAGCTTGGAAGCATAGAGCGCCTGGCGCACGTCCTCGATGAACGCCTGCTTGTCGACGTCGGTCTCGATGACGCCGGCTGGAAGCTCACCCTCTTGGGCCGCTGCGCGCTGCTCGGTAGCCGAAGAAAGAGCGCGAGCGAAGACAGCTTCAGCGATGGCGGTAACCGGAACACCCAGCTCTAGGCCATTGATGGCGGTCCAGCGGCCGGTGCCCTTCTGGCCGGCGGCGTCAACGATGACGTCGACAAGCGGCTTGCCCGTTTCCGGATCGGTCTGTGCGAGAACCTCAGCGGTGATCTCGATGAGGTAGGAGTCGAGATCGCCGGAGTTCCATTCCTTGAACACAGCAGCGATCTCGGCAGGCTCGAGGCCAGCGCCGTAACGCAGCAGCTGGTAGGCCTCGCCAATAACCTGCATGTCGGCGTACTCGATACCGTTGTGGACCATCTTGACGAAGTGGCCGGCGCCATCCGGGCCGATGTGGGTCACGCACGGGGTGCCGTCAACCTTGGCAGCAATCGATTCCAGGATGGGGCCGAGGGTCTTCCAGGACTCAGCAGGGCCACCGGGCATGATGGACGGGCCGTTGAGCGCGCCTTCCTCGCCACCGGAGATGCCGGCGCCAACGAAGTGCTTGCCCTTGGCAGCTACTTCCTTCTCACGACGAATCGTGTCGGTGTAGAGGGCGTTTCCGCCATCGATGATGATGTCGCCTTCATCCATGGCTGCAGCCAGCTGGTCGATTACTGCATCGGTAGCCTTACCTGCCTGAACCATGATGATGGCCTTGCGCGGGCGCGCAAGCGATGCGACGAAGTCCTCGACGGTCTCGGAAGGGATGAAGTTGCCCTCGGAGCCGTGTTCTTCGATGAGCTTGTGGGTCTTCTCCGGGCTGCGGTTGTAGACGGCTACGGTGTTGCCGTTGTGGGCGAAGTTGCGGGCCAAGTTAGAGCCCATAACAGCCAAGCCGACAACGCCAATGTGGGCGAGTTCAGTCTTTTCAGTCATGTGCTCTATCCTACGTCAGACTTTCCCGCTATTCTGTCATGGCATGAGCCAAGAAAACCCAGACAAGTTTGAACTCATGGCGAAGATGGTCGCCACCGTCCAAGAACGCCCGCTTTCCGCTGAGGAAATCGCGGTTTTCAACGCCCACAACCACGGCCTTGGCGGGCTGCTCGGCCTGGACTTTACTTTTGTGTCGAAGGACGAAGTACGTGCCCAGCTTGAGGTCAAGCCTGAGCACCACCAGCCGTGGGGCGCGGCCAACGGCGGCCTTTATTGCTCCATCGCGGAATCCGTGGGCTCCATTGCATCCTTCGTTGCAGCGGCTGCACCGGTAGTTGGAATCAACAACAACACCGACTTCATCCGCTCAGTGTCTGACGGAATTCTGGAAGCCGTGGCAACACCAGTACAGCTGGGTCGGCGCACCCACATCTGGTGCATTGAGATGCGCCAAGCCGGCAAACTCATTGCGCGCACGAACCTGCGCACAATGGTCAACCCATAGTGCTGCGGACCCTAGGGAGTGCTGTGTACTCTCTAGGGCTTTGTTTCCGCCCTAGAGCCAGTGGTTGCGGCGGAACCACCACCACATGACCGCGACCACGAGCACCATGAGGCCTAGCGCCATGAAGTAGCCGCCGGGCCAGTGCAGTTCCGGCATGACATCGAAGTTCATGCCGTAAATGCCGGCGACCAGGGTAGGAGCAGCCCACATGCCGACCACCGCAGAGATGGTGCGCATGTCGCTGTTTTGCTGCATGGTCACCTTGGCCACAGAGGCGTCGATAAGCGAGGTGAGGCGCTCGTCGAAGCCTGCCACCTGGTCCTTGACCACGAGCTCGTGGTCGTTGACGTCGCGCAGGTAAGAACGAATCTGCTTCGAGATCAAGTCCTTGTGGTCATTGATCATGGCTTTCAGCGCGACCGAAAGCGGGTCAATGGCGTGCTTCATCTCCAAGATCTCACGCTTGAACATGTAGATCCTGTCAATGTTGAACTTGGTCTGCGGCGTAAAGACCTCTTCCTCGATCTCATCGACCTCGATGGCGAGCAGGCGCACGATCTCGGAGTAGCGATCCACCATCATGTCAAGAATTTTCCATGCCATGGCTACTGGTCCGAGTTCGACCAAGTCCTGCTCGTCCTGGACCGTGTAGGCCAGGTTTGGCAGCTTGGCAGAGTGGCGGACCGTAATGATGAAGTTGCTCCCCAGAATCATCTGGATTTCACCTGTGGAGATGATCTGGCGCTTATCAGCAACCTCATCGTGGTCGCGGTAGTTGACCGAACGGGCGACCATAAACAGTTGATCGTCGTAGCGCTCGAGTTTGGGGCGCTGGTGTGCTTGGACGGCGTCTTCCACGATCAGTTCGTGGATACCAAACTCGGACGCAACCTTGGTCATCTGGGACTCATAAGGCTCATGCAGGCCTACCCACACGAATCCGCGTCCGTATTCCTCCACGGTTTGCAAAGCCGTGTGCGGGGTGAACTCGCCCGGAAGCGACTCGCCATCGACGAAGACCCGGCAATGTTCGATTGCTCGTTCTGCCGGAACAGAGAAAGTGCGGGAGGTACTGGGTGGATCGTTCTTCTTGCGTGGCCTAAAGGGCGACGGTACAGACGGCATCGTTTCAGCCTCCTTCACTTTATGAGCAGACGTGAGCCGAAATTGGTTTCGGCAGGCAATTTTTAACTAGCGGGTAAAGCCTACACTGCCACGGGGCATATACTAGTTTTCATGCCTACTTGGAAAGAAGTCACCGCTGCCAACCCTGCACACTCAGAGAACTTTGCCCGCAAGTGGAAAATGCTTGCTGCGCAGGGCAAAGATATCCACGGCGAGGCGCGTCTAGTAGACGCAATGGTGGAGCGAGGCTCCCTAATTTTGGATGCAGGCTGTGGCACAGGCCGGCTTGGCGGCGAGTTGGTCAATCGTGGCCACAAGGTCGTCGGTGTCGACGTCGATCCCATCCTCATTAGCCACGCGGAGCATGATTTCCCAGACGGCCAGTGGGTGGTAGGTGACCTCTCGGAGGACGAGATTCCGGAGGGTAACTTCGACCTTGTGGTCTCCGCCGGCAACGTTATGACCTTCCTCGCAGTTGATGGTCGCGAGGCAGCCATGCGCAACATCTACAACTCGCTGCATTCTGACGGCCGTTTTGTCGTCGGTTTTGGTGAAGGCCGCGGCTGGGCCTTTGATGACTTCCTGACCCTGGCCAAGGAGGTGGGCTTCCGCGTTGACTTCCTTTTCTCCTCGTGGGATATGAAGGTATTCAAGGAGAGCTCGACATTCTTGGTAGCGGTGCTGACCCGCCCAGGCGCAGACCTGCTTTAGCGTCCAGATACAGTCCTAGAGAATGACCGTCCTAAAGAATCTCGAGAAGGGTTCGAAAACAGTTAACAGTTCGCGAACTGTTCTAAAGCAGCCCGGCCTGTCGACGCAGCTGGTGTCCGTGATCCACAGGTCCGTGCCCGTGTCCGACGCGCAGACCATCGGCGTTTTCAATGGCTTCATGCAACCATGCGGTGGACCACTCAAGAGCGTCCGGCAGGGTTTCCCCCGCGCCAAGGCGTGCGGCTAGTGCCGACGAGAGCGAGCAGCCGGTGCCGTGCGTATTTTTCGTTTCTACCCGCGGGCTTGAAACCCGGCAGAGCACTCCTTCTGGACCCACAGCGGCGTTGTCTGCGTGGCCTGCCTGCAAGTGACCGCCTTTGGCGATGACATAGGTGCCCGTTTCGCTGGCCCAGTCCTGAGCTATCGAAATCGCCTCGTCGAGACTGCTCGCGTGCGGCGTGGACGTTAGCACCGCAAGCTCTTTGAGGTTTGGCGTGATGACGGTGACCTGGCGGCACAGCTGCCGGACTGCGGCTTCTGCCTCCTCGTCGAGGAGCCTATCCCCGCTAGTGGCCACCATGACAGGGTCCAAGACAACTGGGGTATTTGGGGCGAGTGCGTCCAAGAAGCGAGAAACACTGGCCACAATGTCCGCGGTGCCGAGCATGCCGATCTTCACTGCGTCAACCGCGACGTCGTCAAGCACAGCGTCGAACTGCTCCTGCAGGAACGATAGAGGGGGAGTGTGCACCGCACGCACTCCCTGCGTATTTTGCGCCACCAAAGCCGTGACCACCGACATGCCGTAGGCTCCTGCGGCCATAAAAGACTTTAGGTCGGCTTGGACGCCGGCACCGCCCGTGGGGTCCGTTCCGGCAATGGTCAAAACGCGTGGCAAAGTGCCACGTGGATCCGTGGATTCCACAACTATCCCTTCGCTAGTACTAACTGAGTGCAGGTTCTTAGGGTCTAATCTCAGCCGTTTTCAACGGCACCCCTTGTTGTAAGCTTTGAGGTTAACAAAAAGCACTATCTGGCGGAGATAAATTGTGGCAGATTCGGCAGAATCAGTAGCTTGAGAACAAAACAGAAACCGCCCCCGCGTGAGCAAGCTTAAAAGCTTGGCTAGGCGGGGGCGGGATGCAGGATGACTGGCAGGCGGCGCTGAAGTGCGCGTCCGGCCCGTCATCGGCGTGACTTCATTTACTTATTCTTGTTGATGAAGTTGCGAGCGATGCGCTGCTGATCGGTGATCTCCAGGTTGCCGCGGTCGCGGGAAATCATGTTCTGGATCCAGTTGACAGCAACAGTGGTGCGGTTGCGGAAGCCAAGGACGTACATGATGTGCAAGCCCATCCAGGAAACCCATGCCGGGAAACCGTCGAACTCGGTCTTGCCCATCTTCACAACAGCGTTGAAGCGGGAGATGACGGCCATGGAGCCCTTGTCGAAGTACTCGAATGCCTCGTGCTCGTTGGCGGTGGACTCCTCATCGACCTTTGCCTTGATGAGCTTGGCAACGTGTGCGCCACCCTGGATAGCAACCTGTGCTACGCCTGGCAGGCGGTTCAGGGAGATCATGTCGCCGACCATGTAGACGTTGTCGTGCTGGCCCACGGTCAGGTCGTCGTTGACGGAGACGCGGCCAGCACGGTCTGCTTCGACGCCAGCCTGGTCAGCAACCATCTTGCCCAGCGGGGAAGCGGACACACCAGCGGACCAGATCTTGGTTGCGCCCTCGAGGGTGACAACGTCCTCGTTCTTCATGTTCTTGTAGGTGACAGCGTCCTCGGTGACGTCGGTAACCATAGCGTTCAGACGTACGTCGACGCCGAGACGCTCGAGGGAGCGCTGAGCCTTGCGGCCAAGGCGCTTGCCGAACGGCGGCAGTACCTGTGGCGCACCATCCAAGAGGTAAATCTTGGCGCTGGTGGTGCCGTAGTTGGAATACTGGTCGCGCAGCGTGCGGTTTGCAAGCTCGGCGATCTGGCCGGTTAGCTCCACACCGGTTGGGCCAGCACCAACGATGATGAAGGTAAGGAGGCGCTCGCGCTCGACAGGATCGTCAACAAACTCAGCCTTTTCGAAGGCAGACACGATGCGGGAGCGCAGCTCAAGTGCGTCATCCAGGGTCTTCATGCCCGGCGCGAACTCAGCGAAGTGGTCGTTGCCGAAGTAAGACTGGCCGGCACCAGCAGCTACGACGAGGGAGTCGTATGCGAAAGTACGGCTAAAACCGTCGAGCTCAGCGGTAACGGTCTGATCCTCGATGTTGATATCGGTTACTTCGCCGTTGACGAAGTGGGCATTATCCTGGCCGCGCAGCAGCTGACGGGTAGAAGGAGCAATCTCACCGGCGGAGATCATGCCGGTTGCTACCTGGTACAGCATCGGCTGGAACAGGTGGTGATTCTTCTTATCAATCAGGGTGATCTCGACGTCAGCATTCTTTAGCTGCTGTACTGCGTTGAGACCGCCAAAGCCTGCGCCGATAACGACTACGTGGTGGCGGCCGCCGGCTGGGCGGTAAGGGGTTTCAGCCATGGTGGGGTGATACCTTCCTGAGAAAGCGAAAATTTTTGTACCGAATCAGTCTAAACCCTAGATACCGTACATGCATACTTTATATACCTTAAACTGGCTCTTCCTCGGCATGGCGAGGTATTTAGGTGGGCTTTTCAGATTAAGGTGAGTGCAAAACCCTTAGTGCAGCTGGTCAAGGAGACCCCAAGAAAATGGTCAATTTTTCACACCTAGACACAATTGACGCTGCGCAATGGCCAAGCGTGGCGAATGTTCCTTCAGTGAGCTTTGGGCAGTTTAAAGCCCGACGCGCAGAGGCGGAATTTGCCAAGACATGCGACCTGGCGGAGATCGACCTTGATCCGGAAACGGATTCAGAAGACGGTCCAGACATGGAGGTCCTACACGATGCGCTGTTTACTCGCATTGCGGCTACGGGATGGCTTGGTTTTGCGGAGTCTTATCTAGCAGGCGAGTGGACTACGGAAAACTCGGAGAAGTTGGTGAAGGTTTTACGCTGCCTGCTGCAGACTGGGTATCGGCCCAAGGCTAAGGAGCTTGCGCCGGAACTTTCTGCTCCGGGGGAGCTTCCTGTGGAGCTGGTCCGTTTATATGCAGGCGACGGGTTTACACACAGTGGTGGCATTTTTGCCAGTGGGGTTCCCACGACGGTCCGCGAGGCGGTTCCTAGTTTTAGCCAACAGGCGGGCAGGAAAGAGCCTAAAGAACACCTTGTTGACGTAACTAAAGTCAGTGAGCCAACGAGCGTGGATCGTAGTGATCTGCGGGACGGCCAGCGGCGCAGCGCACAGTGGCTCCTCGACGCCACGCATTCCGGTGCGGGTACGCATCTTTTGGTTTATCCCGCGACGGGGTTGAATGTGGCGGTGGAGGCTGTGAGTCGACGCGCAACGGTGGATGTGTTGACGGCCGATGCTGAGCAGCTTAACGAGTTCAACGAGATCTTGTTGCTCGAAGGCGCTGCGGATTCGGTACACGTGCAGCTTAGCGACGCCGTGATTCCTCACCCCAAGCAGTGGCGTGGGCGTTATGACGCGATTGTGAGCGTGGAGAAACTAGAGCTGCTCACTCCGGCTGAGCGCAAGCGCTTTGTGAGCGTCCTGGACCGTTCCTTGGTGCCAGGCGGGCGAGTTGCATTGGCCTCTACTTTTGCGACGGATGCGATGACGCCTGCTGGGCGGGCAGCACTGCAGGTGCTGCGGGCTTATATCTGGCCGGGTTTGGATTACCCGACCATCGAGGAAACACACAAGCTCTTTGACAAGCAGTCCAATCTTCGCATCGTGGCACAGACTCACGTGGGTAGCCATTACGCGGAGTCGCTGCGTGAGCAGCGTAGCTACTTTGACGGGCACCTGCGCGAAGCAGCAGCAGCGGGATTCGATCCGGTATTCCGCAGGCTGTGGACCTTCCAGTTCGCGTTGCGTGAAGCGCTCTTCGAGCTGGGCATGATCGACGCCGTACAAGTAACGGCGACCCATCGCAATCGCGGCGGCCGCCGTTAGGCTGCAATCGGCCACGCAGTAGCCCCAGGCAGGGTTAAGGGGCTAACTGGCTAAGAGGATAAGCGGTTAAGGAGTAACCACAGGGCGCGAGGCGCGCTCGAGCAAGACAGCGATGGAGTCGTAGCTCTTGCCGGAGATCATCTCCAGGCCCATCTCACAGGTGCGGTTATCGGAGACATAAGCATCGAAGTGCTCAGCCTCGAGGGAAGCGCGCTCCTCACGGGTAGCCGATTCCACCAGCTCTGGGTGGAGCATGATGCGGTCACCGGCGGAGCCACAGCACATAGCGCCTTCTGGAACCTTGGCATGGCCACAGAGGTTGGCCAGCTGCACCAAGTCATCGCTGATGCCCATGTGCGCAGTGGAACAGGTTGGGTGAACGGCGATGGTGCCCATGTTCTGGACGATCGGTAGGTGAGGGGCAACCTCATCGCGTAGCCACTCGACGACGTCCATGATGCGCAGCTGGGACCATAATTCCTTGTCCGCTTCGGAGAGCGCCTCTGGGACACTGTCGAGCAAGCCGTGGGTACAGCTGGCGGCATCCACGATGATGGGGAGCTTGCCGTGCTCAGACCAGTGCCACAGGTCGCGGACGATCTTGGTGGCCTGGTATTCGAAGCCCTCGGTGTAGCCCTTAGAAGACCAAGGAGTACCGCAGCAGTCGCCTGCTACATCATCCGGAATCCACACCGGTTGTCCGGAACGGCGGCCAAGTTCGACGACGGCGCGCGGCAGATCCACCGAATCCGGGGCGGCGCCAGCAGGGCGGCCAAAGATGCGGTTGATGCAAGCCGGGAAGTACAAGGCCTGTGCGCCTTCACGCGGTGTCTCCGGTAGACGGGACGCACCCTTAGGGAGTGGACCTGGCACGGTGGGCAGCAAGTCAGGGGAGATGACGTTGCGGGCCATGTTGGCGCCGAGCTCAAGTGGCTTGTGCGGAATCTTATTGGCGGAAATGACGCCAGCACGCGCGAGCTTCTCGACGAGCGCCCAACGCTGCGCGGTCGACAGGGCTACCTTCTCGGCCTTGGGGCCAGCTTCCTGCTTGCGCAGCTGCTTCATCACTGCGCCGGTGTCGATGCTGATGGGACACGGAATGGAACAGGTGCCGTCCGCCGCACACATGTCGACGGCATCGTACTGATATTCCTCTTGCAGCTGGCGCAGGACCGCAGAGCCTTCTGGTTGGCGGGCCATCTCGCGGCGCAAGACGATGCGCTGACGTGGGGTGACCGTGGCGTGGCGGGACGGGCAAACGGGTTCGCAGAAGCCGCACTCCACGCAAGGATTAATCATGTCCTCGACCTTGGGGAAGGACTTGAAATTCTTCAGGTGCACGGACTTGTCGCGGGTGAGCTTCACATTTGGCGCGAGGATGCCTTGCGGGTCAATCATGTTCTTGACTTCCCAGAAGAGCTCGAAGGCTTCGGAGCCCCACTCGTGCTCGAGGAATGGAGCCATGTTTACGCCGGTACCGTGCTCGGCCTTCATCGAACCTTGGTACTTGTCGATGACCAACTCAGCCAGCTCGTCCAGGAAGTTGGCATAAGATTCGCGTTCTTCGTCTAGATCGAAGCGCGGGGTAAGGAAGAAGTGCAGGTTGCCGAAGGCGGCGTGTCCCATCACCGACTCGGGGTAGCCATACTTGTGCTGCAGATCCAGCAAATCGGCGGCTGCGTTGCCTACCTCTGCGGGCGGGAAGCAGACGTCCTCGGTGATGTAGGTGGTGCCGTTCGGGCGGTCGGCTCCGAGCAGGCCGTACAAACCGTTGCGGAGCTCCCATGCGCCGCGCATGCCCTCTGGTGTGGTCTCGAATTCGAGTGGGCGTAAAAGCGGTGCGTCCTTGAGGACCTCCTTGAGGCGCTCCATCGCGGATTCGAGATCGGCGAGGTCGGTGCCGCCTACCTCGACGAGCAGTGCTGCTTCATCGTCATCAAGGTCGATCCAGGACTTTGGCGCGTGGGCGTAGTGTTCTGCCGAACGGCGCATCACCGGTGCGACGAGGAGTTCGCAGGCTTCAGCGCCGGCCTCCATGATTGGGTGCACGAAGTTGGCTGCATCGCGCAGGTTCGGCAACTCGACCCAGGTCGTGGCTTTGACTTGCGGAAGCTTCACCGTCTTGATGACGGACTCGACGATGGCGCCGAAAATGCCTTCGGAGCCGACGAGCAGGCGCTTTAGGATCTTGACCGGCTCGTCCTCGTCGAGGAAAGCGTCAATGCGTAGGCCGTTGGTATTGCGGATGGAGAACTTCTTGCGCAAGAACTCCACCATCTCGGTGTTCGCTCGCAGGCGGTCGCGGAAGGCGAGGAGGTTGGCGTGAAGTTCAGGCTCCTGTGCGCGGAAGGCATCGTCGCCGCGAGCGGTATCGACAATGGTTCCGGAGGGCAAGACGAAGACGAGCTCATCGACGCAGTGGTAGCTATCGCGCTCCAGCGAACAGCGCATGCCGCCGGAGTTGTCGGCGAGGACGCCGCCGATGGTGCATACAGAGGTTGATCCTGGGTCCGGGCCGAGCATGAATCCGTGCCGGCCGAGGACTGCCTGGGCGTCGCCAAGCACAACGCCTGGGCGGGACCACAGCTTGTTGCCGCCATCCCTGACCTCCATGCCGGTGAAGTTGGTCTTCACATCAACCAAGATGTCATCTGACATTGCTTGGCCGTTGAGCGAGGTGCCCGCGGCGCGGAACGTCATGTGGCGGCCGTTCTCGCGGCAGTAGGTCATGAGCTTGGACAAGTCGCTGGCACTACGCGCTGACACTACGATTTGAGGAATGGATCGGTAGGGGCCGGCGTCGGAAGAGAATCGGACAAGGTCTGATAGGCGTCCGTGCACGTTTTCCGGACCGACGATGGCCTCCATGTCTTTGATGAGCGACATGGGGGAGCCGTTGGTGTACTTCGCTGGTACAGCATCTGCCTGGCTCGTTGATCCCTGTGGGCGAGAAATCTTTGTTGAATCGGGACTCAGAAGCTTTTGCATACACTCAACTTAGTCCCAGATATCTGTTGACCGATAGTAAGTGTGGCCTAAGGTCACCTTTGTTTAACCACAGTTGGGGGCGGCGAGTTTAGACCCCTTCATTAGCGGTATCCCAACGTCCGAAACTGCTAGTTCATTTAACGGGATGTTGTGCTATGGTTTGGAAATCAATCAATCCATAGAAAGATATTCACCACGTCGGTGGGATCGGGAAAGGGAAGTTGGGCTCAGGGGTGTCGTTCCTGGGGGCAAGGTCCCTAACCTTTACCCCCACAGATTCCACTCACAATGAAGGTGCCTGATGGCAAGCCGGACATGCGAGTGGGGAAGAGGTGGGTAACTTCCAAGTAGTAAGGGCGAGTCACATGTCGAGTATGACTTCTCACCAGTGTGAAGTAGCCGATCCGTCGGCGGCGCAGGAAGCGCAAAGCAGCTCTGAGAAGCTAGCGGTTTACGCATTTCCCATCGTGATTGTGCTGTGTGCAATTGCAGCCTTCATGAGTCCGTCGACCTTTGTCCCGGTTAGCTCTTATACGAGCCAGCTGCTTATGGTCATTATGTTCTCGATGGGTCTTACCCTGACGATCCCGGATCTTGCGCTCGTTGCCAAGCGTCCATTGCCCATCCTTATTGGCGTTGTATGCCAGTTTGTGGTTATGCCGACCAGTGCAGTGCTTGTTGCTAAGCTGCTGGGGCTTAACGACGCCGTTACCGTCGGCCTAATCCTGCTTGGTTCGGTTCCTGGTGGTACGGCATCCAATGTCATGGCGTACTTGGCAAAGGGTGACGTGGCGCTGTCTGTCGCCATGACGTCCGTTTCTACCTTGGTTTCCCCAATTATGACGCCACTGTTGATGCTGTGGCTGGCGGGGCAGAGCGCTGAGGTTGATGGAATGGGTATGATGTGGTCGCTGGTTCAGACGGTCTTAATCCCGGTTGCACTTGGCCTGTTGCTGCGCGTTGTGGCAAGCAAGGCGGTTGATTATGTCATCCCGGTGCTGCCGTTGGTGGCTATCGTCGGTATTGGTGCAGTGGTTACTGCGGTTGTGGCAAAGTCGCAGGATAAGCTGCTGACGGTTGGTCTTGTTGTATTCTTCGGTGTGGCCATTCAGAATGTCATCGGATTCCTCTTTGGTTACTACACGGCAAAGGTAACTCGTCAGCGCGAAGCAGCAGCGCGTACGACGGCTATCGAAGTTGCCACTCAGAACTCCGGTTTGGCCTCCGCGCTGGCGCTGCAGTTCTTTACGCCTGAGGCTGCATTGCCAGGCGTTGTGGCAGCCGTGTGGGCGAACATCACGGGCGCAGTATTCGCAGCACTCGTTCGCCGTAAGCCTTTGCCCGCTGAGGAGACCTCAGGGGAACTACTGAATGAGCCGGCGCACGTGAGCTAGTTGTGAGGTCAGGTGGGCCCCTTATATAAGGGGCCCGGGGGATAACGACACAAATCCTAAATGACATAATGTACATTATCGGACAATTATTGAATAGTGGCGTTACGTCTATACGTCCCCGTGCATCTATATCGATTTGTCGGCACTCACGTATCAATTAGTTCTTGTGACGCGCATTTCCCCGGCTGGGTGCAGACGTCGCCGAGCGGCTTGGCTTTGCCCTGGGCTACTCGCGCGGCTCAACTCGTTGGATTTATATTGACCCGGTTGTTGGTCTGGCTTGTTGGTCCGACTGCTTGCCCCCGGTTTGGGTCCGGTTTTGGTCTGGCTCGGACCCGGTGACCGAATGTGGGCCATGTTTGGCTTTTGGGGTTGCTTCTGCCCTAACCGTGCACACCACCGTTTAACGTCACTGTGACGTTAAACGGTGGTGTGAGTGGGAATTGCGGGCATGCCCTAACGGCGGTTGTATGCAGTGATAAGTTGCCAGCCCGTAAGAATGCCGAGCAATACTGCGATGCCAAGGAGTAGCCACATTTTCTGGAAGCCGACGAATACTGCGAAGCCAATGAGCACTACGAGTCGGAACCAGATGACTGGGATTAGATGTTGAGAGTTCATGCCTGCGTATTGCTAGTTACTTCCGTATTGCTAGTTACTTCTGAAGCGTGACGCGAATGTTTACTTCGCCTTCTTTTTCAATCTTGGCCGCGATCATCTCTGGAGTCTCAATTCCGTAATCTAGACGGTTGACCGGAATGTTGCCGCCCATAACGATGGTCTCACCGTCGCGAACAACGTCGAATTCCTGGGTGACCTTCTTGGTCTTGCCCTTGATCGTTAGGTCGCCGGTCAGCTTAACCTTGGCCACCGAGCCGTCGTCTGGCACTGCAGAAATATCAGCAGGCTCAGTCAGAGTGAACGTGGCTTCAGGGAATTGGCGCGTGATAAACAGCTTGTCCTTCATGTTTTGGTCACGAACCTTTTTATCCGTGGTCAAGGTGGTCATGTCCACGGTGATCGTGCCTTCTTCGACCTTGCCGTCTTTAATGACAGCCTGGCCGGTCACGTCCTTGGTGGAGCCGGAGGTCGTGGTCTTCTCAGCAGGCAGAACCTCGTTGATGGTGAAACCAACCGAGGTGAAATTATGTGGCGTACCAGCAACAACGTTCCAGGTGCCATCGACATCGGTGCTAGCTGGCTTGGTGTGCGCTGCATCAACAGGCTTTGTCTGGACACCACGGCCCATGTAAATCGAATAGAACAACGGGCCAAGTGCAACCACCGTGGCGACGAGAATTAGCACCACGAAAATGGAAATGACCAGCTTGCGGTTACCTAGAAGTTTCTGCATTTTTCCTTATCTCAATTCCTCGAGCCGACGTGCCAAGGCGACGAGTTCAGTACACAGTTCCTGGAGCTCATCCCCGTCTGCACCTTCCTTCGCTGCCATCGCGACGTCCTCGGCTGAGCAGCGTAGTTCAAATAATCCATCCCGCAATTCATCAGCACGCTCCGGAGTCATGATCACAGCGTTCTTCGGAATTGATGTACCCGAAACGTTATTACGCTGCTCATATGCGCGTTGCTTGCATGATGCGCTACAGAATTTGCGAGGGCGTCCTCGCCCTCCTTGTGGGATCTCCTTGCCGCACCATTGGCACGATGCGACAGCACGGTCGCGGCTAGCTTGACGGATCACCTGTTACACCTTAGTCCATTTAACCCGGGGTGGGAACAAACGCACGCTGTACTTCGTTATACTGTTAGTTTCTTGGGTGATTTATATCAACCCTTCCGAGCACTCTTTATGAAAAGGATGATGTTGCATGGCAGATCGCGTACTCCGTGGTAGCCGTATGGGCGCCGTCAGCTACGAGACGGACCGTGACCACGACCTAGCACCACGCCAGATGGTCAAGTACCGCACCGAAGACGGTGACATCTACGAAGTTCCTTTCGCAGATGATGCGGAAATTCCTGAGGAGTGGATGTGTAAGAACGGTAAGCTGGGCACCCTTATGGAGGGCGAAGGCGTAGAATCCAAGCCAGCCAAGCCGCCGCGTACCCACTGGGACATGCTGCGTGAGCGCCGTTCCATCGAGGAACTCGACGAACTGCTTACCGAGCGCATCGATCAGCTGCGCTCCCGCCGCCGATCCGCTGCTCGTCTGCTCAAGGAGCAGCAGGAGAATCAGAGCTAGAACTCGGTTTCTGCAGCGCCGCACATGCAGCAGATAGCGCACAATAGGGCGCGCTACTTCCCCATTGCTGGGAATGTAGCGCGCCCCTTTCGTCTTAGTAGGCGGCTCATGGTGAGCCGCTCGGAGCCTACTCGGCTTGCTTTGCCTACTTGGACTTGCTGCCGAACTGGTGCTTCAGCAGGGACTGTACCTCGTCAGCGAAGTCGCCGGTCCAGGCAAAGCCTTCTTTGAGCTTGCCAGCCAGGCCCGGAAGAGAGCTGTGGCGGTAAGTGTAGGACGCGATGTTGCTGACCTCGCCAGCCAAGTCCTTGGCCTGCTCGGAACGGTGTGCAATGCCCCACTTGGTGACCTCGAAGAGGGAATCCTTGACGAAGGAGCCGTCCAGCTTCGACTCACCGTACTCGCGCTCGGTGAAGGTGATTGGTACCTCGCGTACGTCCCAGCCATCCTTGACAGCGCGGAAAGCCAAGTCAACCTGGAAGATGTAGCCAGCCTTCGACAGGTCGTCGAAGTCAATGGACTCCAGCAGCTCACGCGTAAATGCGCGGTAGCCTGCGGTCATGTCGGACAGGCCGGCGCCCAGCGCCACGGAGATGTACAAGTTGCCCAAGCGGGACAGGTACTCGCGGGAAGCAGGCCAGTTGATGGTCTCGCCGCCCGGTATGTAGCGGGAACCGATGACGAGGTCCGCGCCCTTGTCGATCTCAGCGAGGAGCAAGTGCAGCTGCTCAGGTGCGTGGGAACCGTCAGCGTCCATCTCACAGAGGACCTGGTAGTCGCGCTCCAAGCCCCACTTGAAGCCAGCAATGTAAGCACCTAGGAGGCCGCCCTTGCCCTCGCGGTGGAGGACGTGCAGCTTGTCATCCTCAGCGGCCAGCTTGTCTGCAGCCTCACCAGTGCCGTCAGGCGAGTTATCGTCCACGATCAGAATGCTGACCTCTGGGGTTGCCTTGCGGACACGGCCAGTGATCAGGGGAAGGTTCTCAATCTCGTTGTACGTCGGGATGATAACCAAGGTGGAAGCGTGGGTAGTGCTCACGTTTTAAAGCTCCTCGTTGTTTGCTGCCGGTTTAGCAGAGTTTTGTTTAGGCGCACGTTGCTTGCCACGGGCTCCTGGCTTTTCAAGATTGCCTGTCCTGCGTGCAGAACGGAGAGCAAGTAGTGCGCTGACTGTTCCAATGATAACCATGAGCCATTGCAGGAGCGAACCATACCTCACGGCAAAGGTCACTCCCTCGCGCAGCGGCAGCGTCTCAATGAGATACTTCGGCTCAAAGATTTCGCTGTGTTGGCTCACCCGGCCATCCGGATGGACAATGGCCGAGACTCCCGATGTTGCGGCGATAACCACGGCGCGGTCAGTCTCCAAGGCGCGCAGGCGGCTCATGGCTAGTTGCTGATAGGTCATGTCGGAGTAACCGAAGGTGGCGTTGTTCGTAGGCGTCGAAAGAATCTGAGCACCGTTGTTCACCGAACTGCGGAATGCCTGGTCGAAAGAGACCTCGTAGCATGTGGCCACACCGACGAGAACGTCGTTCATCGTGACCACACCGGGGCCGTCGCCCGGCTTGAAATCGCTGGCTAGGTCGACCATGTCCGTGAACCTGCGGAAGAAATCCCGCATAGGCATCGTCTCGCCGAAGGGCTGCAAATACTTCTTGTAGTGGTGCTCTCCTACTTCCCTACCTGGCTCGAAGACCTGCATGGTGTTGCGGTAGCCCACCGCGTCCTTCGTTAGCGTGCCCACCAGAACGGGCGCGTCGATGGTGTCGACGGCGGCTTCGATAAGCATGCGTGCCTGCGCATCCTTAAAAGGATTGACGTCGGAGGAATTCTCCGGCCAGATCACCAGATCGATGGGGTCTTCCTTGTTTTCCTGGGCCGCATTGGCGGCTTCCTGTGTGACTCGGACGTGGTTTTCCAATACGGCTCTGCGTTGGGCGGCAAAATCCAGGCCCATCCGCGGGACGTTGCCCTGAATCGCGGCTACCTTGACTTCGCCCACAGTATGGTCCGGGCGGTTGATACCGAGCTCCGCAGCGAGCCCTGCCACCAAGGGAAGCACTACTGCCGCCAGCGCAGCCGCACGGAGTTTTCCGCGGACCTGTGCCAAACCCACCAATCCGCACGCGCACATAACGGTGGCGAAAGTGATGAGCGCGGGCCCGCCCCACGGCGCCAGATTGGCCAGCGGCCCTTCAATCTGTCCCCACGCAAGGCGGACCCAGGAAAAGCCGCCGAAGGGAACGCTCGAGCGCAACATCTCGACCGCTACGTAAAAGCACGGGAACAAGAGGAAACCCGACCTCATGCGGGCAAGTGCGGCCCCGCCGATACCCAGCAAGATGGCATAGAGGGAGAGCCAGAATGCCAAAGCAATGTAGGGGAAATTGCCTACCAACTCCCCGATCCACGGCAAGGTGAGCAGATAGAGAAAAAACGCGTGAAGGCTGGCGATTGCGGCTCCAGCTTTCAGGCTCACGCTTGAGCCTCTCCACGGCACCAAGGCGGCAAAGAGCAACGCGATACCGAGGATCCCCATGGGCCACCAACCCAGTGGCTCAACAGCGCAAAAAGTAACGCCGCCTGAAACGCCGGCAAGCGCTAGGCGGCACAGAAACTGTTTCATTACTTCTTGGAGTCTCCCGCATCGTTTCCGGAGTCGTCGGACGAGCCACCGGTGAAGTCATCGGGATCGAGGTTCTCGGTCCACTGACGGATCTCTTCCTCGTCGAGGACCTCCGGCTCTGGGCGGCTACCCTGGGCACCGCCTGGGTACCCCGTTGTTGAACCGTAGTCCGCAGCGTTTCCGAAGCTTCCATAGGAATCATGGTGCTGCGCCATGGGCGAAGCTTCAAAGATGCGGGTACCCATGTGTTCAATCTTGCGCACCATAGAAGCCGCGAGAATCGTGCGCGCCAGGGAGCGTGTCGGCGCAAAAATGAGTAGCGCGCCGATGAGCGTTGAGACAAACCCCGGCATCGATAGCAACATGCCGCCTGCCAGCGTCAGGCCCACGTTGCCGGCGGTCTTGCCAGCTTGGTTTCCGTCCATGTAGTAGATCCCGTCTTGCCCGCGCACAATCTGGCGGCTCATGATGCGGCGGATTTCAATGCCTGCGATGGACATGCCGAAGAACATCGTCACAAACAAGGCCACGAGTGCCCACAGGATTCCAATCCACTTGGCCACGGCCCAAAAGGCGAGTGTCTCAAGCAAGGTATAGGCGATAAACAGAACGAATGGCATGGCCTCTACCCTACCCATCCGCGGCATACATGCCGTGGCCAACACCCGCTGACGTGTTTTCTACAACCGGAATCTAGGGGCGGTGAACGCAACGGTTAGACTCGCAGCCATGACTGATACCCCTGAAGCGCCTCACGTTATCACTGAAACGCCTCACGTAGGTTCGCCGCTGCTGCTTGAAGACGCCGTCCATGGAACCGTCGCACGTTTCCAACCGGTAGCCGGTGCGACGACGGCGGAAGACTGGATTGAAATCGCAGGACTGGCTCAGGATTTCGGCGATGGCAATGTCTACCTCGCCCAGAATGCAGCATTGGAGCTGCGCGGTGTTCACGACGTAACGCAGCTTGTTGCTCGCGTTAGCGCTCCTGCATTGAGCACGCTAAGCCGGCCTGTCTTGGCTTCCCCTCTCTCGGCAGTCGCGCGTGAACTGGCCCGCGATATTGCGGCGGTTTGTGAGGGGCTGGAGGCAGCTTCCGAGCTTCTCCTAGGCGTCGATGACGGAAGTGGCGACATTGTTGCGGAGGGCGTCGACTTTGGCGCGCTCTTACGCGGCACTGACAGTGCTCAGCTGATTACGCAGGGCGTGCTTTCCGACGCCGTGCTGGCCATCGAGGACCTCGTGCCCGCCTTGGTTAATGCGATTGAAGAAGCGGCGGCGAAGGCGCCGGAGGAAGCGTCTGCGGATACAGGCCGAACGGAAGAACTGAAGCTGCCTGCAACGGAGACATCGGACAAGCCGGCCCAGCCCATCGGCTGGCTGGCTGAGCATACCCCTGAAGGGCGCGTTGACCTAGGAGCAGGACTGCACAAGGGAGTAATACCGGCGGAGTTCGCGGACCTGATCGGACGCCTCGACGTCGATATTACGGTCACCCCGTGGCAGGGGCTCGTGTTCCATGACATCGCGGAAGGCGACGCCGAAGTGGTCCTGCGAGTGCTGGCACCACGCGGGTTTATCTTCGACGTGAATTCGCCTTTGCTGTAACAAGCAAGAACAAGCTAGCGCGGCATATGGCGCCACACGGGGCGCGGAACCACGCGCATGACCCATGCCAACGCCTGGAGGGGACGCGGAATCCAGAGGGTGCGGCTGCGCGGCGCGTCAGCAGTGCCCGCGCCCTTTCCAGACATGGCATCAACCACGGCGTCGGCAACCGCGTCTGGGGTCACCGAAAGCGGTGCTGGCTTCATTCCGGTGGTCATGGAACCGATGACAAAGCCCGGGCGCGCGGTAATGAGTGCGAGCGGGCTGCCGTGCAGGCGATCGGCAAGTCCTTGGCAGAAAGCATCGAGACCAGCCTTGGTGGAGCCATATACGTAGTTGGCGCGCCGGGCACGCCACCCAGCGATGGATGAGAAGGCGACGATGTGGCCGCGGGTCATCTCATCAGCAAGTACCGTCAGCATCGATACCTGGGCGCCATAGTCCACCAAGGCGATATCGAAAGCATGGGCCTCATCGCGCTCAGCACGGTCTTGGTCACCAAGGATGCCGAAAGCCACTACGGCGGTGGTGATTCCGTCGCTGTGCTCGCACAGCTCACGTGCCGCCCGAAATACGGCACGGTGTTGCTCGACGGCGGTGGCGTCGAAGTCGAGAGTATGGACTGCAATTGCGCCCGCGGCACGGAGCTTCTTAATGCGCTCGTCCATGCCGTGGGTGCCGCGTGCTGCAAGGACAATTTCGTTTCCCGGAGCAAGACGCTGCGCAATCTCGCCACCGATGTCACTGCGCCCGCCGAGGATTAACACACCTGCCATCTAGCGGACCTCGCGGGGGGCCTGGTTGACGGATTCGTATCCATCCGCGGTGGTGTACACGATGTCCTCAAGACGCATGCCCCACTTGCCTGGCACGTAGATGCCCGGCTCGATGGAAAAGGCCATGCCCTCCTCAAGGACCAACTCGTTGCCAGCCATAATGAAGGGCTCCTCGTGGGTAGACAGGCCAATGCCGTGTCCGGTGCGGTGCGTAAAGTACTCGCCGTAGCCGGCTTCCTCGATGACCTCACGGGTAGCGCGGTCGACTTCCTGTGCAGTCGCGCCGGGCTTGGCTGCTGCGCGGCCAGCTGCCTGGGCGCGCTCCAGTACTGCGTAAGCGTCCTGGAAGTCCTGAGGCGCTGCGCTCAGATCTCCGCCCACAACGTAAGTACGGGTGGTGTCGGAGTGATAACCCGAAGGCAGGGTGCCTCCGATGTCAACGACCACTGGATCGCCTTTGCTCAGCACGCGGTCACCGTAGTCGTAGTGCGGGTTGGCACCGTTAGGGCCAGAACCGACGATGATGAAGTCGACCTCCACGTGTTGGCGGAGGATCAGGTCGCGCAGGTCCGCTGCGACGTCAGCCTCGGTGCGTCCTGCCATGAGCAGACCAGGAACAGCAGCGTGGACGGCGTCGATAGCCGCGCCCGCCTTGGTCAGCTCCTCCAGCTCGGCGGCGTCCTTGCGGGTAAACAACTCGGCCAAGGAGTAGGTGGCCAGCACGTACTGAGGCTGTGCACCAGACTGGGCGGACTCAGCAAGCAGGCCCTGGATGCGCAAGACGTGGTCAGCGGTCAGCGATGCACCAAGCGCCACCGTGGGGGTACTGGAAGATGTCGTGGCGCGCAGAGGCTCGCAGGCGAGCTCATAAGGGTTCTCGCCATCGCTCCAGCCGCGCAACTCCAAACCGAGCTGCGCCACAGGCGAGGTGTTGAGCGTTTCGATGTCCGTAGACGGGGCAACGATGAAAGGCTTGCCCGTGGGGCCAAGCACCAAAGCGGTCAGGCGCTCGTGGGAGGAGACCCAGGAACCAGTAAGATAAGCAAAGTCGGCGCCGGTACCCAAAATAAGCAGGTCAATCCCCTTCTCGGCGGATACCTCTTGAGCCCGCTGCAAGCGGTCGGCGTATACAGACACTGGAAAAGTACTGTTCGAATCAGACATGTGTATGAGCCTACCCGCGCACCCCGCGCCCTTTCATTTCAGGGGACGCGGTGTGCTTAAGCGCCGATGGCCACGACGCCGCGCTGAATTGCATCGATGGCGCGCCGGGCATTGCGGCGGATGTCTTCCTCGTAGCCGGTCTTGGCGATCTGCTGCAGCATGTCCACCACCTGGCGGCACCAGCGCACGAAGTCGCCGGGGGTAAGTTCCGCACCGGCTTCGTTCGCGGCAGCCATGCAGTATCCCAGCGGGGCTCCGGCGGCCCACTGATGGATGGCGAGTGCGAAGCCGGCTTCCGGTTCACGGGTGCGTGGGAGGTTATGGCGGGCCTCGTCGGCAATGAGCTCGGTGTAGATGCGATACGTAGCTTCCATGGCATCGGCCATGGCATCCGTGGCCGCTTCCGGCTCGCCACGGGTTTCCTTGCGGTTTTCAAAGAGGCACAGGGATGCCACACCGGCTAGCTCCGCTGGGTCTAGCTCATTCCAGATGCCACGCTTCAAGCACTGCGCTACGAGCAAGTCTGACTCGCTGTGGATCTGGGAAAGGCGCTCGCCTTCATCGGTGATGACTGGGCGGCGGTCTTCGCCAAAGTCTTCGAACTCGACGTAGTCCATCTCAGAGAGCAAGTCGACGATACGTCCGAAGGTCTTGCCCAAGGTATCGGTAGCCCGCTCGACCTTCTTGCTGACCTTCTCGAGGTCCCTTTCGCGCCGCGCCAATTTTTGCGCGATACCCGCCAGTTGCTCGCGGTCGGTTGCTGGCCACGAGTGGGCCGGATGGTTGCGGATGGCGTCGCGTAGCTCGCCCACCCTCTTGTTGGTGCGGTTGCGCGGCGCCATGCGCATCTTCTTTGGGCGGTCGTAGCGGTTGCGCTTGAAGGAATCTTGTATGAACTTGGTGTTGCGACGCGGGTTTTTCTGCACCGGACGCGGGAGCTTCATGCGGCCCACGACGATTGGCGGATTGTTGATGCCAGAGACATCGATGCGGCCAGACCATCCAGTTTCGGTAGTCACCCATGGGCGTGGGTCCGCGACTTGATTCGCGGGAGTGACCACGACGGCAAGAATGGGATGCCTCTTGCCGGCGATGGCGATGACGTCGCCCAGCTGGAGACGGCTGAGCACCACGGCGACCTCTTGGTTGCGCTGCGCATTGTTGTTGGCGCGCACCGACTTCTCCTCGTCGGTGAGCTTGCGACGCAGGCGGATGTAGTCCATGAGGACCTCTGCTGGGTCTTCACCATCGCGTGATGGAGGTGCGAGTGCATCGATGGCGTCGTCAAGCTGATTGCGCAGCTCCCGCACGCGGTGCTCCGCCTTTTCGATCTCACGGGTCTCCTCGACGACCGAGCCATCAGCTTGGAACTGCGCGAAGGACTTATCGAGCAGGCGTAGTGACTCCTCGAAGCCCAGCATGCCCAGCAGGTTGATAGCCATGTTGTAGCCGGGCGCAAACGTGGAAATCAGCGGGTAGGTACGCGTGGAGGCCAGACCTGCGACCGCATGCGGATCCATAGCTGGGGCCCACTGCACCACGGCATTGCCGATGGTGTCGATGCCGCGACGACCCGCGCGGCCGGTTAACTGTGTGTACTGGCCCGGGGTGAGATCGACGTGCGCCTCGCCGTTGAACTTCACCAGCTTTTCCAGGATGACCGTGCGAGCAGGCATGTTGATGCCCAAGGCAAGAGTCTCGGTGGCGAATACGGCGCGGACTAAGCCTTGCACGAAGAGGTCTTCGACGATGTGTCGGAATGCAGGAAGCATTCCCGCGTGGTGGGCCGCAAAGCCGCGGGACAATGCTTCGCGCCATCGCTTGAAGTCAAGGACCTGAAGGTCTTCTTCTGGAATGCCTTCGACGCCTGCGTCGATGATGGCCTTGATGCGCTCGGATTCTTCTTGCGTGGTGAGCACCATGCGGCTGCGCAGACACTGGTGGAGCGCGCCATCGCAACCCGCGCGGGAGAAGATGAACGTGATGGCAGGGAGCATGTCCATGCCCTGCAGCACCTGGAGAGTCTCAGGGCGGCCCAGCGGACGGTAGCGGTCCTGTGGGCGGGAGGCGCCGGAACGGCCGCGGCCACCCCGCCCACCGCGGGAGTTACGTGCATCGCGGTCACCGCCCTTGTGGCGGGCACGGGCGCGGAAGCCCTGGCCCGAATGGGCGTCGTTGCGCCCGTCGTCGCTATCGCCCGCCTCAAGACGACGGATGCGCCGTGCCAACTCGGCATTGACTTGGCCGCCGGACTCGGGCTCAAACAGCGGGTAGATCTTGCGGCCAATCATCATCCACTGGTCCAAAGGCACCGGGCGATGATCAGAGACAATAACCGTGGTGTCGCCGCGCACGGCGGAAAGCCACTCGCCGAACTCCTCCGAGTTGGACACTGTGGCGGACAGGCCGATGATGGAGACACTCTCGTCGAGATTCAGGATGACCTCTTCCCACACTGCGCCGCGAGAGGCATCGGCGAGGAAGTGGACTTCATCCATGACCACGTGGCTCAGGCGGTCCAACGCCCCGGACTCTGCGTAAATCATGTTGCGCAGAACCTCAGTGGTCATGACGAGGATTTCTGCCCGGGAGTTGATGGAGACATCGCCCGTGAGCAGGCCGACGGCGTCCGCGCCGTGTGCGGCGACAAGATCGTGGTACTTCTGGTTGCTCAGCGCCTTGATGGGCGTGGTGTAGAAGCAACGGGTTCCGCGGCTTAGCGCCAGGGACACAGCGAACTCGCCCACAATGGTCTTGCCCGCGCCGGTGGGCGCGCAGACGAGAACACCGTGTCCTTCTTCAACGGCTCGGCATCCCTTAACCTGGAAATCATCCAGCGGGTGGGACAGTCTATCGCGGAAGGTATCCAGGTGTGTGGAAGTCATAAGTCCTCAGGTTACCCGCTGCTACAGGACGTCGTCGAAGAAGCCAGCGTTTGGCGGCGTACTTGGCGCCGAGTTAGGCGCTGCGGAAGGGGCGGTTGGCGGCGCGCCATGAGTGCGGGGTGCCAGGTGCGAGGAAGAAACAGGTTGTGCGGCTTCAACCGGCGTAGGCAGCCCGATACCCGTGGTGTCGTCATCCAACGCCGAAGCAGACCCGTCGTCCACATCCAGCCAATTCGGACGGTTGCGGTTGCGCCGTTTGTCATTGATGCGGCAGAACTGGAACGCGGACTCGATGAGGACCTCGAGCGCTACGCCCAAGACGATCATCGAGAAGACTTCCTGGCCCGGAGTAACCACCGCCGCGAAGATGAGGATGACCACAAAGATGATGCGGCGCTTGTTCCTGATCACTCGGTATTCCAAGATGCCGATGATGTTGAGCATGACTACCAGCAGCGGGAACTCAAAGCTCACGCCGAAGATGAGGAGCATCGCGAGAAGGTAGTAATAGTAGCGCTCACCAGTCAGTGCGGCCGTTTGGAACTCCTCGCCCATGCTCATGAGGAACTCAAGGCCGACGGAGAGAATGTAGTAGGCCAGTACGGCGCCGCCAACGAAGAGAATGACGGCGGTGGTAACGAAGATGAAGGTGTACTTCTTCTCGTTCTTGTGCAGGCCAGGCACGATGAACGCCCAGATTTGGTACAGCCAAATCGGTGAGGCCAGCACAGTGCCAGCGAGTGCGCCCACTTTCAAGCGCAAAGTCAGCATTTCAAACGGGCTGGTCGCCAAGAGGCGGCACTCCCCGTCAGCGCTGAAGGAGGCGCGGCGCTCAGCAGGAAGTTCACAATATGGGCCACGCAGGATCTCGCCTAGCGGGCGCAGCCCAAAGGGAGCTTGTTCGTACCAGATGAATCCGATGACGGCGCCGATGGCGAGCACGACGAGTGAAATGACGATGCGCTTGCGCAACTCCTGAAGGTGCTCAACCAGCGTCATCTCGCCCATGGGATTGGACTTACGTTTGCCGAACCTCTTGAGCAGGGGTCGCTTACGCGCTGGCCTTTGTTGGCCAGCAACACTTCCCTGTGCAGACATTGACATCGACCTTCCGTGAAAAGAAAAATCTGGAACAAATAAAGCGCCTCCGACACGGCTAATGCGTGTCAGAAGCGCTCACCAAATCTATGAGTTTGGGTTGCCTTCAGAACGCGGCTGGGACTGGCGAGGCTGCATTTCCGGGCTGTTCCAGAACTCTTCGTCAGTCTGCTTCGCAGGCTTTGCGAGCTGGCCCTGCTGTTCATTCTCAGCCTTCATCTCGTTGACCTCAGACTTGAAAATGCGCATCGAACGGCCCATAGAGCGAGCCAGCTCAGGCAGCTTCTTGGCGCCGAAAAGCAGGACGACGACGAGGAGGATAATAAGTAATTCCCTAGGACCGATTGGCATGGGTGCCTCTTTCTGTTCGACAGGCTCATGTGGAGCTGGTCTATTGAGTTAACTTTCGGCTATTGAGTATAACGCTCAAGGGCCGTGATTCGCCGATCTGCAATTGCTTGAACAAGTGGTTCAGGGCCCACGACTCGCACTCTATCAGCTTGGCTGAGTGCGAAACGAATAAACCAGTCCTCGCCGCCAATTGGCATCGTTGCAGCTACACGACCATTTTTTAGGGTCTCACCTAAAGTCATATCGTGCTGCTCAGCAAGCCAAGTGAATTCTGGTTGAATCTCTAGTTGCGCAGTCTTGGCGTGTCGCATTTCGAAAGGCTGGTCAGGGTCAAAGTCGAGCTGACGAACGCGCGGATTCGCCTTTTCTTCCAGCACTTTTACTTGACGCATGCGGTCAAGGCGGAAGGTGCGGTGTGCGCCTACAGACTCGTCCCAGGCCACGAGGTAGGGCTCCGATTCGAAGATGAAAATACGCGCCGGATCGACGGTACGTTCCTTTTCTTGGTTGCTTGATGCAGACCAGTACTTGAAGCGCACGCGTTGGTGCTTGTCGACGGCGCCCGCAAGCGCGGCCTGCACCTCGGACTCAGTGGGGTCGATGTGCGCCAGCGAGTCGTAGATGGCTGCGGTCTTTTCGTCCATGATGTCGCGCAGCTTTGCAGCGGCGGACCGCACAGCGGCAGTGTCGATCAGACCCGGCATGGCTTCCAAGGACTCAAGGGTCAGCAGCAACGCGCCCGCCTCCGTAGGCGTGAGACGCAGTGCCTGGGTCAAGCCCTGATCGTTGTAGATCTGGATACCGTCGCGGTAATCAAAGGAAAGATCGATGAGGTCCTCTGTATTACGCCCAACGCCTGAACAAAAGAGGCGATCCACCGCGTCCTTGAGCTCCGCTGGTGTCATCCCCAGGTCCGTGGCGGCCTCCATTGGGCTTTGCCCTGGGTGGTTGCGGAAATAGGGAATCAGATTAAGTGAGCGCACCAGCGCCTGGAGCTTTTGGGAACCATCAGCCATGTCTACTTCTCCCCTTCCTGCGGGCGTTCTGCGGTAAGCAGCTCGATGATGGCGGCGCGAACCTCGGCGGGCTCGAGGACCTCAACGCCTGGTGCATAGCTAGCAGCAGTGCGAACAAGCCAGTCCTTTTCCACCCCATTCATGGCATAGAGCCCATCTTCCCGCTGTTTGCCAGCAGCAGCGAGCTCGAGCGCGCTGCCCTGCGGAATCGAAACGAGCGCGTCCACGGTCTCGCCGCGTTGGAGAGCCTCAACAACGAGGTCTTGCAGCGGGCCAGGCACAGTAAGGTGCGTGGCGTCCTGGCGCGACCTTTTGACGTTATCGATGCGCGTTGCACGGAACACGCGGGCCGCCTCACGGTCAACGTCCCAGCCAACCAAGTACACGCGGCTGTTGTGGTTGACTAGTCCCCACGGGTCCATCGTGCGCCGCACTGCCGGCGAGGAGGGCGTGGCGTAGTAATCAAAAGTAATGCGGAGATGCGCGCGCACCGCCGTGATGACTGCGGTGGTCAGCTCCGGGCTGATGCGGGTGATGTCGTTGACCGCAACGTAGACGGGTGCGCCGCTCAGGTCGCGGGATGCACCAGAGGCTGCGATCTTCGTCCACGCCGACAGCGTGAAGTCACTCAAGCCGCCTGGCTTGCCAATTCCGCCAGCCACGCCCAAGACCATGGCCTCCTCAGGAGTGAAGTCAACGGGCGGCAGCTGGTACTCGTCCTGGTTGAGGCGGTACATCGATCCATCCTCGCCACTGGAGTGGACCACTGGGACACCCGCGCGCTGCAGCGTGACGACGTCGCGCGAGAGCTGTTTTAAGAAGGCCTCATCGCTGCGATTCTGATAGCCCTCGACATTCTTGCGGATCCAAGCCGCGCTGCGGTCCGGGCTGCCGCCACCATGCGCCGCGCCTTGCAAGGCAAAGGAAAGGTTGGTCAGCCGCTCGACGGCCTCGTCGCGCTTTGCCGGA
Organism: Corynebacterium sp. LK14; assembly: GCF_008042215.1. NCBI lineage: Bacteria > Bacillati > Actinomycetota > Actinomycetes > Mycobacteriales > Corynebacteriaceae > Corynebacterium > Corynebacterium sp. LK14. Next base: position 61,514 of record NZ_NOVQ01000010.1, read on the forward strand.
TTCCCTTCAGCCATGCGGGCATGCTCCTTCACATCGGTTATATGCAAACAGGTTTATTTAAGAATACAGCGCGCATACCTGCACCGCGCCAACCATACGCACGGGATATAGGCAGGCACGGGAACTAGGCGTTGTGCTCCATGTAGTCTAACAACGCTTGCAGGCGGGGATCCTCTGAAACGAACGGGTCAGAAAACTCCTCCGTCATGGGCTCAGGGCGGTTGACCTTCAAGCGTGTCCAGTCCACAGTGACATTAGATCCCAGCCTGCGCGCCTCCGCCAGGAACTGCCCGCGCAACTTGGCGCGCGTGGTCTGCGGCGGGGTGTTGATGCACTTAGCAATTGCTTCGTCAGTGGTCCAACGCTCCACCATTCCGCGGCTTTCCAAGATGCTGAACAAACCGCGGCCCGGCCGGATGTCGTGATAGGTCAGGTCAATCTGTGCCAGCTTCGGGTGGCCCCACTCCCCGCCCAGGCGGTCGCGGTAACGATCTAGCAGTCCGCGCTTAATAACCCAATCGATCTCGCGGTCAACGCCCGAGAAGTCCTGGGTCTCAATGGCATGCAATGTGCGCTCCCACAAGTCGACCACGCGCGCCATCTCAGCCGACAGGGTGCCTGCGTCTTCGCGCTCGTTAAGCCAGCGGCGGGCGGCGTCGCATAGCGCCTGCTGCACCTCCAACGCAGTGATCGTGGAACCATCAGCCAATGGCAGCGGCGTTCGCCCCGTCGTATCCCTGGCGATCTCGCGAATGTGGTGAATCGGATCAACAACCTCGAAGCGCGGAACGTCGAATCCGGCTTCGAGCATCTCCAGCATCAACAACGCAGAGCCGACCTTGAGCGCCAACGTCGGCTCGGACATGTTGGAATCGCCCACGATGACGTGCATGCGGCGAAAGCGCTTTGAGTCACCGTGCGGCTCGTCGCGGGTGTTGATGATGGGGCGCGAACGAGTGGTCGCGGAAGAAACGCCTTCCCACACCTGGTCGGCACGCTGCGAAAGCAGGAAGTGCGCTGGCTCCTCGCCTCGCGCGGGCTGAATCTTTCCCGCACCACAGATCAGCTGGCGGGTAATCATGAATGGAAGCAGGGCTACGCCCAAGTCCTTGAGCACCACGTGCCGGCTGATGAGGTAGTTCTCGTGGCAACCATAGGAATTGCCGGCCGAGTCAACGTTGTTCTTGAACAGGTACACCGCGCGGGGCTGTTGCTCCGCCGCGAGGGCTTCCTCAGCGCGGAGTGCTAAGTCATTGACCACGCGGTCGCCAGCGCGCTCATAGTTGATGAGCTGGGTGAGGCTATCGCACTCCGCGGTGGCCACCTCCGGGTGGGAACCCACATCGAGGTACAAGCGTGAGGCGTTGGGATGAAAGATATTCGAGGAGGAGTACTCGTCCACCACGGGACGGAATAAGATGCGGGCGATCTCGTCCGGAGTCATTTTCCGTTGATTGCCGCTGGCACTCGAGGTGATTCCGTATTCGGTCTCAATTCCCATAATGCGGCGGGCATAGACCGGACCTATGGCGAGCTCCCCCACGATTACTCGCCGCCCTTTTGTACGTAGGCGCGCACGAATTCCTCGGCGTTGTTCTCTAGCAGTCCGTCGATCTCGTCAAGGAGATCGTCGGTGCCGGCGCTGTTGATGCTAACCTGGCCCGCGGCCAAGTCCTCAGGTGCGTCGCCGTTGTTTCCGCCGTTGCCAGCGTTGACCTGGGATTGGTTTCCACTCATAGCTCTACTTTCCTTTCTTAACCATGTTTAGAGTACTCGACGTTTACTCCCATGTGGCCGAGCTTGGCTAATAGCGCCTGGGAGTCTGCGGAGTCCGCAATGAGCTTCTCGACGTCGTTAGCGCCAAGCCCGCGCGTATCGTCCAGCGCTACGGTGGCCGTGCCCATCGGGGTGCGGAAAGACAGCGTCTGCCAGCTGGCTGCCAACAGATCCTCGCTGTACTTCTGCGTGATGCTGCCGCGGAAGAAAGCGCGAGTGTCGCGAGGCGGATTATCCGCAGCGCGGGCGATGTCCTCATCGCTGACGAGCGTGCGCATGCGTCCCTTGCGCACGAGTGCGTGGTAAAGCGACTTCGCTGGGTCAATGTCAGTGTACTGGAGATCGATGAGCGCAAGCTTCGGGTTCGCAGGATCCACGCCGCGGTCCATGTAGCCCTTGATGAGCTGGTACTTGGCCACCCAGTCCAAGAGATGCGCTGCTGTCATTGGGTCGGCAGACAGCAGGCCTGTCACCTCGTCCCAAGCCTCGAGCACGCGCTTGTCGACGTCCGTTTTTGCAACGACGCGCTCGCGGTAGGCCGCGAGAATCTCGAGTGCTGTGAGTTCGCGGCCGTCTTTGAGCTGCAGCTTGTGGGTCAAGGTGAGGTCGTGGCTGACCTTAGATACCTCGGCCACGGCGTCGCGCAGCTGCAGATCGCTAAAGTCAACGCCGGCTTCGATGGCATCGAGGACCAAGGAGGTCATGCCCAGCTTCAAGAAGTTTGAGGTCTGCGACATGTTCGCGTCGCCGATGATGACGTGCAGGCGACCGAAGTCCTCTGCCACGGCATGCGGCTCGTCACGAGTGTTGATGATGCCGCGGTTGAGCGTGGTCTCTAGCGAGATCTCCTGCTCGATGTAGTCGGCACGTTGGGAAATTTGGAAGCCGGCCTCCTCACCGTCTTGTCCCCTGCCCACGCGTCCTGCACCAATGACTACCTGGCGGGCGACAAAGAAGGGAATGAGTCCCGCAGCGATGTCGCCAAAGTCGGTGCTGCGGCGATACTGGTAGTTCTCGTGGGAACCATAGGACGCGCCCTTGCCGTCCACGTTGTTCTTGTAGAACTTCAGCGGCGGGCACGGATCATGGTTGACGAGCACCGAAGTGCCCTGCTCCGTGAGTTCCGCGACGGACGCGGCGGCGCGGCGCAGGATGAGGTCACCGGCAGCGTCGTAAAGCATGGCGTCGAAAGCATTGGTGCACTCTGGCGAGGAATACTCGGGGTGCGCGTGATCAACATAGAAGCGCGCGCCGTTGGCGGTGACCACGTTGGCAACACCAATGGCGTTGGGGTCCACGCTGGGTACCGTCTGGTAGCGCTTGAGGTCGAAGCCACGGGAATCCCGCAGCGGGTGCTCCTCGCGGAAATCCCAGCGCGAGCGGGCCCCTGTATGCAGCGCGGCATAAGCGACGACCGCGTGAGTCGAGGTGACAATAGGTGACATCTCCGGGTTAGTTGGCGTGGAGATGCCGTATTCAGTCTCAGTTCCTAAGACGCGTGCCATGAAGTGCTCCTAAAACCCATCAGCTCAACGCGGGTGACCTCGGCGCCAGCCTCGGTTCCCGCGACAATCTTCGTCCACTCCTCCGGGCTTGCGGAGGTTGGGACGTACTCGGACTCCGCTTGCTCCGCGGCGATCGCTTGGCGCAAGTGATTCTCGGTGATGCCTTGGGCTGCGCGGGCATCCCCGGCCAGAGCCTCCTTGATGGCCAGCTTCTTCGCGCGGGCGATGATGTTTGCGATCATCGCGCCGGACACGAAGTCGCGGTAGTAGAGAATGCGCGGCTCATCGTTCAAGTAGTGCAAGCGCACGAATGGGCGCTCCGAGTACAGATCCTCTACCGCGGCGTCGATAAGAGCATCGACATCGCCCTGGTGCGGGACCCTTTCCCCCAAGTGGCGGGAGAAGATATCGCGTGCGCCCTGCTTGTTGGGGCGGTTCACACGAATCTTGATGTCGAGGCGGCCCGGGCGCATAATCGCGGGGTCAATGAGTTCCTCGCGGTTGGTGGCACCGATGACGATGACGTTGCCCAGCTTCTCGACGCCGTCGAGCTCCGTCAACAGCTGTGGGACCACGGTGGTCTCCATATCGGAGGACACGCCGGAGCCACGCGTGCGGAAGATGGACTCCATCTCGTCGAAAAAGACGATGACAGGACGCGCGGAGTCGAGAGCCGCCAGCTCGCGGGCGCGCTCGAAGATGAGGCGAATGCGGCGCTCGGTCTCGCCGACATACTTGTTGAGCAGCTCTGGGCCCTTGACGTTGAGGAAATAACTCGGGCCGGCGCTGCCCATCTTATTGGCAAGAGAATTGGCCACTGCCTTGGCGATCAGGGTCTTGCCACAGCCGGGAGGGCCGTATAAGAGCACGCCTTTGGGCGGCTCGAGGTCATACTGGCGGTAGAGATCCGGATGCAGGAAGGGCAGCTCCACGGAGTCGCGGATTTGGGAGATCTGCGCGTCGAGGCCACCGATGTCCTCGTAGGTGACGTCAGGAACTTCCTCCAGCGAGAGCTGCGCAACCTCGGTCTTTTCGATCTTCTCTAGTGCGACGCCGGACTTGGAGTCGATGAGGATGGTGTCGCCAGCGCGCAGGCCCTCGCGGAGACGGGTGGCGAGCAGAACGACCTGTTCCTCACCAGAGGAATTAGCCACGATGGCGCGAGAGTCATCGACTTTTTCCTGCACGGTGGCAAGGTTGCCGGTATCTGGATGCCCGCAGCCTTCGACGACCACGAAGCCGTCGCCAAGGCGCACCTGCTGGCCCACGCTGAGGCTGCCCGGCTCCAAGTTGGGCGAGATCTTCAGGCGCATGGGCCTGCCGTTGGTATAGACCTCGGCATCACGGCGGGAGTCGTGCTCGCGGCCTGAGTATCCGAGGAAGACGCCATAGGTCGAAGCAGGCTCGGAAAGGGCGTTGACTTCAGCGAGCATCTGCTGCAGCTTGTTGCGGGAGTCCTGCAACAAGGATGCGAGCTTGGTGTTGCGCTCGGCGAGCTGATCAATCTGCCGTTTGAGGTCGGCGGTGTGACTTGCGTCGTTCATAGCTACACACTAGCGCGTACGGCTCTCCGCAAGGTTAGGTACCCCTCATTCGTGAGGGGCACCCTGGTGTGCTGTGTGTGGCGTGCAGGGCTTGCGTGGCGTTACTTGCGAGCGCGGCGCTGCGGGCGCGGCGGGGTTACGCCGTCGGCAAGGCGGCGCGTCCAGATGAGGAATGCGGTGTGTGCGTTCATGCGGTGTTCTGGGCGGGTAGCCAAGCCCTCGACCTTCCACTCGCGCACGAGGGACTCCCAAGCCTTAGGCTCGGTAAAGCACTGCAGCTCGCGGATGCCCTCCATGACCTTCATCAGCTGTGGGACGGTGGCCACGTAGGTCATGAACACGCCGCCAGGAATCAGGATGTCGCGCACCTTTTCGAGGTGCTCCCATGGCTCGAGCATATCGAGGATGACGCGGTCAACTGGGCCGCCCAACTCGTCGACGGTGACATCGGCCAAGTCACCCAAGCGCGGCGACCACCACTCCGGCTGCTTACCGAAGTATTCCTTGACGTTGTCCACCGCGTACTCGAGATGATCGTCGCGAACCTCGTAGGAGAAGACGTGGCCCTCTGGGCCCACAGCACGCAGCAGAGTCATCGAAAGCGCGCCAGAACCCGCGCCTGCCTCCAGGACGCGGGCGCCCATGAAGATGTCGCCCTCCACCAGGATCTGAGCAGAGTCCTTGGGGTAAATGACGGCGGCGCCGCGCGGCATCGACAGCACGTGGTCCACCATGAGGTGGCGGAAGAGCAGGAAATCGCTGCCCAAAGTCGAGCGCACGACAGAGCCCTCGTCCATTCCGGCGATCTCGTCGTGGCGGATGATGCCCTTGTGCGAGTGGAATTCCCCGCCCTCTTCGAGCACCACGGTGTAGTGGCGGCGCTTAGCATCGGTCAGCTGGACGCGATCGCCATAGTGAAATGGTCCGGAGTAAGGCATCGTGGGGATTCCTATGCTTTCTGTGGAGTGGGTCTAGTTAACCTACCAAGTATGCCTCAATGGCCTCGCCCATCCATACTTGGTCGCGTTCGCCGACCATTTCGCGGGCCGAGTGCATCGAGAGCATGGGCACTCCGACGTCGACAGTGTCGATGCCAAGGCGCGTTGCGGTGATGGGGCCGATGGTGGAGCCACACGGGACGTCGTTGTTGCCCACGAAGCGTTGGAAAGGAACTCCTGCTCGCTCACACGCGCGTTCCCACAAGGAAACAGTGGTGGCGTCGGAGGCATAGCGCTGATTGCCGTTGATCTTGGTGACCGGCCCCTTGCCGATGATCGGATGGTGTGTCGGATCGTGCTTGCCTACATAGTTCGGGTGTACGGAGTGCGCGGCGTCGGCAGATACGCAGGAGGAGCGTGCGAACATCTGGTAGCGCTCCTCTTCGTTGGCGCCGAGTGCGCGGCCGGTACGGCCCAGCACGTCCGCCAGGATTGGGCCGGCAGCACCAAAGCGGGAGGAAGAGCCAACCTCCTCGTGGTCGAAGGCGGCCATAACGAGGACGTCGTTATGCGCAACCGCGCCCTTCTGTGCCGCGTTCTTCATGGCTACTAAGGAAGCATGGACCGAAGCCAGGTTGTCCATGCGGCCAGCTGCGATGAGTGGTTCACCGACGCCGAAGACGGCACCGCGCTGCGCGTCAGCGGTGATGAGATTAAAGGCCGAGATATCGTCTTTTTCCACACCGATCTTTTCCGCAACGACGCTCAAGACGGAGGCATCAGGAGTGCCAACGGAAAGCACTGGCTGCATGTTGTGCTGGCGGTCCGGCTTGAACTCGTCTTGACGGTAGAGGTGGATGGCCAAAGAAGGCAGACGCAGTATTGGGCCGGTGTTGACCAGGTGGTGCTCGCCATCCTTGGTGACTACCTGTCCCGCAACGGTGAGCTCGCGGTCGAACCACGTATGCAGGAGCGCGCCGCCGTAGATTTCCACCGCAACTTGCTGCCAGCCGGCGGAATCAAAGTCCGGGGTGGGTTTTAGGACCAAGCCTGGTGAGTCAGTGTGAGAGCCTACGATGCGGAAGGCCGAGTTCTTGTCCGCACCTTCGGGCACATACCAAGCCATTACTGCGCCACCGCGAATCATGACGTGTCCGCCAGGCGCCGCTGACCATTCGGCGGATTCATCTTGACGGACGAAGCCTTCCTCCTCCAATTGGCGCGCTACTTCGTGCGCTGCGTGATAGGAGGAAGGGCTTGCAGCAATAAAATCGAGGAACTCATCCGAAATACTCATACCCCCTACTTTGCCATGAATGCTTGGGCACTAGGCTAAAAGGACCATGGCTGATGCACGCACTCCCCGACCGCTGGCGCTTTCACCGTCACGGGCCTCTGACTATAAGCAATGCCCATTGCTCTACCGCTTCCGAGCAATTGACAAACTCCCCGAGCCGAAGACGCTGGCACAGGTGAAGGGAACGCTGGTTCACGCGGTTCTCGAAAACACCCACAAGCTTCCCCGTGAGCAGCGCGACTACCCCACTGCGGTGAAGATGATTAAGCCGGAGTGGGAGAAAATGGTGGCGGCGGATTCGGAGCTTAAGGAGCTGGTGCCTGACGACGCCACTCTCGACTTCTTCGTCTCTGCCCGGGACCTGGTCAAGGGTTACTTCCAGATGGAAAATCCGCAGGGCTTCGACGCCCAAGAATGCGAGATGTACGTCGATACTGTCTTGCCCAACGGCGTACCGGTCCGCGGGTTTATCGACCGTGTTGATGTGGCGCCAACGGGCGAGGTGCGCGTTGTTGACTACAAGACGGGCAAGAAGCCGCTCCCCCGTTACAGCCAGGATGCCCAGTTCCAGATGCGTTTTTATGCGCTGGTCTATTGGCGCATCCTCGGGACCATTCCAGCCCAGCTGCGCCTGATGTACCTCAAGGTGCTGGACTCGATGTTCCTTGCACCAACTCGGGAGGAGCTGGAGTACTTCGAGCGCGACCTTGGCGATTTGTGGGCGAAAATCGAAGGTGACGGCAAGGAGGGCGTCTTCCGGCCAAAGACCTCGAAGCTGTGCGGCTGGTGCTCCTTCCAAAAGCTGTGCCCCGAGTTCGGCGGCACCCCTCCGGAGTACCCGGGCTGGCCCGGGTCCACGGCGGACGTTTCCTAGTTAACAGCTAGCAACTCATAAACAAAGGCTGTCGAGTACACATTGTTATCTGAACTGCTCCCCTTCGGGTACTCGGCAGCCTTTTTGATTTTCTGTCTTTAGAACAGACCAGAGATGGTTCCGTCGGTGTCAACGTCGATGTTGTTCGCGGCCGGCTTCTTAGGCAGACCCGGCATGGTCATGACGTCGCCGGTAAGGACGACGATGAATCCAGCGCCGGTGCGTGGCAGAAGCTCGCGCAAATGCAGGGTGTGGTCTTCCGGTGCACCCAGCGCAGCCGGGTTGTCCGAGAAGGAATACTGCGTCTTAGAGATGACGACCGGGAATTCATTCCAGCCGTTGTCCTTGATGTACTGCAGGTCCTTCTTCGCCTTGGGGCCATACTCGATGTGGGTGGCACGGTAGATTTCCTTGGCGACGGTCTCGATGGACTTCTCGACGCCCTCTGCTGGGTCGTAGAGCTGGTGGGCTGCGCCGTCCTGCAGGTTGTCGATGAGCGTCTGAGCAAGTTCCTTTGCGCCTTCGCCGCCCTTGCCCCAGACGTCTGCCTCGGCGAGAGCAACACCGAAGTCCTCAGCCCACGTGCGCATGAACTCACGCTCGGCGTCGGTATCGGTGAAGAAGGAATTCAGAGCGACAACTGGGCGTAGGCCAAACTTCCGTAGGTTCTCTACGTGGCGCTCTAGGTTTACGATGCCCTTGCGCAGCGCATCCAGGTTTTCGGTGGTGAGGTCTTCACGAGCCTGGCCGCCGTTGTACTTCTGGGAGCGGATGGTTGCTACGACCACTGCACCGGCGACGTCGAGATCGCCAAAGCGAGCCTTGATGTCCATGAACTTCTCGCCACCAAGGTCTGCACCAAAGCCAGCTTCGGTGAGGACGATGTCGCCGAACTCCATAGCAGTCTGGGTAGCCAGCAAGGTGTTGCAGCCGTGGGCAATGTTGGCGAACGGGCCGCCGTGCACGAATGCTGGCGTGCCGCCCAGGGTCTGGACCAAGTTCGGGTTTAGGGCATCGCGCATAAGCGCGGTGAGTGCGCCTTCTGCGTTGAGCTCACGTGCGGTGACGGGCTTTTGATCGTAGGTGTAGCCGACGGTGATGTCACCGAGGCGCTTCTTCAAATCCTCGAGGTCCGTAGCCAAGCCCAGGATTGCCATGATTTCGGACGCTGCGGTGATGGTGAAACCAGTTTCTGCCGGGACTCCGTGGGCGGGTCCACCGAGTCCGGTGACGACGTTGCGCAGTGCACGGTCGTTGACGTCGAGGCAGCGCTGCCAGGTCACGCGTCGAGGATCGATGCCTAGTTGGTTGCCTTGATGGATGTGGTTATCGATGATTGCCGCAAGAGTGTTGGTGGCGGCGGCAATGGCGTGGAAGTCACCGGTGAAGTGCAGGTTGATGTCTTCCATTGGGACGATCTGAGAGTAACCGCCGCCAGCGGCACCACCCTTGATGCCCATGACTGGGCCTTGAGAAGGCTCCCGCAGAGCGACGATGGCCTTGTGGCCGAGGAGGGAGAGCGCATCGGTGAGGCCGATGAGCGTGGTGGACTTGCCTTCGCCGGCAGGAGTTGGCGAAACACCCGTTACCAAGACCAGCTTGCCCTTGGGCTTAGAGTGATCCAGCTTGGTGATGTCGACTTTGGCTTTGGTGTTGCCGTAAGGGATGAGAGCTTCTGCCGGGATGCCGGCGCGGTCTGCGATATCGGTGATGGGCTCGAGGTGGTGAGCCTGGGCGATTTCAACGTCTGTCAGGTGGGTAGTCATGGCTTTATGCTACCGAGAAAAAGCCGCTTGATCCGGCCAAATTCAAAGATTTGGGGTCCAAGCGGCTGGCTTTGAACCTACCTTTTGTGGTGGGTAATTCAGGTGCCTCAAGAAGCTAGGCGATAACTGCACCCAAAAGGTAGCTCAGCAGGACAGAGGCCACGATGGAGACCGTACCCGGGATGAGGAATGGGTGGTTGAAGACGGCCTTTCCGATGCGGGTAGAGCCAGTGTCGTCCATCTCGACCGCTGCAAGCAGAGTCGGGTAGGTCGGGAGAATGAACAGTGCGGAAACTGCAGGGAATGCTGCCAGTGCGGTAAGTGGGCTTGCGCCCAGAGCGAGAGCGGCTGGGAGCAGCGCCTTGGTGGTAGCTGCCTGGGAGTACAGGAGCGCTGCTGCGAAGAAGAGAACCACGGCGAGCATCCACGGAGCGGACTTGATGATGTCACCAGCCATTGCCTGGATGTCTTCGAGGTAGTGGTTGATGAGGGTGGTGCCGAGCCAAGCGACGCCCAGAACACACATCGAGGCAGACATGCCGGACTTGAACACTGGGGTGTTGAGAACGTCCGCGGCCGGAATCTTGGTGATCATCACGATGAGTGCAGCGGCGGTCAGCATGACCGTCATGATTGCCTCGTTACGTGGCAGGGTCGGGTCGGTGATGAGGCCAACCTGCTCAGAGGTCAGGGTTGCCCAGATCATGACGATGACGATGGCGGCGAGGAAGATACCGATGGAGGCCTTAGCACCCTTTTGGACAGTCTGTCCGGACTCCCCCTTTGGCTTCGATACGAGGCCTTGTGCCAGGCGCTCCTGGTAAACTGGATCGTCGTCGAGTTCCTTACCGGCGTGGTTGGCAAGCCAAGCAGCCGGGAAGATGCTCAGGAAGGTAGCTGGAATCAATACTGCGAGAAGCTGCAGGTAACCAATGCCTACTGGCTCGAGGAGCGAGGCCAACAGGACGACTGCTGCGGAAATCGGGGATGCACAAATTGCCATCTGTGAGGCAACGACGGCGATGGACAGCGGCCGGGAAGGACGAACCTTGCCTTCCTTTGCGACCTCGACGATAACCGGAAGAGTAGAGAACGCAGTGTGGCCGGTACCAGCCAGTACGGTCATCAACCAGGTAACGATTGGTGCGTAGTAGGTAATGCGGCGAGGGTTCTTACGCAGGAAGCGCTCTGCGACATAAACCAGGTAATCCATGCCGCCAGCGCGCTGCATCGCCGCGATGGCAGCGATAACGGTCATGATGATGCCGATGACATCGAATGGGATGTCTTCGCGGGTAACGGGGATACCGGTAAGGCCAAGGGCCAGCACGCCGAGGCCGCCGGCCATACCGATACCGATTGAGCCGATGCGGGCGCCCAAGTAAATTGCCGCAAGGACAATGAGGATATGGACTATAACCATGAGAGTCTCCACAGGTTTGAAATGAATGGCTTCCTCAGCCCAAATTTATGAGGGAGCCATGCTCTGTCCCTCATATTGTCCCCCAAACAATGTGGCTTTTGTTAGCCAAATCGCCCGTTTGTGTTTGTTCCCACATATTTAATTCTTTATATTACGGTTGGTTAATTGAAATTCATCAAAACCCCTGGATATACAAGAAGCCCGGTTCGAACGAAGCTTTCCGTCCTCGTGTCACCCTGCCCATTTAAGGGGGTGGCACGAGTCGAAAACTAGTCCGAAACGGGCTTTTGAAACTCTTATCTCTTAAGACCGTGCAGATTCCCACACGGCCTTAAAGTGGGAATTAATCCTCGTCGACGTAGAGCTGGCCGCGGAACTCTGGGTGCATAAGGTTCTCTACGGACAGGACCTTCGACAGGGTTGCCTCGTCCATGAGACCCTTCTCCAGGACCAGCTCCTTGACGCCCTTGCCAGTCTTCAGGGACTCCTTGGCGATTTCGTCACCGTTGTGGTGGCCGATGAACGGGTTGAGGTAAGTGACGATACCGATGGAGTTCTCGACGTATGCGCGGCAGACATCTGCATTTGCGGTGATGCCAGTGACGCACTTCTCGCGGAGTGTATCAACGGCGTTGCCCATGATGCGGATGGACTGGAACAGTGCCTCTCCGATTACCGGCTCCATGACGTTGAGCTGGAGCTGGCCGGCTTCAGCGGCCATGGTGACGACGTGGTCGTTACCGAAGACCTTAAAGCAGACCTGGTTGACAACCTCTGGGATAACCGGGTTGACCTTACCCGGCATGATGGAGGAACCAGCCTGGCGAGGAGGCAGGTTGATTTCACCCAGACCAGCGCGTGGGCCAGAGGCCAGCAGGCGCAGGTCATTACAGATCTTGGCGAGCTTCATGGCGGTGCGCTTGATCACGGAGTGCAGAAGCACGTAAGCGCCACAGTCGGAGGTTGCCTCGATTAGGTCGCGAGCGGTCTTGATCTCGAGGCCGGTGACCTCGGACAGGGCGGCGGTGACCTGGTGGCGGTAGCCGGCTGGGGTGTTTACGCCGGTACCAATTGCGGTTGCGCCGAGGTTGATTTCCAGCAGACGCTTCTGAGCGTCACGCAGGACAGCTTGCTCTTCGGCCAGGTTGTGGGCGAAGGCCTTGAACTCGTCACCAAGGGTCATTGGGACTGCGTCCTGCAGCTGGGTACGGCCCATCTTCAGAATGTCCTGGAACTCGTTGCCCTTCTCGTGGAAGGATGCCTGCAGCGCGTCGATGCGCTCAATGAGGGCATCAAGCGAGAAATACAGGCCGAGGCGGAAACCGGTTGGGTATGCGTCATTGGTGGACTGCGACATGTTGACATCATCGTTCGGGTTGATGATGTCGTAAGCACCCTTTTCCTCGCCGAGGTACTCGAGAGCGAGGTTTGCCACAACCTCGTTGGTGTTCATGTTCAGTGAGGTGCCAGCGCCGCCCTGGAATACGTCCAGTGGGAACTGGTCCATGCAGCGGCCCTCATCCAGAATTTGGTCACAAGCCCAAATGATGGCTTCTGCCTTCTTCTTTGGCAGAACGTGCAGACGGCGGTTTGCCATCGCGGTAGCCTTCTTTACCATCACCATGCCGCGGATAAAGTCCGGGATGGTGTTGATGGTTACGTACGAGATCTGGAAGTTGTCGATTGCGCGAAGGGTGTGGACACCGTAGTACGCATCATTCGGAATTTCCATGGAGCCGAGAAGGTCGGTCTCGGTACGAGTCTTCTTCGAAGACTTCGTTGCCTTAGCAGCATCCTTTGCTTCAGAGGCGGATGGCTTTACACCTTCCTCCTTGGCGTCAATCTCTACATCCTTCTTAGTGGTCTTAGCCATTTGGCGGGACTCCTTAGTAGGTTAATGCTCGCTATTTATTCACGAACATTTTGAACGATGAAAGGGTGAGTAAACTCAACGCCCATCGTAGCCAGCCCCGCCGTATGGGTGCCCGATCTATGGGATAAATCTAATAATTACCCCTAAAAGCGGGCGATACGGAGATCGGAAGCCAAAATGGCTTCGGCGCCCAGCGCAGATAGCTTGTCCATGATGTGGTTTGCCTCCTTGCGTGGGACCATTGCGCGGACCGCTACCCAGTTCTCGCGAGCTAGCGGAGATACGGTCGGGCCGGTGAGTCCTGGCGTAACTGCGGATGCGGCATCGAGATTATCCGTCGAAACGTTGTAGTCAATCATCAAGTAGTTACGTGCGTGCAAAATACCTTGGATGCGGCTGAGTACTACTTGCTCGGCAGGCGTGACTTCCTGTCCCTCGCGCTTAATCACCACTGCTTCAGAGGTGATAATTGGCTCGCCAAATGGCTCGAGCCCCTGCTGTCGCAAGGTGGTGCCTGTCGAGACAACGTCAGCGATCGCATCGGCGACGCCTAGGTGGATGGAGATCTCTACCGCGCCGTCGAGGCGAATGACCTCGGCCTCAATGCCGCGAGTCTTTAAGTCGTCACGAACCAAGTTCGGGTACGAGGTAGCAATGCGCTTTCCAGCGAGCTTCTCAACCGTCCAGTTTTCGCCTTGGCGGGAGGCATAGCGGAAGGTCGAAGTGCCAAAGCCCAGGTCGAGGACCTCGTTGAACTTGGCCTTGGAGTCTCGGGCAAGGTCGCGGCCAGTGATGCCAAGGTCTAGTACACCTTGTGCGACGTAAATAGCGATGTCTTTGGGGCGGAGGAAGAAAAACTCAACGTCGTTCGCCTCGTCGACGATGTTAAGGGCTTTGTTATGGCCGCGGCCTTTGTAGCCTGCTTCGGCCAAAATCTCTACTGCTGCCTCTGACAGTGAACCCTTATTAGGGACGGCAATCTTGATCATGATGGAACCTTCGCAATAAGCCGCATCACTCTTGCTGCGTTAGCAATCAGAGAGCGGTGGGAGTCTTAAGTGAATGGGATGACGTTACGGGAAACGCGTTTACAGATACTTGTAAATGTCTTCTGGCTTCAGACCGCGCTTGAGCATCATGACCTGAGTCCAGTAGATGAGCTGAGACATTTCTTCAGCGAGTTCTTCGTCCGACTGATATTCGGAAGCAATCCAGACTTCGCCAGCTTCCTCGATGATCTTCTTGCCAAGATGATGGACGCCCTTGTCGAATGCTTCTACGGTGCCGGAACCCTCTTGGTGGGCGGCAACCTTCTCGGACAGTTCAGCAAAAAGCGACTCAAAATTCTTCACGGTTGCCTATTCTTCCACAGATACGCATACAATGTCGCGATTGGTGTTTAAAGAATCTCTTCTGGAGCTAGCACTACCCTATTTGTGAGGGCTTGACCTACCTGCATCAACGGCGTACTTATGTGGCGTCTAGCTTCGAATCTGCGCAAACCACGCATAAATGTCAGCGGCGCCCACGCCGTGCAAGTGGCGAGAATTATGCAGGGAGGATATTTCCACAACCTCTTCTGGGACCTCCACGCGATTGTCTTCCGGGAGACCAATGACCGTGCACCCCGCGCCAACTGCGGCGCGCATACCTGCGGCCGAATCCTCGAAGACCAAACAGTCACGCGGGTCCAAATCCAATCGACGGGCCGCTTCGACATACATGTCCGGGGCCGGTTTGCCTGTGGGTACTTCGCCGCCACAGATCGTGTCCACGAAGAAGTGCTCGCCCAACTCAGCGATAGCGGAGCCAGCCACATAGCGTTCCGTATTGGTGGTGACCATCATCGGAATCCCGTCGGCGTGGAGCTCGCGCAACAGCTCCGGCACACCAGGGAAGATTGTGAGATTGCCGTGGAAGAGGCCTTTTACATAGTCGAACATCGCCATGCGGTAACGCTCGACTTCATGTGGGGCAACCTCTACCCCAGCCAAGCCTGCGCAGATATCTAGCGTCGTCTCAAAAGTGGCACCGACTGTGGCCAAGCGCTCCTCGTGCGTCATTTCGTGGCCCAAAAGGCTCGACAGATAAAGCGTCGCCTCCGCCCACAATGGCTCGGAATTGGTCAGCGTTCCGTCCATGTCCCAAAAGATGGCAGCGGGACGGATAGCGTGGTTAGGAGGGTTCATAAAGAGTGAATGTGTCCTAGAAATCGAGCTCTGGAAGTTGAGAAAGGACATCGTCGTCAGCGCCCGTGGCGGCGGACGCGTTGTAGATGAGCTCAGTGAGCTCTTCCTTCTCCTCCGGCTCCAAGATAGCGTCAGCATTCTTGCGGTTGAAGGCGCCGAGTTCCTCGACGGAGCGGTTGATCACAGCCGTCAAAGTCGGGCCATCAGGATCGTCCGGCAATGCATCGAGGTCGTCGAAAAGCTTCTCCACAATGGTGCGCAGCTCCGGCAACGCTGCTGCATCGAAAGGCGCTTCCCAGAATTCCTTCTCGTCCTCTTTGAGGTAGCTGCCGGTGGCAAAAGACTCTAGGTTGCTGATGAACTCATCAATGTTGGGCTGAAAATCTACGCGAATGCTCATGCAGTGAATTCTGCCTTAAGTTCCCTAGGCCCGCACGCCAAGCAGCGAATCAAGTGCGGTGCGGATGAGCTCTCCAGCCTCGTCGTTGTTCGCGCCGCGATCTGCAGATGCCCACGCGTCAACGGCCGCAAGTACAGCTGGGGTGTCCAAGTCGTTGGCCAGTGCCCTGCGGATTGCATCCACGAGCTCCTGCGCAACTTCGAGAGAACCCGGGTTCTGCAGCGCATCGCGCCATACTCCGAGGCGCTCATTTGCCTGTTCTAGGACCTCATCGGACCAGTCGCGTTCAGCACGGTAGTGGCCTGCGAAGACACCGAGACGGATCGCGGAAGGATCAACGCCTGCTTCCACCAACTTGTGAACGAAAACCAGGTTGCCCAGCGACTTCGACATCTTGACGCCGTCGAGGCCAATCATGCCGGTGTGGACATAAACCTGGGCCATGCGCTCTACCCCAAGGGCCGCTTCAGCATGGGCTGCGGAGAACTCATGGTGCGGGAACTTCAGGTCGCTACCGCCACCTTGGATATCAAAAGAAGCGCCTAGGCGGTTGGTCGCAATAGCAGAGCACTCGATGTGCCAACCAGGACGGCCCGGGCCAAAGGGAGAATCCCAGGCAGGCTCGCCTTCGCGGTGCGCGCGCCAAACCAATGCATCCAACGGGTTGCGCTTGCCGGGGCGATCGGGATCACCGCCGCGTGCGGCAAAGAATTCCGCCATCTCGGCTGCGGTGTAGTTGGACTCGTAGCCAAAGTTCTTAGTGGCGTCGATCGAGGCATAAACGTCGGGGAACTCAGGATCATCGACCACGTAAGCCGCGCCGGCGTCGATAAGCTTGCTCACCATCTCAGTGACTTCATCGATGGCTTCCATTGCGCCCACGTAATCCTGTGGCGGCAAAACGGAAAGAAGCTCCATGTCGGAGCGGAACAAATTGATCTGCGAGGTCCCTAGCTCACGCCAGTCCACTCCGTCGCGCTCAGCGCGCTCGAACAGTGGGTCATCAACGTCGGTGATGTTCTGGACGTAGTGCACCTGGTAGCCGTTATCCAGCAACTGGCGGTAAGCCAAGTCGAACGTCAGGTAGGTCGCTGCGTGGCCCAAGTGCGTCGAATCGTAGGGGGTGATGCCACAGACGTACATGGTGGCAGTTTCGCCGCTGACCTCTACCTTGCGGATGGTTTCATCCGCAGAATCGTAAAGATGCAGTGCGTGAGGTTTCCCGGGAACAGTATCAACGCGGGGTGTGGGCCAAGAGTGCATGCGGTCTATCGTAGCCCCGCACCCGCACCTAATGCACGTTCAGATGCATTAGGCATGAAGTAAATCCTCTTAAGGCTGCAGGACGCCGAGCGCCAGCAGAATCATCACCAGAATGCCCACTGGGATGCGGTACGCAGCGAACCACTCGAAGGAGTGGTTGCCCACGAACTTCAGTAACCAGGCAATGGAAGCATAGCCGATGACGAAGGCGATGAGGGTGCCCACCAGTAACTGCGCGCCAGAGGCGGACTGGCCGACGGAGGGGCCAAAGGCGTCGCCAAGCGAGAAAAGCCCCGAGGCAAGCACAGCAGGAATGGCGAGCAGGAAGCTAAAGCGCGTGGCGACCTCGCGGTCCAAACCCATGAAAAGGCCGCCCGAAATGGTACCGCCGGAGCGCGAGACACCTGGGATGAGCGCAAGGCACTGGCATAGGCCCATGACCACGGCATCTTTCATCGTAAGCTCGTCGAAACCGCGTTCCTTCTTGCCCACCCGTTCGGCCGCGATGAACACGAAGGAGAAGATGATGAGCATGGCGGCGGTAATCCACAGGTTGCGGAGGTTATCGCGAATCAGGTCTTTACCAACAACGCCCAAGATGCCAATCGGAATGGAGCCGACGATGACCATCCACCCCATCCGATAGTCTTGGCCCCGCTGCTCCTTGTGGAAAAGTCCGCGGAACCAGCCGGTGATAATCTGCCAAATCATGCCGGCAAAGTAGACCAGGACGGCTGCTTCAGTACCCAGCTGAATGACTGCGGTAAAGGAAGCACCTGCATCCTCTCCCCAGAAGAGCTCTGAGATGATGCGAAGGTGCCCGGAGGAGCTCACGGGTAGAAACTCCGTGAGGCCTTGGACGATGGATAGGACAATGACCTGGATCCAGGACATTGCGTCTGTTGCTGCTGCGGTATTCACTCGGGAGAGCATACATACCGCGGCACACTTCGGGATTTACCCACGCTGGCTGCTACGATAAACAATCGTGAAAGCACAGGCCAAGACAAAGAAATTGATGCCTCTAGCGCTGGCCATTAGCACTCTCGCGTTGAGTGCATGTCAGCCGGAAACGGGAGTCGGAGGAGATCCTGACTCGGCTCTGAAAGCAAACGCTACCCCGGCGCCGAGTTCCTCGTCTGCCGGCAAACCCGCTGGCAAGCTCGCCCAAGTTGATGCGGACGTCGTTGACTTGGCCGCGCATGGCGATACCATTGCAGCACGGACCAAGGCAGAACTTTTGGTTGGCTCCCAGAAGGACTTCCTAGGCGGTTCCCCGAAGAAGGTCGCCATCGATGAGAAGTGCGGCGACCTTAGCTCTTCCGAGCAAGGCTTTGTCCTCGCGTGCGGCGACAAGGTCTTGCTGATTGACCCCGCCAAGCCGGAAGCGCCTGAAGAGGTCGCCATGGAAGAAGAAACTCCGGTCACCGTGGCCACGCAGCTTTCCTCGGGCGAGCTCTTCGTCGGTTCCCACGAGTCCAACGCCGTGGGCATTTACGTCGATGGCAAGCGCGACCGCGAGATCAAGGTCGAGGAAGGCTCAGATCAGCTGTTGGCCGTTCCGAATCTCGACGGCACCGATAACGTGGTTCGAATTCTGCGCGCTGACTCCACGATTCAGTCCATCGACTGGGAGAAGGATCGTGCGGGCGGCCGTTTGCGTGCGGGTCAAGGCATCGGCCAGATTGCGGTTGGTGAGGGCGCGATTGTCCTCGGCTCCGACACCTCCGGCAAGCGCCTGGCGGTCTATACCGCGGACGACGTAATCCGCCTCCACCAGTACGGCAACGTCGACGGCACCCCTTGGGCCGTGGCCTGGGACCCTGCTCGCAAGCTGGCCTGGGTGACCACCACCGATACCGGGAAGGCACATGCGTTCTCGATCGAATCCGGAGTGCCGGTGGCTAAAGGCAGTGTGGACACTGTCGCTGATGCACAAAACATCGCCGTGCTTGACGACGCCACCCTCGTCACCGCCTCAGCCACGGGTGACGGCATCCAATTCATTTCCGATCCTGACGTGAAGTAGGACCCCAACATGCAACAAACACGTGTCGATAAGGCCCGCAAAGCGGTGTATCAGCTTGCTCTGAAGGGCATGTTCAAACTTTCCCCAGAGCGTATTCACCTCATCATGATCGGTGCCCTCAGCGCTCTGCAGAAAGCTCCCATCTTGCACCGTGGTCTGCACAAGATTGTCCCGGTTAATGATCCGGTCCTTTCGCAGGAAGTATTTGGGGTCACCTTCCCGCGCCCGCTGGGTTTGGCAGCTGGCTTCGATAAGAATGCAACCGCTGCGGATACCTGGAGCAGCGTGGGCTTTGGCTACGCAGAGCTAGGCACCGTGACTGCGAAGGCACAGCCTGGTAACCCATCCCCTCGCCTGTTCCGTTTGAAGGCGGACCGCGGCATTCTCAACCGCATGGGCTTTAACAACGAGGGTGCCGCTGCGGCGGCACAGCACCTTCGTGCTCGAAAGACCTCTGACGTCATAGGTATCAACATCGGCAAGACCAAGGTGACTCCGGCCGAAGAAGCCGTTGCCGACTACCGTCAGTCTGCTTCCGTTCTTGGCGACTTGGCCGACTACCTCGTGGTCAACGTTTCTTCGCCGAACACCCCGGGCCTGCGTGACCTTCAAGCGGTCGAGTCCCTGCGTCCGATCATGGCTGCGGTTCAGAAATCCACCTCTTCCCCGGTTCTGGTCAAGATTGCCCCGGACCTTTCTGATGAGGATGTTGACGCCGTGGCCGACATGGCCGTTGAGCTTGGCTTGGCGGGCATCGTGGCGACGAACACTACCATCTCCCGCGAGGGGCTCAAGACCCCGGCCGATGAAGTTGCTGCGATGGGCGCCGGCGGCGTCTCCGGCCCTCCTGTGGCGGCTCGTTCCCTGGAAGTTCTAAATCGACTGCACGAGCGCGTCGGCGATAAATTGGTGCTTGTTTCTGTAGGCGGAATTGAGACCCCTGAACAGGCCTGGCAACGCATCGCAGCGGGTGCTTCCCTCCTACAGGGCTACACCGGACTCATCTACGGTGGCCCGGACTGGATCCGGGACATCCACCGTGGAATCGCGCAGCAGATTCATGCGCACGGCTTGCGCAACATCTCTGAGGCAGTCGGCTCTGGGCTGCCTTGGAAGAGCTAAGCCCCAAAAATAAAAGCGTCCCTGCCTCGATTCCTTTAGCTGAGGCAGGGACGCTATTCTTGCCGCTACTGCTGTGGTGGGACCTTGGTCATGGCGGTGCGCCTAATAATGAAGGCACACAGCAATGCGCCGACAAAGTAAGCGAATACGAGCGGCTGGCCAGTGACCATAAGCGGCTCGGTGGGCATGAAGCGGCCCGCCGCGATGGCGATGAGCGCCATAACCAGGGCGATGAGCTGGGTGCGGCTGCCCTTCTGGTCTTTGCGAACCGTGCTGAATGCGCCGACCAAGATCGCAGCGAAAACAATGAACACCACGTTCCACGTCCACTCGAAGGGGGCGCCGAATCCGTCGTTGACGATGGCGAGAACCCCCAGCAACACGAGCACGAAGGCCAGTGCTGAAAAGGCACCGCCAACGCGCCATGCCAAAGGAATTGTCACGCCCTCGGCGTTATCCTTGGCAGGCTCGCCTGCGGGTCGATTGTTTCCGGCGGTTCCTTCGATGGGTGAATGCTTGTGGCTCATAGAAAGAAATACTAAGTGGTCTCGTACCAACCCCAGGTAATGGCACGGCCAATTGCGTGGAAGTTTAGGTTAAAGCCCAGCACAGTTGGGGTGGACTCTGGGTCGATGTCAAGTTTCTCGACGTCCACCGCATGAACCACGTAGAGGTAACGGTGCGGTGCATGTCCGGCCGGCGGGTTGGGGCCGTAGTAGGTCTTTTTGCCCGAGTCGCCGCGCAGGCTGACGACGCCCTCGATGCCAAGGTCTTCAGCCGAACCAGCGCCGGTAGGAAGCTCGGTGATGTGGGCCGGAATGTTAAACGCAGCCCAGTGCCAGAAGCCTGAGGCAGTTGGGGCATCAGGGTCGAAGCACGTAACGGCGTAGGACTTGGTGCCTTCTGGTGCTCCACTCCACGCAAGCTGCGGGGAGATATCCTCCGGTGCGCGGAATCGCGCTTCGATTTCTTCGCCCTGGGTGATATCGGTCGAGGTCAACGTGAAGGATGGCAGGTCCTTGAGCGGCGCATATGGATCTGGGCCAGGGAAACGGGAGTCATTTGTGTATGAAGTCATAATTCAGTTGTACCTGAGGTCACACCTTGCTGTCGATGGGGCGGGCATCACCCTCCGGAGACTATGGGAGACTCCGGCCAGTGTCATGCTTACATTGATGTGTTTTCATCTTTGATTAAGAGTCATAAGAAGTACATTTTTTACCCTCTGTCCAGCCGATTTGTTTATGTGCGGCGTTTCGCGCTACAGTATTCGAGTGCCCAGCCGAGAGGCTGAAAAACACCCAGCCCGGGTGGCGGAATGGCAGACGCGCTAGCTTGAGGTGCTAGTGTCCTATTAACGGACGTGGGGGTTCAAGTCCCCCCTCGGGCACAACGAGCGGTTCACGAACCGCAAGGACCGGAGATCACAAACTCGAAAGAGGGGGTGATCTCCGGTTTGTTTTGTTTTTGTGTTCGCGGGGGTTGTGGAGTGATGGTGTGGGGATTGCGGATGCAAGTCCCACTATGGGCGGAAAGTGCTGCCTTCCACTCGGGATATGAACTGAAGAGAGTACTTACTCCGTGACGCGAAATGTGTTAATTAGGTCACTGTTGCACTAAGACTCGCTGTGACTATACGAAATGCTATTTACTCATTTGCTGGCGCATCTCCTCAAGAATGGGAAGGGCATACTCGTCGTGGGCGACAGTAGTCGTGTGCCATTTGACGCAGTTCCTTGAGCTCAGTGCTCTCCCGGCTATGGTGCAATATCCCAAAGCTTCGCACTGTTTCGGCTCGATGATTGAGAGAACAACCGAGTGACGTACATTAGGCTCGACAGATTGTCAGGAAAGACTTCCTCGCGGTAGAGCAAAACAAATGGGTTCAATTTCGCAATGTAGTTTGCGCCGAGCAGCTCAGATCGCGGGGAAAAGGCATTTTCGATTTTTACATACTGCTGATCGGCGAACGTGATAGTGCTGCGTTCTAATGAGCACATATATCCGCAGGGGTTTCTTCCCGCAAAACCGAGTATCTGGGGAGTAAACATGACGCTCAAGTCAACAAAATTTGGGTACTGTTCGTCCCCGATTCGCAGCGGTTGAGCGCCCCTGCTCTCAGCAATAGACTTTTCGCTTACGAATTCCTCCGCTGTAGCGGGAAGATTGTGCCCGGGTCGGGCGCCAAATTTCGTGAGCTTTGGAAGGGTTTCCGCTGAAAACAACTGAGGTGGATGGACCTGACCCCTGTTTGGTGGACACCTGATATCCAGCCCGGTTGGGTTGGGAAGAAAGGTAATCTACCACCATGCCTAGGTACTCCGAACAGTTCAAACGTGATGCTGTGGCCCTCTACGAAAACAATGAGGACCTCTCACTCCACGAGGCTTCAACAGAGCTTGGAGTCAATCGTTCTGAAGTGCCCCGGGTTTTGTTCCTAGGCATTTGCCTTGATTTCCATTATTTCTCGACTGGGGTGGTGTTCCCAAAACTCGGCTTCGACTTCAGCCGGCGTGCGGTAGCCTAGGCTCTGGTGGAGCCGTGATTCGTTCCACCAGTTGACCCACTCGAACGTGGCGATTTCTACGTCGACGACATCGTTCCACGAGCGCCCATGGATCAGTTCGTTCTTGAAGGAGCCGTTGACGTTCTCAGCCAAAGCATTGTCGTAGGAGTCGCCCACCGTCCCAGTGGACGCTGCGATACCGTGCTCGGCTAGGCGCTCGTTGTAGACGATGCTCACATATTGTGAGCCGTGGTCTGAATGGTGAATCAAGCCCGTTGTTTCCTTGGCACACACGATTGCTTGGTTCAACGCCTGCAGCGGTAAGGCTTCGGTGCGCATCGAATCCGACAGCGCCCATCCGACGATCCTCCGGGAGAATACATCGGTCACGAACGCGGTGTACACAAAGCCTTTCCTGGTGCGCACGTAGGTAATGTCCGCTACCCACAGCCGATTAGGGCCAGGGGCCTTAAAATCACGATTGACCAAGTCAGGGCGAAGATCCGGGTCTTTGGGTTTGCGCGTTGTGATTGGTGCCCCACCTTTGCCCTTGCCAGACAGGCCAGCGCTGCGCATCAGCCGGGCTGTGTGCTCGCGGCCAATGTCAATGCCCTGGCGTTGCAGCACGCGCCACATTTTCCGCACCCCGTAAACACCGTAATTATCCTGATGAACAGCCCTAATGCGTTCAATCAGCACAGCATCGCGAAGGCGACGAGCACTTAATCCACGGGCCTTGGACTGGCGATAACCACGCGAGGTGATAAACCCACCAGCCCGGTTATTCTTCAACGTCTTACAAATGAACTCGATAGAGAAACGATTCCGGTGTTCATCGATGAATCGGATCATTTCCGACGTTTGGGGTCGAGTTCCGACGCGAAAAAAGCTGAGGCAGCCTTCAGCAGCTCATTAGTATCGCGTAGCTCTTGATTCTCACGGCGTAGCTTGGCGACCTCTGCCACAAGGTCCTCTGGCAACCGTTCAGTAACGCGTCCTTCACGACGAGCGGCCTGCGTCCATTGCCTCGCTGTGTGCCACGAAACGCCCAGTTTGGGTGCCACGATCTTGCATGCTTCCTGCGTCGAAATATTCTCTGCCAGAATGCGATCTTCTACCAAGCGGACGACTCGGTCCTTCGCCTCCTGATCAAACTTCTTCGGCATGTTCCAAATTTTCCCATCTACTCAAACGGAACAAAACCTGGGGCACTTCAACAACGTGAAGTATCGAGATATCGTTTCTACGGTGTCTCGAGACTTTTTGCTACTTAACCCCCCGGGCAGCGGCCTGACAGATCTGCATAACTGCCAACGAAAGCCTCTGGTAACGCAAAACCGACGCCTTCGTTGCCAACTACGCACATCCCACCGCCAAAGCGCATCACTGCTCCGGGCGGCCGCCCCAAAGAAAGCGCCCATCCCCTAACTTGGGGACAGGCGCTGATTTTTGTTGGTGCTGGCGGCCCTACGGCCTCAATGTTGCTTTAAACGGTCTCAGGCTCCGCGGCATCAGGATTGGACGCCGTTAACTTCGGCTCCTTGGTCGCCTTGAAACGGTCCAAGACGTACTTCACCACGATCGGGAGAACTGACAAGCCAATAATCAGCAGCATGATCTTCTCGATAGAATCTGCGATGCCCGGAATGTTGCCCAAGAACACACCAACCAGATTCATGGAGACCACCCAGGCAATTGCGCCAGAGACGTTCCAGCCCACGAAGTTCTTGTACGGCATTTCCGCAGTACCGGCAGCAACTGGGATAAAGGTGCGCACAATCGGCACAAAGCGGCCCAAGACCAAAGCTACTGGGCCGTGCTTCTCAAAGAATTCCTCAGCCGACTGCAAGTGCTCGGTCTTAAGAACCTTCGCGTCGTCCTTGAAGAGTCGACGGCCGAATCGGTGTCCCAGGTAGTAACCCACCTGGTCACCCAAAATGGCCGCAACAATTCCTACAGCAAGCAGTGTCCAAATATTGACATCCAACTGCTCACGCAGGATAGCTGCGGTAACCAGCAGTGAGTCGCCCGGTAGGAACGGGAATAGCACGCCGGACTCAATAAACACGACGATGCCAATGCCGGCAATAACCCAAGGGCCAAAGGCTTCCAAAAGGGTTGCGGCGTCCATATAGGACAAGAGATTGGAAATTGCGTCCACTCGATTCTCCAAAAAATAAGGCGCTCCAGTTCGCAGCGCGAGTAACCGCCTTCTAGTATCGTCTGCAGCCCGCCCATCTCCTAGCTCGACGTGCGATTTCACCGCAAATTGTCGTGATCAACACAGCCTAGCCACAGGTAACCCAATTCCACATCGCAAGTTCCGAGCGCTACTGTTTTAGCCTATGACCCAATTTCTAGGATGGCTGCGCACTTTCGGAGCCTTTCTCGCGGAACTGTCCAAGTCCGCGCTTTCAGCCATCCGCAGTTGGTCGATGGCCCGGTGGGCGATGGCTCTCGGAGCGATCATCGCCATTGTGGTCGCAGCATTGCTTGTCGACGTCCCCGACATCGCCGACCTACGTTCCTGGGCGGAGAGCCTTGGGCCCTGGTTTGTCGTTGCCTTTGTCCTAGGTTATGTCATATTTACGCAGTTTCCGCTGCCCCGCACCATTTGGACCGTGGCGGCTGGCGTCTTGTTCGGGGCGTGGTTCGGCCTCGGCCTATCTCTCCTCGCCCTGACACTCTCGGCGATGATTTCGCTCCTGCTGGTTCGCTGGCTCCTCGGTGACTGGATCCGACCTCACCTCTCCCACCCTGCTGTCTTCAAGATCAATTCGCGGCTGGAAAGGCGCGGGTGGCTCGCCATCGCCAGCCTCAGAATGGTGGCCGGTGTCCCCTTCTCCATCCTCAACTATGTAGCCGCATTGACGCCCATCCCCGTCGGGCAATTTACGCTTGCGACACTGATCGGTTCGATTCCCACCACTGCCCTAGGTGTATTCTTCGGCGACGCCCTCACCGGCAAATCCGAACCGTGGCTTTTCGTTGCCATGGCCATTCTCGCGGTCCTGGGTATCGGCGGATTAGTCCTAGACTCCAAACTGCCGCAACGTCCTTAAATCCTCCGCCGGAGGCGCAGGGTCAAGTTTCCTATATAGATATTGGCGACTATGCTGAAGTGCAAACAGCTACTCGTTGAACTATTTGAGGAGGCAGCATGCTCGCTGTACACGCACGTTACCGCGGCCGTTCGGTTCGCCGCGCTGAATTGGTTCAGCGCTCTGCTTCCGCGCTATCAACATTGGACGGCGTCGGCGAGTTCCAGGTCCTCGGCGTTGAGGACATCTGTGCAGTTGCTTACTCGGCGTCTTCAGTATGCGACGTTGTCATGGCTTTACTTGCCGACGGCGACTGGGCCATCGGCATCGGAGTCTCTCCAGGTTTGACTGGCGACGAAGAAGCAGCGCGTGAGGTCGCCACCGGCGCACTTAAGGGATCGGCCCGCGCGGGACAGGTCTACGCCAAAGTAAGCAAGCGTGGTCGCGCTTCCGAAGCCGCCGACATTGCCGCAACCTTTGCGCTTCTCGGCTTTGTCCTCCACAAGCGCACCATGGAAGGCCGCGAGGCGACGTCGCTAGTTCGCGCGGGTCTCAACCAGAACGAAGCAGCTGAAGAGCTGGGAATCTCTAAGCAAGCGATGTCGCAGCGCCTGCAAGCTGCCGGTTGGGCTGCTGAGATGGCTGGCTGGCAACTTGCAGTACACGTCATCGAGCGCGCCAACACTCCCTCTTAGTAACCCAGATCAGCCTTCGTAAGCTCTGGCGTGGTGACGAAGTCGACGAGTCTTTCCACTGCACCGATGAGAGTGGAGTCGAGGTCGCGGAAGGAATTCACAGCAGTGTAGACACGGCTCCAGCCCTCCTTCGGGTCGGACCAGCCCACACGCTGACAGATTCCAGTCTTCCAGTCTTCCCCGTAGGGAACCTCGGGCCATGCCCGCAGGCCTAGCCGCTCGGGCTTTACCGCAGCCCAAATGTCGATGAACGGGTGGCCAGTGACGAGCACGTGCTCTCCTACTGTCTGCGTTAGGCGAGTTTCTTTGGACCCCTCTACTAGGTGATCCGCCAGAACTCCGACCCTGCGACCAGGACCTGGCTGGAATTCGGCGAGTCGTTCCTCGAGGTTGTCGAGACCTTCGAGGTACTCGACAACAACGCCTTCTACTCGCAGGTCGTGACCCCAGACTTTCTCTACGATAGCTGCGTCGTGGATACCCTCGACCCAGATGCGCGAGGGCGCAGCAACCTTGGCCTCAACGTTACTAACGCGGCGCGAGCCGGAGTTGGACTTTTGCGGAGCCTGCTTTTCCACATAACGCGTCAGTGTGACAGGCTGGCCTTCGAGGAGAAAACCACCTTCGACCAAATTGAAGACACGCTCATTGCCTCGCCGATCCTCGAGGCGGACCACGGGGCCATAGACGGTCTTGTCGACTCCCATCACCGCGCCAACAAAGTCGTCGCCGCGGACTTCCACGACGAGCCCCGGCTCGGCTGGGACCTTGGGATACTCCTTCTTCTGTGTCCGTTTGTGACCTGCAAAAATGTCGCCGCCATATGGATCGATACTCATGGGGAGAAAGTCTATCCATTAAACTTTCTGGCCATGGATATGCGCGCCGAGGTTTGGTCTCCTTTACAAAATACTGCCGTCTGGTTGGGAGCATGGCTGTGGGGATATGAGTCGACAGATGATCTTCTGGATGCGCTGCAAGAGCTCGGAGGGAAGCAGGCGATGGAAAATGAGGAGCCCTTCATCGAGCTCCTTTCAACCTTGCGGACCGAAACTTCAGAACTCATCGCGGCACAACAGCGCGAGCCCGTCTTTAGACTCATCCTCTCGGGTCCTGGCGAGTCACCGGCATTGCCGGCGGGTTCGGAGTCGTGGAAGGCGGCGTCGGAAAGCGCTGAGGGCGCAATCGTGGTGCGCACCAATGATCCAAGCCGTCACTTAGTTCTCATCCCCCACTATGGCAACACCAGTACCAGCTGGAAGCTCTATGAGGAGACTCTTCCACTGCCCGCACCCTCGTGGTTAAGCCCCGGCGAGGCCGACGCATTGCTGAGCCAGGCGACCAACCAGGCCGCCACTCTCATCGAGGCCGACGGATATTCCACAGATGCGCTACATAATCCGCGTCTTGCCGTGGGGTCCCTCAGTGACTTCTACGACACTCCTGGCCTGCCGGAATCGGTGCCACCGCGCGCTGCGAAATTGTTTGCCCGTGCGGATCGCGTCGGCGCAATCATCGAAACGGTGACTGGGCGAATTGCCGACCACAGCCTCGACCATCATCTTTTGGCACTATGGCGACATATTAGGCAAGCTCGCATGGCGGGTGTGGCCTATGCCTTAACTGACTTTGCCCGCTGAAACCGGAAGGCTTCAACGGGCAATGCTTCTAAGGGTGGATGCTACTTGGCAGCAGCTGCAGGCTTGCGAAGCGACCAAATGTCGCAGCAGCCTTCAGCGCAAGGTGCGCCGTTGACGGTGCAGCCCTGAACGGTTACATCGCCTAGGGACTCCCAGGGCTTTTCTTGCTCCAGCTCCTCGATGAGATCGACAACCATCGACGAGAAGGCATCGGTGGGGCCCGCGGTGCGGGTGCGCTCCACGATTACTCCCATTTCGTCGGCAGCCTGCTGAAGCTCGGTGTCGAGGTCCCATACGACCTCCATGTGGTCGGAAATGAACCCGATTGGGCAGACGACCACTGCGTCGACGCCGTTCTTCTCATGGATTTCAGCGGTGTGATCGACAATGTCCGGCTCGAGCCAAGGGGTCTTCGGGCTGCCCGAACGAGACTGCCAAACTAGGTCATAATCGGTGATACCTGCGGCCTCGGCAACGAGACGCGAGGCCTCGGCGACCTGGCGGGAGTAGATGTTCTTGTCCCCTTCTCCACCACCGACATTGTCGTGCGCGGTGGGTACGGAGTGGGCAGTAAACAGCATGCGCGCTTGCGTACCCTCTGGGATCTTTGCATAGGCGTCCTTGACGGCCTGCGCCATTTCGCCGATGAACTTGGGGTGATCGAAGAATTGGCGGATCTTGGTGAACTCGATCTGCGGAAGGCCCTTCTCCTCGAGGTGTGCCCGCAGCTTGACGATGTCCTCGTCGTACTGGCGGCACGCGGAGTATCCGCCCCAAGCGGAGGTGGCGAGGACGGCTACGTTGCGGACGCCGTCTGCGGCCATCTGCTCAACCGCTTCTGTTCCAAAGGGATGCCAGTTACGGTTTCCGAAGTAGATCGGTAGATTATGTCCGCGTTTTTTGAGCTTCGTCTCGACATGATCGATGATCTCGCGATTGAGTTGATTCAGCGGACTTACTCCGCCGAAGTGGAAATAGTGCTCGCCTACGACTTCTAGGCGCTCGCGTGGAATGCCCCGCCCGCGGGTGACATTCTCTAAAAACGGAACGACCTCCTCGTTTCCTTCCGGGCCACCGAAAGAAAGAACGAGGAGGGCGTCGAAGCTGCGGGCATGCTGTTGTGCGTCAGTCATACCCCAACTTTACCAACCAAAGGTTGGGGCTTAGAGGAGGCGCACGACGTTAGGGGCCATTCCGGATTGGCGCACAGGAGAAATCTGAACGTTGGATCCAGACTGAGGGGCCTCAATCATGGTGCCGTCGCCAAGATAGATAGCTACGTGCTGGCTGCCGCCAGGTCCGTAGAAGATAAGGTCGCCGCGCTGCATTTGGCTAGCTGGGACCTGGGTACCCTTCTGGTACTGGTAACCGGTGTAGTGCGGAAGCGAAATGCCCGCGCCGGCGAAGGCGTAGAGCGTCAGGCCTGAACAGTCGAAGCCGACCTTGTTGTAATCGCCGTAAGAGTCGGCAACACCGCCGTCGCGGATGCCCTTGGTTGGGCCATTCGCGTCACCGCCGCCCCACGCATAAGGAACTCCGATCTGGGACTGGGCGCGAGCGATAACCGCTTCAATCTTTGAGTTACGGTCAGCATTGCCCAGAACATTCGTCGCTTCCTCAGTGACATCGTCAGTGGTTTTCAACCCACCCAGGACATCCGAGACGGCGCCCGTCAGGGAGTCGTCGTCGGTGTTCGTGTTGCCGGAGCCTTGCAATGCGGCCAGCTGGGAAGAGCCCTGTGCGAAAGCGTCGAGCTCTTCCTGGGTTAAGCCAGTGTGGTTAGGCTGTGCGGCGCCAACAATGGCTGCCGCCGCACCAATAGCGGTGGCTGCAAGATTCAGTGAGCCGGAATCCAAGGAAGAACCTTGCATGGAAATTCCGTCAGAAGAGAGCTTCTGCACGTTTGGATCAGAGGACAATTCTTGGGCCGCTTGAGCAGCCTTCCGAACGTCGCTCGCAGAAAGTTGGTTACCGGACTTCTCAGCGTGGAACTCACGCTCTACCGTTTCCTCGGAAGTAAAACCGCTGTTGTCATCCGATGCCCCTGCACTTGGCTGCTCCTGGGATGCCGTCGTGGTGGCGGATTCGGTTGCAGACTGTGTGCCGGGCTGAGCAGCAGACTCGTTCGCCGACTCGGTGGCCGATTGTGCAGACTCCGGGGTCGCAGCCTGTGGGGTTGCGTCAGGAGTCTGGGGAGCAGTTTGAGAGTCGGTGGATTGCTTACCAGTGGTCTGGTTTGCAGCACCTTCGGTCAAGTTATTTGGCTTGACGTTATCTTCACCCTTGAAACCGGGTTGCTCGCCTGAATCCAGTCCTTTGGCTTGATTTAGTGCCTTTTGAACCTTGGCGTGCTGCTGCATGAGCGATTCACGCTGGGACGAGAATTCTTCGACCCGGGAGGCGCTGTCTTCCAGGGTCTGACGTGCAGCTGCCTCGGCCTCAGTAGCGTGCTCTTCGCGTTGCTCGGCCAACTGCTGGGTTTTGCGAAGCTGCGACTCCTTGTTCGCCTTTTCCGTGCGCTCCCGCTCAAGCTGATCCAAGATTGCTTGCTGGTCCTTGGTTTGGGTCCGCAAGTAGGACTGACGCTCGAGCATGTCTCCGCGTGCGTCGTTGCCTGCTGCTGCAGACACTGCATCGGAGGTGTTGGCGCGGCGATAAGCGGTACGCGACAGTTCGTTGAGCTTGGCCTGGGCCCGTTCAACGTCGGACTGTGCGGTGTCGAGTTCGCCGCGTGCCGTGGTCGTGCCGCGGCGTGCTTGCTCGGCTTCGGTGCGCGCATCCTGGAGATCAACGAGCGCGCGGTTGACGTCCTCGCGACGAAGGCCGATCTCGGCCTCAATTTTGGCAACCTGCTCCTCGATGGAAGCGATGGCGCCGGCGAGGTCCGCAATTGATGGGTTATCAGAGGACAGCAAGGACTGGATGTCTACCGGTGCTGCTTCCTGAGCAACAGCGGGAGTCATGGTGGAAACGGTTGACAACGCCGCAGTAGTTGCGACGGTGGCTAGAAGCGTCTTCAGACGCCTAGAGCCAAACTTGAAGGTGGTGGCCACGAGAGGTATCTCCTAGACGCCCACGTAATCCTGGATTGTCGACTCGCATCTCACCTAGACATCCCCGTGTAGAACCTATGCAGCTGCCAGCTGCTACCCGTTGAGGGGCAGCAACTTGGTCGCAATTGGCATAGGTATGCCCGGGACTAATGGGTCTCGAGGACGAACATGTCGTGGTCTATGGACCCTGCTCCCCTGACTGATTCGCACAAAGTCAGGAAAATCGACGTCGTCAAGCGCAGCGCTCTCTACGCAACCGTCCAGGAGTACCTGGCGCCGGATATAAAAGTAGAGGGTACTGTCGAGCGCATCAGCCATAAGTGAAAGTGCGTGAAGGAAGACTCTGCGCCGCGGTGTCGCGCGATGAGCTTCAAGGCGCCTGTCCTATTGGATAGTCCTCCCATGAGGGGGTCTATAGCTATGGCAAACGCGGGACTGCATTACGCGTCATTCTCGCCGTCGAATCGTATGAACCGCTCTAAAATCCATGGCCTCCCGGACGCCGCGACACCGTGACACCTTGTGTCACTGAGAGGGCTGTCCGTCTTGCAGCCACGAACCTTGAACGGTCCGCACGAAGCGAACCCTAACGAGTGACTCGCTGTGGCTCAGTACTGCCGTCCCCTTAGCGAGAACCCGTCGATAGTCTCCATCGACCGATGCCCGAAAAGGCGGCGACAGGGAAAGAGCGCGACGCTAGTCCCCAATCGGAATGTGGGTGTTTTAATTTTGAAAAATTCGAACACTGTAATCGGCTACGTGGGATTGAACTTGTCGCTTCCGCTGTGTTGGAAAATCTGGCGACACGCCTGTATCGCTTTGTTCGAGTTGGCCTAAGCCAATGAATGCGATTGCCGAACAATCAAGAAGCTTCCATTGCGTCCTCCTGAACCAGGCGGCGATCCTCAATCCTTCTGCTTCCACTCGAGGCGTGCTTCCCCACATACCCGTGTGTCTACTCGATTGAGAGTCAAGGCTTGGCCCATGAACGTATGGAACAAGAATCAACCCGTGAGTCGATACTGGAACCATACGTCACCGACACACCCTGGCGCACACTTTACTCAAAATTCACATGCGTCCCGCTGGGCCACAGGGCGTTACACCGGCGGTCAACCTGCAACGATTTTGTTACATTCCCGTGACGGTGACTTTGGTCACATATAAGGCTCGACTGGCCACTTGAAGCCCCTCCCGCACCCCTCCCCCACCTCACGTCAAGTCAGGGTGGTTGACTAAACCCCTTCCCCACTGCCCCCTTTGTGGGCGCTGGGGTCGCCCTGATGGCCGATTTCACAGACGCCTCCGGTGCCGTGAATC
Organism: Corynebacterium sp. LK14; assembly: GCF_008042215.1. Classification (NCBI taxonomy): domain Bacteria; kingdom Bacillati; phylum Actinomycetota; class Actinomycetes; order Mycobacteriales; family Corynebacteriaceae; genus Corynebacterium; species Corynebacterium sp. LK14. The sequence goes on from NZ_NOVQ01000010.1 coordinate 93,768, forward strand.
GCGGTTCGGAGTTCAAGTTGAACCCCTCTTGGTAACAGGGCTATCGGGTTCTGGGCGTAGTTCGAGCCTTAAAAGTTGGGGATTTTTGGGGCCGTTTTCAAGTGTGTTTCCCGGACTGGTTTCGGCGTGTGGATTGCTCGTCGGGATGAGTATGGGAGGCGTCGGCCGAGTCTCGTGAGGGGTGCTCGTAGGGCTGTCCGAATCGGGTTAGTGTTATATTTTTTCGAACAAAACTAAGCCGTTTTAAACATCCTGCGGTGTCTCTTTCTGAGATGCCTCGCGGCTAATTTATTGCCGTCCGCGTAGCGCTCGCCGCGCGATAGGCGGACCATCCCGCGACGCCGGCGAGGGCTAAAGCGAGGGCTATGATCGCCATCCAGTGAACGGTGAAGTGATCGGTTCCGGAATAGAACTGCTCCAACACGGAGGTCTGATCGAGGCCCTTCGGTATGGCTCGCTCGGCGGCTTCGATATTTGCCCGAGTTAGTGAATCGCTTACGGCCGAGATATGGGTCGGCGTCTGAACGATGACAGTATCGAGCCCAGTCGCCGACTGGAGATCTTGTGCAATGTCGCGTGCGTCAGCCGCACTAGCCGAAAAACTGTCCACTACGGCGATGCCGTGATCTGGATGGAGGGATTTAATGATCTCTTCCTGGATTTCTAGATCATTGGCGATGCGGGGATTGCTAAACGCTACGCCGTCCTGACTGAGTTGGTCGGAAAGGTTTGCTAGGTCGACGTCTTCTGGGATCATTGCGATTGCCCTCCCCTATGCCGAGCGTTTTCCTGAATTCTCCAGTGGGCCTGCCGTGAGCTACTCGGGTTTGCCGCCCACGATGGCTTGATTGCTGTTACTGAAACTATCGCTCGGCGCCCAAATTTCGGTGGGTGACGCGCCGGTCCCCCTAAAATGATGAAACAGAACGCTCGTACTGTTATAGTTAACACAGTCGTCGGTTTGAACCATTAGACTGGTTTCTGAACCTTCGCGTTCTTCTCGCTTCTAGTGCCTGAAATTCAGCGCTTGTTTCGTTCCTTATATATAGATGTATAGGGCGCGGGCTAAAGCGCTCCAGTTCGGGTAGGGCTAGAAGCAAGGAACAATTTGTTCTATCAACAAGGAATGGAGCTCCCTGTGACTGAAAGCCTGAACTCCTTCGGCGCCAAGAAGACCCTTGATGTCAACGGTAAGTCCTACGACTACTTCGACATCAACGCGGTTCCAGGCCTGGAGAAGCTGCCGTACTCCCTTAAGGTGCTTGCTGAGAACCAGCTGCGCTACGAGGATGGCAAGAATGTAACCAAGGACCACATCAACGCACTCGCCAACTGGGATCCGTCCGCTGAGCCGGACACTGAGATTCAGTTCACCCCGGCCCGCGTCCTGATGCAGGACTTCACCGGCGTTCCGTGTGTGGTCGACCTCGCCACCATGCGTGAGGCAGTTTCCGCACTCGGCGGCAAGCCAGAGCAGGTTAACCCGCTCAACCCGGCTGAGATGGTTATTGACCACTCCGTCATCGTTGAGGCTTTCGGCTCCCCTGAGGCTCTCGAGAAGAACGTTGAAATCGAGTACGAGCGCAACCAGGAGCGTTACCAGTTCCTGCGTTGGGGTGCTGAGAACTTCTCCAACTTCCGCGTAGTTCCTCCAGGAACCGGTATTGTCCACCAGGTCAACATCGAGTACCTCTCCCGCGTTGTCTTCGATAACGAGGGCGTTGCCTACCCAGATACCTGTATCGGTACCGACTCCCACACCACCATGGAGAACGGCCTCGGCATCCTCGGTTGGGGCGTTGGCGGCATCGAGGCTGAGGCAGCAATGCTTGGCCAGCCGGTTTCCATGCTCATCCCGCGCGTTGTTGGCTTCAAGCTGACCGGCGAGATCCCGGTAGGCGTTACTGCAACCGACGTCGTTCTGACCATCACCGAGATGCTCCGCGAGCACGGCGTAGTTCAGAAGTTCGTCGAGTTCTATGGCAACGGTGTTAAGTCCATTCCTCTGGCAAACCGCGCCACCATCGGCAACATGTCCCCAGAGTTCGGTTCCACCGCTGCGATCTTCCCGATCGATGAAGAGACCATCAAGTACCTCGAGCTCACCGGTCGCCCAATCGAGCAGATCGAGCGCGTCGAGGCTTACGCAAAGGCTCAGGGCATGTGGCTCGAGCAGGATGCTCCAGAGGCAGAGTACTCCGAGTACCTCGAGCTCGACCTGTCCACCGTTGTTCCTTCCATCGCTGGTCCGAAGCGCCCACAGGATCGCATCCTGCTCTCCGAGGCTAAGGAGCAGTTCCGTAAGGATCTGCCTACCTACGCAACTGGCGACGTCGTCGTTGACGAGTCCTCCCTTGAGGCAAAGCGTATGACCGCTGAAGGTGACGCTGACGAGGCCCTCGTTGACGTCACCGGTGGCCTGAACAACTCCCGCGAGGGCCACGGCGAGTCCGCAGCTAAGGGCGGCTCCGGCCGTCAGTCCAACCCGGTTACCGTCACCTCCCCGAAGGGCGGCGAGTACACCCTGGACCACGGTATGGTTGCTATCGCTTCCATTACCTCTTGCACCAACACCTCTAACCCGTCCGTCATGGTCGGCGCTGGCCTCATCGCCCGTAAGGCTGCCGAAAAGGGCCTGACCTCCAAGCCATGGGTTAAGACCATTTGCGCACCTGGTTCCCAGGTTGTTGATGGCTACTTCCAGCGTGCAGACCTGTGGAAGGACCTTGAGGCTCTGGGCTTCTACCTCTCCGGCTTCGGTTGCACCTCCTGCATCGGTAACTCTGGCCCGCTGCCAGAGGAGATCTCTGCAGCTATCAACGAGCACGACCTTGCTGCTACCGCGGTTCTTTCCGGTAACCGTAACTTCGAGGGTCGTATCTCCCCGGACGTCAAGATGAACTACTTGGCTTCCCCAATCATGGTTATCGCTTACGCTATTGCTGGCACCATGGACTTCGACTTCGAGACCCAGGCTCTTGGCCAGGATCAGGACGGCAACGATGTCTTCCTCAAGGACATCTGGCCTTCCGCCGAGGAGATCGAGGACACCATCCAGAAGGCTATCTCCCGTGAGCTCTACGAGGCTGACTACGCTGACGTCTTCAAGGGCGATGACGCATGGCGCTCCCTGGACGTTCCGGAGGGCGAAACCTTCGAGTGGAACGAGGACTCCACCTACATCCGCAAGGCTCCGTACTTCGACGGTATGCCAGCAGAGCCGAACCCAGTTGAGGACATCAAGGGCGCTCGCGTTCTTGCCAAGCTGGGCGACTCCGTCACCACCGACCACATCTCCCCTGCCTCCTCCATTAAGCCGGGCACCCCAGCTGCTCAGTACCTGGATGAGAACGGCGTTGAGCGCCAGGACTACAACTCCCTCGGTTCCCGTCGTGGTAACCACGAGGTCATGATGCGTGGTACCTTCGCCAACATTCGTCTGCAGAACCAGCTGGTTGACGTTGCAGGTGGCTATACCCGCGACTTCACTCAGGAAGGCGCTCCTCAGGCATTCATCTTCGATGCTTGCCAGAACTACAAGGCAGCTGGCATCCCGCTGGTTGTTATTGCAGGTAAGGAGTACGGCACCGGTTCTTCCCGTGACTGGGCTGCCAAGGGCACCAACCTGCTCGGCGTGAAGGCTGTCATCACCGAGTCCTTCGAGCGTATTCACCGCTCGAACCTCATCGGCATGGGCGTCATACCGCTGCAGTTCCCAGAGGGCGAGTCCCACGAGTCCCTCGGCCTGGACGGCACCGAGACCTTCGACATCGAAGGCATCGCAGCTCTCAACGAGGGCGGCATCCCGAAGACCGTTCACGTCACCGCAACCAAGGAGTCCGGCGAGACCGTCGAGTTCGACGCTAAGGTCCGCATCGACACCCCGGGTGAGGCTGACTACTACCGCCACGGCGGCATTCTGCAGTACGTTCTGCGCCAGATGGTCAAGTCCTAATCGGACTGCCTCTTGGAGGATGGCTTCCTGCTAGCAAGTAAATGGTAGAAGGCAGCCGCCTCCGCTTATGGGCCGCCGGCTTTCGCCGTGCGGCCCTCCTTTATCTTATTTTGATTATTCTTATTGCACTTTTGAGGAGACTTCCATGCCTATCGTGAGCGATTCTGAGCTCAACCGACGTCGTCACGAAATCTTGGTAGGTGCCCGAAAGTGTTTTGCCGAGCATGGCTATGAGGGCGCAACCGTGCGCCTTCTGGAAGAAGCTACGGGAAAGTCGCGTGGTGCGATTTTCCACCACTTCGGTGACAAAGAATCCCTATTTCTGGCACTGGCCCAGGAAGACGCCGCTCGCCAGGCTGAAGTCGTTGCAAACAACGGTCTGGTTGAGGTGATGAGCGAAATGCTTCGCCACCCAGAGCGCCATGATTGGCTGGCCACTCGCCTCGAGGTGACTTCCATGCTCCGCACCGATCCCTCCTTTGCCATGCGTTGGCGCGACCAGCAGGAAGTCTTGGATCGGGCGGTGCGTGCACGTTTGGAAAGCAACGCCGAGCAAGGGCGCATGCGTGACGACGTCTCCATTGACACGTTGGTGCTTTATTTGGAGACCTTCATGGACGGTTTCATCAACCGTCTTGCACTAGGTGATACTGCGAACCTAGAGGCGGTTCTGGCCTTGGTCGAGCAATCTATCCGCGGCAGCCGTCCGAGAAAGCAAGCTTCTACACCAAGCTGAACCTAGATGCTAGAGACCGGGTTGGTGCCGTTGTAGAACTCCAACGGGGTGTTCGGGAACTCGTCGCGTCCCACGACCTCGGCCACAACCTGTGCCACGAGCTCGCGGCTGGTCTCCTTTTCCGTGGACGGCGACTCGAGAACCTCGATGCCTTCTGCGGGTTCATCACTCAAGGCGGAAGGGCCAAGGATGAGGTAGTCGAGCTGTGAGGCATTGAGGCGATTGTCCACTGCCTTCTTGGCCTCGACGTAGGCGTACCAGGATGCGTCGTCAGGGTTAGCAGTATTGTGGGTCGCGCCAACATAGGAGATCATCACGTACTTCGGGGTGGGCTTGCCAGCTGCCTTGAGCTGCTCGAGTGCGTCGATCGTGGCAAGCGCGCCATCGCGATCCACAGCAGTTGTGAGCTCTGCTCCCCCGCGGCCGCCGTTTCCGGCGCCCCAAACCACGACGTCGTAAAGCGTGAGCAAATCTGCCCACTCGTCAACGCTTAGCTCAGTGATGTCCTTGATGACTGGGGTGGCGCCAAGTTTCTCGATCTCCGGGGCTTGGTCGGGGTTGCGGATCAGTGAGTGAATCTCGTAACCCTTCTCAGAAATAAGAGGTGCGGAGAGCAGACCGATCTTGCCGTGTCCGCCGATGTACAAAACTTTCTTAACTGTGGTCATGGCGCCCCACCCTACGCTAACTGTGAGCTTGGCCCCGTTTATTGGTCGCCGGACAATTAAGAGGTGAGAAGCACTAGAATCAACTCCATGATTGCCATCATGACTGTGACCGGCGCTGATAGCACCGGAATTATTGCTTCTGTAACTACTAACCTCGCTGAGCTCGGGGTGAACATTGTCGACGTTTCGCAGACACTCATGTCCGGTTTTTTCACCATGATTCTGCGCGTGGAATTTGATGAATCTGAGGTATCGATCCAACAGATTCAAGAGCGCATGAATAAGGTGGGCGAAGACATTAACCAGTCCATCCGCGTACAGTCTGAGGCGCTGTTTACAGCGATGAATGAGATCTAAATATGCTCAATCGTTTTAATACCGTAAGTATTCTCGACACGATCGAGATGATCGACAAGTACCGTCTCGACATCCGCACGGTGACCATGGGTATCTCCTTGCTGGGATGTACGCGTTCATCCATGGATGCGACTGCCCAGGCGGTATATGACCTGGTGACTGAACGCGCAAAGCACCTGGTTGAGGTGTGCGAGGGCATCGAGGCGGAGCTCGGCATTCCGATCGTTAATAAGCGCATCTCCGTCACGCCGGTATCGCTCATCGTCGCAGGCGTCGAAGGAAACCCCGTTGAGGCGGCCAAGGCACTCGATCGCGCAGCGGCTGAGACCGGCGTGAACTTCGTCGGTGGTTATTCTGCTCTCGTGGAAAAGGGCGCTACCACCGCGGAAAAGAAGCTCATCAATTCGATCCCTGAGGCCCTGTCTACGACGGAGCTCGTATGCTCTTCCGTAAATATCGCGTCCTCGCGCGCGGGCATCAACATGAATGCCGCCAAGCGCATGGGCGAGGTCATCAAGGAGGCCGCCGAACTGACCAAGTATCAGTCGGCGATCGCCTGTGCCAAGCTGGTGGTCTTTGCAAACTCCGTGGGCGACAACCCGTTCATGGCGGGTGCCTTCCACGGCATCGAGGAACCGGATTGCGTGGTTTCCGTGGGCGTTTCCGGCCCCGGCGTGGTGGACCGTGCGTTGGGCAACCTCGAGGGTGCCACCCTGGATCAGGTTGCCGAGGAGGTCAAGAAGGCCGCGTTTAAGATCACGCGTGCTGGCCAGCTCGTGGGCAACATGGCCTCCGAGCGCCTTGGCGTTCCCTTCGGCATCATTGACCTTTCCCTGGCACCAACCGCCGAGCTCGGCGATTCCGTGGCACACATCCTGGAGCACATGGGCCTTGACCAGGTCGGTACTCATGGCACGACAGCCGCATTGGCACTGCTTAACGACGCCGTGAAGAAGGGTGGCATGATGGCATGCTCGCGCGTCGGCGGCCTTTCGGGTTCCTTCATCCCCGTCTCTGAGGACAAGGGCATGATCGACGCAGTGCGTTCCGGTGCCATTTCCATGGACAAGCTGGAAGCCATGACCGCAATCTGCTCAGTCGGCTTCGACATGATTGCGCTTCCTGGCGATACCTCTGCGGCAACGATTGCCGGCATGATTGCTGATGAAGCCGCCATCGGTGTGATGAACCATAAGACCACCGCGGTCCGCGTTATTCCAGTCCCAGGGGCCAAGATTGGCGACGAAGTCAACTTCGGTGGCCTGCTCGGATACGCTCCGGTAATCCCGGTCAACACCGTGGGCAACTCCACGTTTGTCAATCGCGGCGGCTTCATCCCCGCACCGGTCCACGGCTTCCGCAATTAGAAGCGAGTGAGTAATGGTGAAGGTTTCACCCTTCACCATTGCCCGTGCTCCACGGATTCTCATCCATGAGGTTTCGGGCGCCGCGTCAGTTCGCTAGATTCATTTCGTCTACCGTTGCGTAGGAGGCGACCTCGGCCACAAACGCGGGATCGTGGCAGGTCAATACTATTGACGCCGATGCGGAAAGCGCGTTGTGAATGAGACGATGGACCATCACTCTGCCACGGGCGTCGAGAAGCGTGTCCGGCTCATCAAGAATGAGAATACTGCGGCGCAGTGCCACCGCGTGCGCGACCTGCGCGACCCGCAATTGCGAAGCCGAGACGTCCAAAGGATGCTCTTCTAGAGGTAGGCCAGGTATGAGATCTGGCTCCTGCACCCACGCCCCAATGGTGGATTCGAGCACCTGGTCCATGGGCGATTGCAGCGCCATCGCGATGCTGGGATGGGCGGGTTCATCGCTGTCGAGGCCAGCGGCTGCGCGCAGCAACGTGGTCTTGCCTGAACCGTTTCCGCCACGCAGCCACAGCACTCCTCCAGGCCGCAGCTTCAAGTCCACCGGGCCAACCTCAAAAGTGCTGGATTCCGGAGCTTTGAGGTGCCACCAGCGCCTGGGTTTCGCACCGCGCTTGGCGCGCACCTGGGAAATAGTGACGCTATCCGAAGTCGGAGCCACGCGGGCAAGGTCAAAAATGCCGTCTGCGCTGGTGTCGTGTTCAACGAGGATGACCGCGGTTTCTTTCAGCGTTCCGAGATAGCTGGCGATGCGCTCGCGTGAATCGGGATCGAGGCCTGCCCACGGCTCGACCACGATGAGCACGGGTGGCTCGGCTATTGCGACCTGCGCGAGCGCAAGCCGGCGTGTTTGACCACCAGACAGGCCGGAGGGTTTGCGCGTGCCGTCGAGGGCGACGTCGCAAAGCGCCTGCTCTACCCTGGATTTCATGTTCTGCGGATCCATCCCAAGGTGTTCCAACGCAAGCGCTAGTTCTTCCCTGACTGTCTCGCGCAGGAGAGAGACGTGTGCTGCCGCATCGGCGCCGATTACCGTGTCAACATCCAAAATCTCTGCGAGTTGATGCGCAACGTCGTCGGCGTTTTCGCTAAATCCTACGCGGATGGTCTTGCTTGTTCCTGGGACTAGATCCATAGCAATACTCCAAGAACGCTGATGATGGGCAGTGCCCACCGGACGATGCGCTGAGCCAGGCTGTCTGGAACGGGGACCAAAACTGTGCGTCGGCCTGGTCTGTCGAATCCGATCGCAGTTAAGGCCTGGCCCCGCTGCGCACCCTGAGTGAGCAGGCGTGCGATGACCGGGATGATGACGCGGGAGGCAACGTTGCGTATGGAAACCTTCACGCCGCTGAGGCGGTTAGCGTCGCGTACCGCGGCGATGGCGCGCGCACCCTCGGGCAGGGATTGAAGGGAGGCACCCACCACGTAGGCGGCTTTGTGGCCGAGGCGGGAGGCTTGGAGCCACTTGGCGACGTCGCTGACCTTAACCATGGCGGCAGCCGCCACGATACAGCCCATTAAGGCGGCGAAACGTAGGGAAAGTTGGCCTGAAAGAAGCAGGCCATCACTGGTGAGTAATGGGAATATACGGGCAGTGCCGTAGGGCGCGTGAATGAGCGCCATCGATGCCGCGGCGGGAAGGGCAAGCACCGTGGTGGTGGCGACCACCGCTATCGAGCGTGATGCGATGGTGCCAAGTATGAGCCACATGATGAGCACAGCCGCATTGAGTAGGGGTGAGTTGACTGCCACGATGAGAAACCAGGTGGAGGCTGCGGCGCTAAAAACAGTGGCTGGGTGAATCATTAACGCGGGCGCAGGCTTTCGAGGGTGCGCTTCGGCAGTGCCTTGATTGCTGCCCACACGATGAGGAAGACGATGGCCTTATCGAGCGGATCGGAGATGAAGGACTGCAGGGTCACCGAAGCGATAAGCGAGTTACCGAGCTCGCGGAAGAGCGAGACCACGGCGCCTGTTCCCAGGCCAGCGGTGCCGCCGTAAACGAATGCTGCGACGGGCGCGGCCAGCATGCCGGAGATGATTCCGATGATGGCGCCGGAAAGGATGACGGACCACCACTTCTTGAAGGCACCCTTGTTGATCGCCCAACCCGCAAGGAAACCAGTCGCAGCCGATACAGCCGCAAATGGCAGGGCTGCCGGGTTGAGAAGACCCCACACCACGGAGGACAAAGTACCCGTGGCCAGGCCAGCGATAGGGCCGGCAATGGCGGCGACGAGGATGGTACCCACGGAGTCGATGTAGAGCGGTACACCAATGGAACCAATGATCTCGCCGACGACGATGTTGAGGACCAACGCGACAGGGATGATTGCGATGGTTCGGGCGGGAAGCGCTGGCAGCGCGCCTGCAAGCAGCAAGGCGGCACCGAGCAAGTAGCCGACCAAGGTGATGAGTGCTTCAGTGGAGCCCGCGACGGACTCCCAGGAAGTCGGACGGACCAAAACGAGATAGATCCAGGTGGCTACGACGATGAGCGCACCGGCGATTACCAGGCCTTTGCGGGCTGGCGTTAAAGAGATCTGTGACATGAAACTTTCACTTTGGGAAGTAGTAGATGTACAAAGCGTTGGCAATGTTTTTGCCCTATGTCACCTCGGGCAGCCCATTAATAATAAGCGCACTAAACGCGACGAGCCAAAATCCCGGCCGCACGGGTGAGCTCCGCGTGCGCGCCTACGATATCTACGGCGGTCACCACGTGTGCGTTGGCCAGCGCATCCCAATGTCCCCGTAGGTCCGCCACGGATGTTCCGCGTAGCAACTGCGACTCAGCCTCCACATCCACAGTGGTGGTGCGCTTAAGGAAGTCCACCTTGCCAAGCGCGATTATGCAGGTGAGCAGGTCATGGATTTGAGCCTGGTAGCCCTCTCCTTGCTCTTGATGGAACTCGAAATAGAAGCGGAGGATCTCTGGAAGGTGGCGGGCCACCGGATGCTCGCCCAGCTCCGCGATGAGTCGCTCCAAGCGTGGCGGCGCGATGAGAAACTGCTCGGTCACTTCCAGTGAGCACAGCGTCGCTTGGCTGTTGCTTTCGCGCAAGTCGCCAAAGACCTGCTTTGCGGCATGCGGGTCTACCCAGAAGTTCCACTCCGCTGTGGGCGTGGTGTTGCCACGGTAGTTCACTGCGCCGCCCATCACCGTCACCTGGCTGAACTTGCTCACCCCGGCTAGCGCTGCATTGGTGAGCGGACCGGTGACGATGAGCTGCGCGTCCTGTTCAGCTGCGTTGTTCCACAGGTCCCGCCAGTTGTAATCGGAGTTCCAGTCCGGAGCCGTGACGTAGCCCAGACCAGCTGGGCCATGGGTTTCCGGGGTCGTTACCAGTGGAACCTCCAGGGGAACTGGGTGGCCGGGTGCCACGGGGATCTCCCCTAGCCCGCATTCGCTGAGAATGAACGCCGCGTTGCGAGCAGTGGTGTCGACGTCGATGTTGCCGGCCGTCGTGGTGACACCAACGAGCTCAATCTCGCCGGCGTGGTGAAGCGCCGCGAGATAAATGAGGGCAAAGGCGTCATCAATTCCGGGATCGCAATCAAGCAGGATGCGGGGCGTGGTCATCGGCTAAAGGCTCCTAAAAGACGAGGGTATCGAGGAACTTATGGGCGCGCTCTGTCTGCGGGTTGTCAAAGAACGCATTGGGCTCGCCGGTCTCTACGATACGTCCTTCGTCCATGAACACGATCTGGTCCGACACTGCAATGTTTAGGCCAGCTCAACAATCTCCATGTATTCGTCGTTCCACAGATCTTCATCGCCATCCGGCATGATGATGACACGCTCGGGCTTGAGTGCTTTCACTGCTCCCGGATCGTGGGTGACCAACACGACGGCGCCGGTGTAGGTGGAAAGTGCGTCGAGCACCTGCTCACGCGACTGCGGGTCCAAGTTGTTAGTAGGCTCATCCAGCAGCAACACGTTCGCGCGCGAGGACACCAGGGTTGCCAGCGAAAGACGCGTCTTCTCACCACCGGATAAGGTACCGGCGGGTTGCTCCAGCTTGTCGCCGGAGAACATAAAGGCACCGAGGAGGCCGCGGAGATCCTGTTGGCCTGCGTCCGGGCAAGCTTCAATGGTGTTCTCCCACACGGTCTTGTTCGCGTCGATGTTGTCGTGCTCTTGCGCGAAGTAGCCGATACGCAGACCATGGCCGGAAACAATGCCGCCCTCACCGTCGGTGCGTTCTACTCCCGCAAGCAGCTTCAGCAACGTGGTCTTACCAGCGCCGTTGTAACCGAGAACAACCACGCGGGAGCCCTTGTCGATGGCGAGATCGACGCCGGCAAAGACTTCCAAGGAACCGTACATCTTGGTAAGACCCTTAGCGTTCAGCGGGGTCTTGCCGCACGGCGCGGGCTCAGGGAACTTAATGTGCGCGACCTTGTCGGCCACGCGCACTTCGTCCAGTTGGTTCATCATGCGGTCCGCGCGGGCAAGCATCTGCTTGGCAGCGGCCGCCTTGGTGGCCTTCGCGCCGAGTTTGGCAGCCTGCTTCTGCAGGGCCGAAGCCTTCTTCTCCGCATTGGCGCGCTCACGTCGGCGGCGAGCTTCGTCGGTAGCGCGCGCATCCAGGTACTTCTTGAATCCCATGTTGTAAATGTCGGCCTCGGCGCGCACCGCATCAAGGAACCAGATCTTGTTGCACACAGCCTCAAGGAGGTCCACATCGTGAGAGATCATAATGAGGCCGCCCTCGTGCTTGGACAAGAAGCCGCGCAGCCACGTAATGGAGTCAGCATCCAAGTGGTTAGTCGGCTCATCCAACAGCAAGGTGGTCTGGGATTTGCCCGAGCCAGCCGACGCTGCGAAGAGGATCTGTGCGAGCTCCACGCGGCGGCGCTGACCGCCGGAGAGAGTCTTCAACTGCTGGTCAAGGATGCGCTGTGGCAGGCCCAGGTTATCGCAAATCTGCGCGCACTCGGAGTCTGCTTCGTAACCACCCAATGAGTGGTACTCCTCCTCCAAGCGAGAGTATTTGCGGATGGCCTTGTCACGGAATTTATCGTCCGTGGCGTTTTCCATTAGCTGTTGCTGCTTAGCCATACGGCGCTTGATATCGTCCAAGCCGCGGGCGGAGAGAACGCGCTCACGAGCGGTGATCTCGATATTGCCTTCGCGGGAGTCCTGTGGCAGGTAACCAATGGGGCCGGAGCGCGTGACAGAGCCGCCATAGGGCTCGGTCTCCCCTGCCAGGATGCGCATGGTGGTCGTCTTGCCGGCACCGTTGCGTCCGACCAGCCCGATGCGGTCGCCCGGCTGCACTCGCAGGTGCTGGCCGGGAGCGTCGAGAAGCGTACGTGCGCCCACGCGCACCTCGAAATCATTGGTCACAATCACGAGGAATCAGTCTATCAACCGGCGCTAACAGGTCATAGCTGAGCCAAAACCAGAAAACTAGAAGAGTCCCGCGGCCATTCGGCAGCGGGACTTATCAAGATGTGGAAGTTTAAATCACTCGCCTAGACTGCGAAGCCTAGGGCCTGCAGCATTTCGCGGCCTTCCTCGGTGATCATGTTCGGACCCCATGGCGGCATCCAGACCCAGTTAATCTGGACGGCGTCGGCAAGCTTGTTGCCCACCACTGCGTCTTCAACCTGCTCACCAATGACGTCGGTAAGCGGGCAGGCCGGCGAGGTCAGCGTCATGTTGATCATCGCTGTCTCCTTGCCGTCGACGTCCTCGAGCCAGACGTCATAGACCAAGCCCAGATCAACCACATTGATGCCAAGCTCCGGGTCAATCACGTCACGCATGTACTCGGTGATGTCGAATACCTTGGCAATCTGCGCCTCGGTTTGGGGCGGACGCTGGCTGCCACCATCGAAGGACGCGTTAGCGTCTTGGTATGGATCTACTGGGTCAGACATTTATTTCTCCAGATCATTGAGTGCTTCCACGGATGCGGCCTGGAAGGCCTTCCATCCGAGGAGAGCGCATTTAACGCGGGCGGGGAACTGTGCGACGCCGCCGAAAGCAACACCGTCGCCGATGATTTCATCATCGCCTTCGACTTCGCCACGGGAGGTCACCATCTTCTCGAACTCTTCGAGCTTTTCTTTGGCCTCGGACAAAGGTTTGCCAATGATTTCCTCAGCCATCACGGAGGTCGAGGCCTGCGAAATGGAACAGCCCTCTGCCTCATAAGAAACATCCTCAACGGTCTTGCCATCTGCGGAAAGCTTTACACGCAGGGTCACCTCGTCGCCACAGGATGGGTTGACGTGGTGGACCTCAGACTGGCCCTCGCGCAGACCGGCGAACTTCGGGTTTTTGTAGTGGTCCAGGATGACGTCCTGGTACATGGAATCTAGATTCATTTACTCCACTCCAAAGAATTCGCGTGCAGCCTTGACGGCCTCGATGAGCTTGTCCACTTCTTCCTCAGTGTTGTAGAGGTAGAAGCTAGCGCGGGCAGTCGAGTTGATGTTGCCCGCACGATGCAGCGGCCACGCGCAGTGGTGGCCAGTACGGATGGAAACACCGTGCGAATCGAGCACCTGACCCAGGTCATGCGGGTGGATACCGTCAACCACGAAGGAGATGGCACCACCGCGTTGCTCGGTGGTGGTTGGACCAACGATGCGCAGACCAGGGATCTGCTGTAAGCCTTCCAGTGCGCGAGCAGTGAGCTTCTGCTCGTGGGCGTGGATGTTTGCCATGCCCACTTCGCTCAGGAACTTGACGGCTGCGCCAAGGCCCACGACCTGGCTGGTCATCTGCGTCCCCGCCTCAAAGCGAGTAGGCGGGGCTGCAAAGGTGCTTTTTTCCATTCGGACGACCTCGATCATGGAGCCGCCGGTCAGGAATGGCGGAAGCTTTTCAAGCAGCTCTGCCTTTCCGTAAAGCACGCCGACACCATTCGGGCCGCACATCTTGTGTCCCGAGAAGGCAGCGAAGTCCACGTCGAGCGCGTGGAAGTCCACGGCCATGTGCGGAACCGACTGGCAGGCATCCAAGACGACGAGGGCGTTAACGGCACGCGCGCGGCGGACCAGTTCTTCGACGTCAGCGATTGCACCCGTGACGTTGGACTGGTGCGTGAACGCGACGACCTTGACGCTCTCATCAAGCTCGAGAGAATCGAGGTCGATGCGGCCGTCTTCGGTCATCGAGTACCACTTCAGCGTGGCGCCGGTGCGCTGGCACAGTTCCTGCCACGGGACGAGGTTCGCGTGGTGCTCGAGCTCGGTGATGACGACGGTGTCGCCCTCCCCTACATAGAGATCACCTGCACGCTCATCCGACAGCGTGTAGGCAACCTCATTGAGGGCCTCCGTTGCGTTCTTGGTGAACGCAATCTCGTCACGGTCGGCGCCAACGAAGGCAGCGATGGCCTGGCGAGCAGACTCGTAAGCATCGTCGGCCTCTTCGGCCAGCTGGTAGGAACCACGGTGGACTGGAGCATTCGTGCCAAGCACGAACTCCTCCTCCGCCTTCCAAACTGGCAGTGGCCTTTGGGAGGTAGCTCCCGAGTCGAGGTACACCAGCGGCTTATCGCCGCGCACGGTGCGCTCGAGGATCGGGAACTGCTTCCTGATGGCAGTTACATCGAAGTTAGACATTAGCCTTCTTACTTAACAAACTGATCGTAGCCGGACTCTTCGAGCTGGTCAGCGAGCTCTGCGCCGCCGGTCTTGATGACCTGGCCGTTGGCGAAGACGTGCACAAAGTCAGGCTTGACGTAGTTGAGAATGCGCTTGTAGTGGGTGATCATCAGGATGCCGCCGTGGGTTTCCTCCTGGAAGCGGTTGATGCCCTCAGAAACAACGCGCAGAGCGTCGACGTCGAGGCCGGAGTCGGTTTCATCCATGATGGCGAACTTAGGCTTCAACAGATCCAGCTGCATAACCTCGTGGCGCTTCTTCTCACCGCCGGAGAAGCCCTCGTTAACAGCTCGGTGTGCGAAGGACTTATCGATGGAGAGCTTCTCGCGAGCCTCGGTTAGTTCCTTGTTCCACTCGCGCAGCTTCGGAGCCTCACCGCGGACAGCGGTGACAGCGGAGCGCATGAACTGAGCCATCTTGACGCCCGGGACCTCGGTTGGGTACTGCATAGCCAGGAAGAGGCCAGCGCGGGCGCGCTCGTCAACTTCCATCTCGAGGGTGTTTTCGCCGTCGAGCAGGATCTCGCCCTCGGTTACTTCGTACTTCGGATGGCCGGCGATGACGTAGGACAAGGTGGATTTACCGGAGCCGTTAGGGCCCATGACAGCGTGGGTCTCACCGGAGTTGATGGTGAGGTTAACGCCCTTGAGGATTTCCTTAGGCTCACCGTTCTCGTCGTTCGGGAGGACCTGCGCGTGGAGGTTCTTAATTTCCAGGGTGGACATTGAGTTATACCTGCTTTCGGGGATTGTTAAGCGTTGATTTTTTCGAGCTCGTCAATGACGCGGGTTTCCAGATCCTCGCGCAAGGACTCAACCGGAATACGGGAAATGACCTCAGAGAAGAAGCCGCGGATGATGAGTCGGCGTGCCTCGGCAGCCGGAATACCGCGGGACATGAGGTAGAAGACCTCAAGATCATCGAAGCGGCCTACGGTTGCGGCGTGGCCTGCACCCACGATCTCACCGGTCTGGATCTCCAGGTTCGGGATCGCATCGGCGCGTGCGCCTTCAGTAAGGATGAGATTGTTGTTGGTCTCGTAGGTATCGGTGTTGTTTGCATCCTGGCGGATGAGAACGTCACCGACCCAGCAGGTACGGGCTTCTTTGCGTCCAGATTCGACGGTGCCGTCAGCCTGGTTGGTGCCTTGCAGGGCACCCTTGTAGAACACACGGGAACGGCAGTTCGGCACGGAGTGGTCCACCAGCAGACGGTTCTCGAAGTACTGTCCAGCATCTGCGAAGTAGACGCCGAGCATCTCGGCGTCGCCGCCAGGAGCTGTGAAGGCAACGCGCGGAACGATGCGCACGATCTCGCCGCCGAAGATGGCGGTGTTGTGGCGCAGAACAGAATCTCGACCCATGGAGGCGACCTGGTGGCCCAGGTGTACCGCGTTGTCTTCCCAATCAGCGTCGACAACAACGGTGACGTTGGCGCCGTCGCCAAGCAGGAATTCAACGTTGTCAGCATGGGTGCCGGAACCGACGTACTTGAGCACGACGGTGGCCTCTGCGTGGTGGCCAACCTGAATGGAAGTAGTACCAAAGGAGGTGACTCCCTCGCCTGCACCGGTGATGGTGATCTCGACGGGGTCGTTGACCTGTGCATCCGCATCGATGGTCACGATCTGTGCCTCCGGCATGGATGTCCATGCCTGCGCGGCAACGCGATCGGCAGGAGCGCCAGCGGTGCCCAAGCGGGCGTCATCGGGAGCAACAGTCTCAGTCGACACGCCTGCTGGGGTGGTTACGGAAATCTTCTGTGCAACGGCCGGTGCGAACTCGCCGTTGTGCAGACCGCGCAGGTGGCGCAGCGCGATGAAGCGCCAGACCTCGTCGCGGCCGTGTGGAACCGGGAAGTCATCGACGTTAAACGAGGTGAACTGGTCACCCTTCGTGACGTCAGCCGGATTGAATTCGTTGGAGGCAACCACTTAGCCCACCGATCCTTCCATCTGTAGTTCAATAAGGCGGTTGAGCTCGAGGGCGTACTCCATCGGGAGCTCCTTCGCGATTGGCTCCACGAAGCCGCGCACGATCATCGCCATTGCCTCCTCTTCCGCAATGCCGCGGGACATGAGGTAGAACAGCTGCTCCTCAGAGACCTGGGAGACAGTTGCCTCGTGGCCGAGGGTCACGTGATCATTGCGGATGTCGTTATACGGATAGGTATCCGAACGCGAATTGTTGTCCACGAGCAGTGCGTCGCACTCGACGTTCGCGGTGGAGTTGGAGGCGTTCGCGTTGACCTGCACCAAGCCACGATAGGCAGCGCGGCCACCGTTGCGGGCAACGGACTTCGACACGATGTTGGAGGAAGTACGCGGTGCCATGTGAACCATCTTGGAACCGGTGTCCTGGACCTGACCCTCGCCAGCGAAAGCCAGGGAGAGGACCTCGCCCTTAGCGTGCTCACCAGTCAGCCAGCAGGACGGGTACTTCATGGTGACCTTGGAACCGATGTTGCCATCGACCCATTCCATGGTGCCGCCCTCTTCGACCTTGGCACGCTGGGTAACCAGGTTGTAGACGTTGGTGGACCAGTTCTGGATGGTGGTGTAACGGCAACGTCCGCCCTTCTTGACCACAATCTCGATAACGCCGGTGTGCAGGGAGTCCGAGTTGTAAATCGGAGCGGTGCAGCCCTCGATGTAGTGAACGTAAGCGTCTTCCTCAACGATGATGAGGGTGCGCTCGAACTGACCCATGTTCTCCGTGTTGATGCGGAAATAAGCCTGGAGCGGGATGTCCACGTGAACGCCCTTCGGGACGTAGACGAAGGAGCCGCCGGACCAGCAGGCGTTGTTCAGTGCGGAGAACTTGTTGTCGCCTGCCGGAATAACGGTGCCGAAGTACTCCTGGAGGATCTCCGGGTACTCCCTAACGGCAGTGTCAGTGTCGACGAAGATGACGCCCTGTGCTTCAAGGTCTTCACGGATCTTGTGGTAGACCACCTCAGACTCGTACTGAGCCGCAACACCAGAGACCAGACGCTTCTTCTCGGCATCCGGAATGCCGAGCTTGTCGTAGGTTTCCTTAATGTCGGCGGGAAGGTCATCCCACGTCTGAGCTTGCTTCTCCGTGGAACGGACGAAGTACTTGATGTTGTCGAAGTCGATAGCGGAGAGATCCGGGCCCCACGTTGGAACCGGCTTCTTGTTAAAGATGCGCAGCGCCTTCAGCCGGGATTCCAGCATCCACTCCGGCTCGTTCTTCTTCTCAGAGATATCGCGGACAACGTCCTCGCTGAGTCCTCGGTGAGCTGCCTGACCCGCTTCGTCGGAATCGTGCCAGCCGTACTCGTAACCGCCGATGGAAGAGATGATCTCGTCATCACTCATCTTGGTCTCGAGGCCTGGCGCCGGTTGTGCCTGAGTCATAACCCGCTCCTTTCGTCTAAAGATTTGTTTTCCGGTCAGGGCTGACCGGAGTCAAGGGGATGTTTGTGGTGCAGATTCCGTGGCCATCCGCAATGGAGGCCAAGGGCTGCACGTGTTTACCTAATAGGGCAGAAAAGACTTCCTGCTCAGCCTCACACAACTCCGGATGTTCCGCGGCCACGTGGGCTACGGGGCAATGGTGCTGGCAAATCTGCACACCGTTGCCCGCACTATTTACCGTGGCAGCGTAACCATGTTCATCAAGAACCTCAGCGAGTTTCTTCGCCACTTCCTTTACAGACTCGTCATCCCGCACAAGTGGTTTAACGTCTGCCAGAAGTTTCTCGAAACGTGCTTTGGCAAAGCTACGCACTGCCTCGGCACCGCCGGCCGCGCGCAGGGCGTCCAGAGCATCCGAAGCAAGCGCGTCGTAAGCATGGCCAAATTGCGCACGCCCACGGTCGGTGAGGCGGAAATGCTTGGCAGGGCGGCCACGCCCAGCCGAATGGGGCCGGCGATGGACAACCTCTGTTAGCTCTTCTTCCACCAGAATGTCTAAGTGCCGGCGAATTCCGGCGGCCGAAAGACCTAGGCGCTCGCCGAGGTACGACGCCGTCACCGGGCCGTCCTTGAGGAGGAGAAGCATGACCTGGCGGCGGGTATCGCCCTCGGTGGTTCGGGTCTCTTTATCTGTGACCATGTGCTGCACCTCCTTGTTAAAAACGAACGTCTATTTTTAGACAACACTAGTGTTCCCTAATTCATTCCCAATTTCCACCAGCGCTGGTCCCGGCGTGGCGTACCTTCACCCCCGTTTGAACAGAAGGCCCGCTAAAGTGTTTCTTTATGAAACAGCGTCTCACTGCCTTCCTAACGGGTGTCCGCGAGGACCTCCCGCGTTTTGGCAGTGCGGGTTCTCGTTCCGCGCAGCTGCACGCTGATTCAGATGATGCAACGAGGGGCTCGCTTTCCGACGCCCTATATGACCTGCTCCCCGACGATCCTGAGGTTCGCCCGCGCACCTCTATTAATCAACTACGCGCCTTTTTCGTCCTGCGTTGGATGGGAACACTTGGCGCAATCCTTATCGCGGTTGGCGGCCTGGGGGCGGGCGCTCTCCCCGTGGTGGGTAATCCTTATGACAACGTTCCATTCGGCTCTTTAATGTCTCGCATGCTGCAGTCGGCCTCAGCATTGGTCTTTTTGGGTGTCGGCCTCATGGTGACCGCGTGGGTACTCATCGCGCCTTTCGTGGGCACGCCACTACGCGGTGCCCGTGGCACAAAACCTCGACGCTTGCTAACCCAAAGCCAGCTCTGGCGAACGTGGGCGGGTTGGGTCATCCCACTCATTTTCACCGCTCCCCTGTTTACGCAGGATATTTATTCCTACCTTGCTAATGGCTCCATCGTGGCCCAGGGACTCGACCCCTATTCAGCAGGTCCCGTTCAGTTATTGGGATCGGAGGACCCACTAGCGCGCTCGGTTCCATTCATCTGGGCCAACTCGCCCTCGCCCTATGGCCCTGTGGCACTGGGCCTCGCAGCCATAGTTAGCTTGCTCACGCATAACTCGATCATTCTGGGTGTTATTGCGCACCGTCTTCTCTCATTGGCGGGCATCATTGCAGCGGGATGGGCGACCTCGCAGCTGGCACGTCGCTGCAGAGTTTCTCCAGAGTCAGCGCTTTGGCTGGGTATCTTGAACCCACTGACTACCTTGCACCTAGTGGGCGGTATCCATAACGAGTCGGTGATGTTGGGGCTGGCACTCGTGGGCGTGGAACTGGGCCTGCGCGGGGTCGATAAGTTGGGTGGAAGACCCGTGTGGTTCTATTTCTTGGCCTCGGGCCTGCTCATTTCTTGCGCAGGCATGGTCAAGGTGACGGGCTTTATCGGCTTGGGTTTTGTGGGCATGGCCCTGGCCCGAGTGTTGATGCTGCGGCGCGGCTATTCCCCCCTGGGTGCCATAGCTAGCGCAACCGCAGTCCAACTCGGCATCCTCATCCTGTCCATCGGCATCGTCACGCTTGCATCCGGCATCGGACTGGGCTGGATCACGGGCCAAGGCGGTGCCGCAAGCATTCGCTCTTGGCTTTCCTCTAGTACCGCCGTGGGCGTGGGCGCCGGCTTCCTAGGGATGCTTTTGGGCTTGGGCGACCACACTGAGGCAATCCTCTCCTTTACCCGCACGGTAGGCGTGCTCATCGCCACTGGATTCATGTTCCGCATGCTCCTTGCAACGTACCGCGGAAGCATCCATCCGATTGGCGGTCTGGGAATCTCGACGCTTGTGTTAGTCGTTTTCTTCCCTGTGGTCCACCCGTGGTACATCCTCTGGACGGTGTTGCCGCTTGCGGCTTGGGCTAACCGGCTCATCTTCCGCCTCACTGTGGTGATCTATTCGGCCGGGATGAGCTTCTTCGTTCTCCCGCGCGGCCTTGGCCTCCCGCCGGGCACGATCGCTATCATCTATATTTCCGCTATTGCTGCATACGTCGTGGTCATGGGGCTGTGGACTCTCCTATTACGTCGCTCAAGAATTAGTGTCCTAAACTAGTCCTTCGTGAATACAACTTTCGATGGATCCCCAGCTCTCGAGCTAACGGACGTAGTCAAAACCTACGGGGACAAGAGAGCCGTAGACGGGCTCAGCTTCCATGTGAATCGTGGAGAAATGCTGTGTCTGCTGGGCCCCAATGGTGCGGGTAAGACCACGACTATCGAGATGTGCGAGGGCTTTAAGAAGCCGACGTCGGGGAGTATTCGTGTCCTTGGTCTCGACCCCAGCACAAGTCCAGATGCCGTACGAGAGCGAATCGGAATCATGCTGCAAGGTGGTGGCTCCTATTCCGGAATTCGCGTCCGCGAGATGCTACAGCTTAGCGCGAAGTACAGTGCCAACCCCCTCGACCCGGATTGGCTCATCGAGAAGCTGGGACTCAAGGGTGTGGAGAAGAACACCTACCGCCGTCTCTCCGGCGGTCAGCAGCAGCGACTTTCCTTGGCGCTAGCCATCATTAGCAGGCCGGAGCTGGTCTTCCTAGACGAACCCACCGCAGGTCTCGACGCGCAGTCGCGACTAGCCGTGTGGGATCTCATTCGTGCGCTGCGCGCAGACGGCGTGACCACTATCCTAACTACCCACCTGATGGATGAAGCGGAGGCGCTTGCCGACAGAGTGGTCATCATTGATCACGGACACATGGTGGCTCAAGGTACCACCGCCGAGCTGATGGAATCCACGGGGTCTCCACTCATTAGCTTTGAGACCTCGACCGAAGTTGACCTCGCAGCGCTGCGTGCGGCAGATCTTCCTACGGATGCCACCCGCCCACTGCACTACCGCGTCGAGACTCCGGCCACCCCGGAGGTCATCGCCCGCCTAGCGCAAGAGTTGGCACGACAATCCGTGACCTTGCGCAGCCTCGACACCACACACCGCAATCTTGAGGACGTCTTCCTTGATATCACCGGCCGCGAGCTGAGGAGTTAAGAACCATGTCACGTTTTGAACCAGGAACTTTCACTCCCAATCCGCAGCGCGCCAGCGTATGGGCTATGACCCGGGCACAGGGAGTCATCGAGTCAAAGCTGATGATCCGCCACGGCGAGCAACAGCTGCTCAGCATCGTCATTCCGCTCGCCCTCCTCATCGGGGCGGCCCGCATGGAGAGCGTCACCGGCCAGGGGCTCAAGGAAGTTTTCCCCATGGTCTTGGCTGTGGCCTCCACCAGTTCGGGATTTACGGGTCAGGCTATTTCTCTTGCCTTTGACCGCCGCTACGGGGCGCTAAAGAGAACCGGCGCCTCCGGTGTACCCGCATGGACAATCATCGCGGGCAAGATTGCCGCGGTCTTTTCCATGGTGTTTCTACAGGTGGTCGTGCTGGGGGGTGTTGCTTTTCTGCTAGGGCTGCGTGTCGGCCTCTCGGGGATCGTGCTCGCCTTGTTTACCCTCGTACTGGGTGTGGCTTCCTTTACTGCACTAGGCTTGCTGCTCGGCGGAACCCTGAGCTCCGAGATGGTCCTCGCGGTGGCGAACCTCATTTGGTTCATTCTCATGGGCGTTGTCGGTTGGGCTATGTATTCCCAGGGCCTCGGCAATGATGGGCTTCTTACGCTCGTTCCTACGGTCGCTATGGCAAGTGCGCTAAACGATGCCTTCAACAACGTGTTTCCTTGGCAGGAACTGTTGGTCCTTATCGCATGGGCCGGGGCGGCGTCGTTTGCAGCGGTCCGTTGGTTCCGTTTCGAAGGCTAAATGTGACTTTTGTCTTTTTCCCGGTTTCCAGCGTGAAGGGTTTCGTTCCGAGCGCACCCGCGCGGTAGTCTTTTTAACGTGAATTCCGGTAATAAAGTAACGACGTTCTTTCGCGAGGCGACGCCCACGATTAAGCAGCAGCGCCTCATCGCACTGATTCTGCTCATCTGCCAGGGTGGCATCACGGTATCGGGCGCTATTGTCCGCGTTACTGGTTCGGGCCTTGGCTGTATCACCTGGCCGGAGTGCCACCCAGGTTCGCTGGTTCCGCTGTCCGGCGCGGCGCCGTGGATCCACCAGCTCATCGAGTTTGGTAACCGCCTGCTTACCTTCGTGGTTTCCGCCGCAGCCGTGGCCGCCATCGTCGCCATGCATATGGCTCGTCGCCGTACCGAGCTAAAGGTCTATGCCTGGCTCAACCTTGCCGGTATTATGGTCCAGGCCGTCATCGGCGCCATTTCCGTGTTCCTGAAGCTCAACTGGTGGGCCGTGGCGCTGCACTTCCTGCCGTCCATGATCTTGGTGTGGCTGGCTGCAATGCTCTACTCCCGCATCCTGGAGCCCGACGATGGAACTCCTACCCGTATGTTCCCGCAGGCAATCCGCGTCATGGCAGCGATGGCAACCATCGCCCTGGCAGTCGTCTTGACCACCGGCACCATGGTTACCGGCTCCGGAGTTCACTCCGGCGACGATGGCGTAGGCATGGAAGGCCGCCTTAACGTCGACACTGAATTCATGGCTGTCGTACACGCTATGTGCATGTACGCCTACTTGGTCTTGACGCTCATCGTCGTCTTCATGCTCTACCGCTTCCGCGCCTCCGAGCTGGCCAAGAAGGCGGGCTGGGTGCTCATCGCCTGCATCTTGGTCCAATGGGGCATCGGCGTAGCTCAGTTCTACATGCACATCCCACGCTGGACTGTTCCAATCCACATCGGCATGTCTTCGGTGGTTACCGCCTTTACCGCCCTGCTCTGGGCACATGGATTACGTCGTACTGGCGGTTCGGAGAACCTTGTGACCGGTTCCCCCGCTGCCGAAGAAAAGTACGCAGCGCGTCGAGCAGCGTTGGCGCAGCGTTGACAAAGTTAGGAAGCCGCTAGCATCTTTATTCCGCTCTTCGGGCCACCCCCTCGGAGGGCGGTTTTCCTGTATATACAGGCCTCGCTGGGATAGCCTTTGTATATGTACGCAATTCAGGTCAACCAGACTGGCGGCCCAGAAGTTCTCAAGTATGTCGAGATCCCGGCCCCCACTCCCACCGAGGATCAGGTGCTTGTCGACGTCATCGTTGCCGGCGTCAACTACATCGATACCTACTACCGCGAAGGAATCTACAACGCCGCCACACCATTCGTGCTTGGACTCGAAGGCACAGGCCGAGTCGTTCACGACCCAAAGGGAGAAATCGCCGAGGGAACCATGGTCGCTTGGGACCATGCTTTTGGTTCCTACGCTGAACAGGTCTGCGTATCCCGCGACCGCATTGTTGCCGTGCCTGATGACTTCCCACCAGAGGTTGCGGGGTCAATGCTCCTGCAGGGCATGACGGCTCATTACCTGGCTAATGGGGTCTACCAGCTCGGCGAGGGAGCCTCCTGCCTGATTACTGCCGGCGCTGGCGGCGTTGGCCTCATCTTGACTCAGATGGCCAAGGCGCTGGGGGCCACCGTCTACACGGTCGTTTCCACCGATGAAAAGGAACAGCTCTCCTACGAAGCGGGTGCGGACCAAGTATTCCGCTACGGTGAGGGTCTGGCGGAGCAAGTGCGCCGCTTCAACGGCGGCCGCGGCGTCGACGTCGTCTACGACGGCGTCGGCAAAGACACCTTCAACGAGTCCCTTGAGGTTGTCCGTCCACGCGGCACCGTGGCTCTGTTTGGCGCCGCATCCGGCCCAGTCCCGCCCATGGACCCACAGTTGCTCAACAAGCATGGCTCCATCTTCCTGACACGTCCTTCGCTGGGTGCCTGGACCGCTCAGGAGGGCGAATTCCAGATGCGCGCACAGGCAGTCGTCCAAGCCGTCACAGACGGCGCCGTCACCTTCAACGTGACCGCCTCTTATCCCCTCAAGGACGCTGCTCAGGCTCACCGTGACTTGCACGCCCGCAAGACCACCGGCTCGATTGTCCTGCGCGTGCGCGAGGACAACTAACGCAGAAATTCTAAGGCGCCGTACTTAACGTACGGCGGTACTTAACGTACGGCGCCGTTCTGCTTTCCTAAACATCCCTAGATGGCCTTTAAAGCTCCCCGAGAGCTTAGAACCAGGCGGTGGGCCAACCCAGCATGCTGCCGATGGATTCCCAACCGAGCACGGCATCAATAGACAGGCCGATGAAGAGAACCGAAAGATAGTTGTTGGAGTAGATAAACAAGCGCATCGGCTTAACCCTCGCGCCGTTCTTCACGCCCTGGTGCAGAGCCACAGCAAGCCACAGGAAGACTGCACCTGAGACCACTGCGGCAACGAGGTAAATCCACGAGGCAGCCGGAATGATGAGGAAAGTCACGATGACGGTGCCAACGGTGTACCAGACGATCTGGCGGGTGACTTCCACCTCTGGTGCCACGACGGGCAGCATCGGCACGCCTGCCTTGCGGTAGTCCTCCTTATACTTCATGGCCAGCGCCCACGTGTGCGGCGGGGTCCAGAAGAAGATGATGAGGAACAGGACGATGGCCTGCCACCACTTGTCCGGCTCGCCGGCCGGGGCGTTGTCGCGGATGACCGCCCAGCCGACCATTGCCGGCATACAGCCTGCGAGGCCACCCCAGACGATGTTCTGGGAGTTTCGCATTTTCAAGAACTTCGTATAGACGAACACGTAGAAGAAGTTCGTCAGGATCACGAAGAAGGCCGCAAGCCACGAGTGCGCGAGTACGCCCAGCCAGAAAACGGAAAGAAACAGCATGATCCACGCGAAGATGGCTGCGTTACGGCGCGAAATCTTGGCGCGCACCAGCGGCCTTGCACGCGTGCGCTGCATCTTCTGGTCGATCTCATAGTCAACAACGTTGTTAAAGGTATGAGCAGCCGCCGCGCCCATCCAGCCGCCGAAGATGGTGGACAGAATCAGCCAGAAGTTATCCGTCACGGACTCGATTCCACGCTGTGCCTGGAGCATCGCCGGGATTGCGGCAACAAGGAGGAGCTCAATGATCCTCGGCTTCGTCAGCGCAAAATAGGCCTTGATCGTCTCCAAGGATTATTCCTCCAGTATCTGGCATGGGTGTATTTCAGCTGCCTGGGTAAGAGGCCGCAATGTAGTAGTCGGCTATTCGGCTTAAATAGTTCCCGCGCGCGGCCGTGGCGTCTTAACCATGCCAGCCTACAGTTTCTCAGACAGTTTCAATAATCCGCCACGGGCAAATGAAAATCTCGTCACTGACAAATCAAAACCTCTAGACTTGAGGGGTCAATGAACATTCGAACCTAAAAGTGAGGCTTCCCACAGTGTCGCAAGAAAAGCTGTCCCCAGAACTGCAGGCCATGGTTGAACGCCGTTACCCGGCTGACTGGACCGACGTGGATACTCGCGCAGTAGATACTGTCCGTGTCCTGGCCGCGGACGCCGTCCAGAAGTGCGGTTCCGGCCACCCGGGTACCGCGATGTCGCTGGCGCCCCTCGCCTACACGCTCTACCAGCGCGTCATTAATCACGACCCTAACGATGTGAAGTGGGCTGGCCGTGACCGCTTTGTCCTCTCCGTTGGCCACTCCTCGCTGACCCAGTACATCCAGCTTTACCTCGGCGGCTTCGGTCTCGAGCTTGATGACCTCAAGTCCCTGCGTACCTGGGGCTCGCTGACCCCGGGCCACCCGGAGGTTAACCACACCGATGGTGTTGAAATCACCACCGGCCCGCTCGGCCAGGGCCTGGCCTCCGCAGTGGGCATGGCCATGGCTTCCCGCAAGGAGCGCGGCCTTTTCGACGCGTCCGCACCCGCAGGCGAGTCCCCTTTCGATCACCACGTCTACGTCATCGCGTCCGATGGTGACCTGCAAGAGGGCGTTACCGCAGAGGCCTCTTCCCTCGCGGGGACGCAGAAGCTCGGCAACCTGATCGTGTTCTGGGATGACAACCGCATCTCCATCGAGGACGATACGAACATCGCGTTCAACGAGGACGTCGTCAAGCGCTACGAGGCATATGGCTGGCACGTACAGACCGTGGAATCCGGCGAAGACGTCGTAGCCCTCGAAGCCGCTGCCAAGGCTGCGCGTGAGGAGACCGAGCGTCCTTCCTTCATCCGCGTCAAGACCGTCATCGGTTACCCGGCACCGAACAAGATGAACACCGGCGGCGTGCACGGTGCTGCCTTGGGTGACGACGAGGTCGCCGCAACCAAGGAAGTCCTAGGCTTCGACCCAGCACAGACCTTCGAGGTCTCCGACGAGGTCATCAACCACACCCGCAAGCTGCGCGAGCGCGGTGCTCAGGCCCACGTCGAGTGGCAGGAAAAGTTCGATGCTTGGGCTTCCGCTAATCCGGAGGCAAAGGCCCTCTTCGACCGCATGCAGGCCCGCGAGCTGCCAGAGAACTTTGATGCTGAGCTTCCGACCTGGGATGCTGGCGAATCCGTAGCCACCCGTAAGGCTTCTGAAGCTACCATTCAGGCACTGGCTGCTGCTGTACCGGAGATGTGGGGCGGCTCCGCTGACCTTGCAGGCTCCAACAACACCGTTATCAAGGGTGCCGAGTCCTTCGGCCCAGAGTCCATCACCACTGGCGCTTGGAATGCCCAGCCATACGGCCGCAACCTCCACTTTGGTATCCGTGAGCACGCCATGGCCGCCATCATGAACGGCATCGCCCTACACGGAAACACCCGCGTGTACGGCGGTACCTTCCTCATCTTCTCTGAGTACCAGTACCCTGCCGTGCGTCTAGGCGCCTTGATGTCTACTGACACCTACTACGTGTGGACCCACGACTCCATCGGCTTGGGCGAGGACGGCCCGACCCACCAGCCGGTAGAAACGCTCGCCGCACTGCGCGCTATTCCGAACCTCTCCGTCATCCGTCCGGCAGACGCCAACGAGACCGCGCAGGCATGGGCCGCTGCATTCGAGTACAAAGCTGCTCCAAAGGGCCTGGCGCTGTCCCGCCAGAACCTGCCTGTTCTCGAGGGCACCAAGGAGAAGGCACGCGACGGCGTTCGCCGCGGCGCTTACGTTCTGGTCGAAGGTTCCAAGGAAACGCCAGACGTCATCCTCATGGCAACCGGTTCCGAGGTTAAGCTCGCGGTCGAGGCAGCCCAACAGCTCGAATCCGAGGGCACCGCAGCCCGCGTCGTTTCGGCTCCGTGCCTTGAGTGGTTCGACGAGCAGGACGACGCCTACCGCGAGTCCGTTCTGCCTTCCGCTGTCCGCGCCCGCGTCTCCGTCGAGGCAGGCCTGGCAATGCCATGGCACAAGTACACCGGCACCTTCGGCCGCAATGTCTCCCTCGAGCACTTCGGCGCTTCTGCCCCAGCAGAGGAGCTCTTTGAGAAGTTCGGCTTCACTACCGCTGCGGTAGTCGACGCCGCCCGCGAATCCATCACCGCAAGCAAGTAAGGAAAGCATGTCTCACATTGACGAACTAGCACAGCTCGGTACCTCCACGTGGCTCGACGACCTCTCCCGCGAGAGGCTGGAGTCCGGCAACTTGGCGGAGATCATCAAGACCAAGTCCATCGTGGGTGTTACCACCAACCCGGCAATCTTCGCGGCAGCGATGTCGAAGGGCACCGCGTACGATTCCGCGATTGCTGCGTTGAAGGAAGAGGGCGCCAAGGCTGACGACGCCGTCTACTCCCTGGCGATCGACGACGTCGCCAATGCTTGCGATCTCTTCGCCGGCATCTACAAGGCATCTGAAGGCCGCGACGGCCGCGTGTCCATCGAGGTGGATCCGCGCATTTCTGCAGATACCCAGGCCACCATCCAGCAGGCTCGTGAGCTGTGGGCGCGCGTCAACCGCCCGAACCTGATGATCAAGATTCCGGCAACGGACGGCTCGCTGCCGGCTATCGCAGACGCGCTTGCCGACGGCATCTCGGTCAACGTCACCTTGATCTTCTCCGTGGAGCGCTACGCCCAGGTCATCGATGCGTTCAAAAAGGGCATCAAGCGCGCTGCTGAGGCAGGTCATGACGTATCCAAGATTCACTCGGTCGCGTCCTTCTTCGTTTCCCGTCTAGATACTGAGGTGGACAAGCGCCTCGAGACCATCGGCACGCCGGAAGCTCTCGCGGCTCGTGGCAAAGCGGGCGTCGCCAATGCGCAGCGTGCTTACGCCCTTTTCGAGGAAGAATTGCTCAACTCGGACGATCTTCCAGAGGGCGCAAACGTGCAGCGCCCACTGTGGGCATCTACCGGCGTAAAGAACCCGGAGTACCCAGCAACGCTGTACGTTTCCGAGCTTGCTGGCCCTCACACGGTCAACACCATGCCGGAGAAAACCATTGATGCGGTCCTTTCCGACGGTAACCTGCACGGTGACACCCTCTCCGGCGCAAAGGCTGAAGCAGATGCGGTATTCGCTGAGCTCGAGGGTTTGGGCATCGACTTCCAGGACGTGTTCGCAGTGCTGGAGAAGGAAGGCGTCGACAAGTTCGTCGCGGCTTGGGATGAGCTGCTCGAGTCCATGGCTGCTCGCCTTTAACTAAAGAATTCTTCGCCTTGCGCCCCGCTGACTAACCTCAGCGGGGCGCTTGTCGCTAGAATGTGTCGCTGGACAAAGATTTGGGAAAGGAACCCCTGTGACGGAATCGAGCGCCTGGGTAAATCCACTGCGCAACGAGAAGGATAAGCGCCTCCCGCGCATCGCCGGCCCTTCCGGCATGGTTATCTTCGGTGTAACCGGCGACCTCGCCTACAAAAAGCTGCTGCCAGCTATCTACGACCTTGCCAACCGCGGCCTCTTGCCCGCGGGCTTTACTTTGGTAGGCTACGGACGCCGCGACTGGGACAAGGACGCTTTTGCCGAGTATGTGCTGGGAGCCGTCAAGGCTGGCGCCCGCACCAAGTTCAACGAACATGTTTGGCAGCACCTAGTCCAAGGCATTGAGTTCGTGCATGGCGCTTTTGACGACGCTGGCTTCGACGGCCTTTCTGCTCGCCTCGCGGAGCTCGATACCTCACGCGGTACCGGCGGCAACTGGGCTTATTACTTGTCTGTCCCACCAGAGTTCTTCTCGAGCATCTGCCACCAACTCGAGCGTGTGGGTATGGCGAACAGCGCTAACGACTCGTGGCGCCGCGTCATTATTGAAAAACCTTTCGGTCACAACCAGGAATCCGCGCGCAAGCTCAACGAAATCGTCAATGCAGTGTTCCCCGAGTCCTCGGTCTTCCGTATTGACCACTACTTGGGCAAGGAAACCGTACAAAACATCATGGCTCTGCGCTTTGCCAACCAGATTTTCGAGCCGATGTGGAACGCGCATTACATCGACCACGTGCAGATTACGATGGCTGAGGACATCGGCCTCGGTGGCCGCGCTGGCTACTACGACGGAATCGGTGCTGCCCGTGACGTCATCCAGAACCACCTGCTGCAGCTGCTCGCACTCGTTGCAATGGAGGAACCATCCTCATTCGAGCCGGAAGCTCTGCAGGCCGAAAAGATCAAGGTGCTGCGTGCGACGCAGCCGGTGCACCCGCTGAACAAAACCACTGCCCGCGGACAGTACTCGGCCGGCTGGCAGGGCTCTGAGTACGTGCGCGGTCTTCGCGAAGAGGAGGGATTCGATCCTGCCTCCACCACCGAGACTTATGCTGCCTGCACCCTCGAGGTAAATTCGCGCCGCTGGGCAGGTGTTCCTTTCTACCTGCGCACCGGCAAGCGCTTGGGCCGTCGCGTCACGGAGATCGCTTTAGTCTTCAAGACCGCGCCGCACCAGCCTTTCCACAAGGGCCAAGCCGAGTCGCTGGGGCAGAACGCCGTGGTCATCCGTGTCCAGCCTGACGAGGGCGTTACCATGCGCTTCGGCTCGAAGGTGCCTGGTTCCACCATGGAGGTTCGCGATGTGAACATGGACTTTGCCTACGCGGAGGCCTTCACTGAAGAGTCCCCCGAAGCCTACGAGCGTCTCATCCTCGATGCCCTCCTCGACGAGTCCTCGCTCTTCCCCACCAACGAAGAGGTTGAGCTGTCCTGGTCCATCCTCGATCCCATCATCCAGTACTGGTCCAAAGCTGGCCAACCTGAGGAATACCCCGCGGGAACGTGGGGCCCTGAGTCTGCCAATACGATGTTGCGCCGCCGGGGCCACTCCTGGCGCCGACCATAAGGAGAAGAAGCGTTGATTATTCCATTGCCTGACACCACGACGCGCAAGATCTCCAAGAAACTCGTTGAGGCCCAAGAACACTACACCTTGACCACCGGCCGCGTGCTGACCCTAATCGTTGCTGCCAACGAAGACGACGACATCGAGGCGATTCTTTCCTCCGTGCGCGACGCCTCCCATGAGCACCCGTCACGCGTGCTCGTGGTCATTGCTGGTTCCCACGAGGAAGAAACTCATCTCGATGCCGAGCTACGCGTCGGCGGCGAGGCTGGTGCTTCGGAGATCGTGGTCATGCACTTGAAGGGAGCTCTGTCTGCGCAGGCCGAATCCGTAGTCACTCCGCTGCTACTCCCGGATACCCCGATTGTGGCGTGGTGGCCCACGAAGTGCCCGGAGCACCCTGCCCGCAGCCCGATTGGCAAGCTCGCGCAGCGCCGTATTACCAACGTGGCCTATGGCGAGGGCGCAACGCACGAAGAACTGATGCAGCTCTCCCACGGGTACACCCCGGGTGATTCTGATATGTCCTGGGCCGCCATTACGCTGTGGCGCGGAATCGTGGCCTCGGCCCTAGACCGCCACCCTCATGAACCGGTCGAATCAGTAGAAGTATGCGGGGCACAACTCAACCCAGCAGCGGACTTTGCTGCAGGCTGGCTTCTCGACGCCCTGAGCGTTCCAGTACACCGCAACGTCACGCAGTCGCCGGAAAAGGGTTCCTTCCCCATTCATTCTTTGCGCTTCAACCGCGTATCTTCCCACGTCACTGTGGAAGTGGTCGACGCAGAAACTGTACGCGTACAAGTTCCTGGCTCTCCAGATTCTTTGGTCTCTTTGGGCATCCGTTCACAGGCGGAGGTCATTTCTGAAGAGCTACGTCATCTCGATTCGGACAAGACATACGCGCATACGCTTCGAGCTTTGCCGCGCGTGGACTACAGTTAGCCCTACAACTATTTTTTGACCCTTAAGGATCTCACTGACATGGTCACTCTTCACCGCGTGAGCGATGTAGACGAACTCATATCCTCTGCCGCCCTTAAATTCATCGACGTCGTGACGGCGATTCAGGCCCCGGGCGGCGGCCTCCACAACGATGGCGTTGCCCGCGTGGTTCTCACTGGCGGCGGCGCTGGCATAGGAACACTCCGCGAACTGGCTCGCCTTGATGCGGCAGCACATGGCCAGAGTGAGGACTACCCTGCTCTGGCAATTGACTGGACTCGCGTCCACGTATTCTTCGGTGATGAGCGAAACGTCCCAGTTTCTGATCCTGATTCCAATGAGGGACAAGCCCGTGCTGCTCTTCTCCACGCGGTGGGCATTCCTGAGCAACACATCCATGGTCTCGATTTAGGCGCCATCGCCATGGAGCATGCCGCTAAGGCATATGCCGGCGAGATTGCCGAATTCGCCCCAAACGGCTTCGACCTTCACTTGTTGGGCATGGGCGGCGAGGGGCACATCAACTCGATGTTCCCGCACTCCCCAGCGGTCCTCGAGGAGGAGGAACTCGTTGTGGCAGTTCACGACTCTCCGAAGCCCCCGGCAGAGCGGGTTACTTTGACCCTCCCTGCGGTTAACCGTTCCCAGCGGGTGTGGTTCCTAGTGTCCGGTGCTGAAAAGGCTGAGGCTGCGTCTCACATCGTTAAGGGCTCTCCTGCTGTGGAGTGGCCGGCTGCTGGTGCACACGGAACCCAGGAGACAATCCTCTTCCTGTCCGATGACGCAGCGGGTGAACTCTAACAACTCGTTGAGAGATCTGCGTATCTGCCAACGAAGCGCCTCCGCAAGCGCTTTGTGAGCCTTTCGTTGGCAGTTATGCACGTTTTAGGGTGGGATATACCGATAGCACGGAGCCCGACAGCTCCGAAGCTAGGCATAGAAAAAGCCCGCGTTGACCATTAACAGTCAACGCGGGCTTCTTCTTACGCGATTAGACGCCGAATGCCTGGATCAGGTTCAGCGCAACGATGCACGCCAACCAGATAATCACCATGACAATGGTGTAGCGGTCCAAGTTCTTCTCCACGACCGTGGAGCCCGAAAGGTTGGACTGGACGCCTCCACCGAAAAGGCTGGACAGACCGCCACCCTTACCCTTGTGCAGGAGAACAAAGATAGACATGAGGATCGCGGCAATCACCAGGATGATTTCCAGTGCCAAGATCATAGGATCGTTCCTCTCAAACTTTATTAATTAACTCCGGACCACTTTACACCACGACGTGGGCCGGACGATATTCCGACCCACGCCTAGGTTCCAGAGTTAAACTGCAGTCGACGCGTTCGCAGCGAGCTTGGCGAATTCGTCACCAACGAGCGATGCGCCGCCGACCAGGCCGCCGTCAACGTCCGGCTTACCCACAATCTCAGCCACGGAATCAACCTTGACAGAGCCACCGTAGAGGATGCGGATGCCCTCTGCTACCTCATCGCCAGCAAGCTCGCGGATGAGGTCACGGATTGCCGCACATACTTCCTGTGCATCGTCAGCCGAAGCAACCTTGCCAGTACCGATAGCCCACACTGGTTCGTAGGCAACGACGGTCCTGGAAAGATCCTCAGCGCTCAGGCCAGCGAGGGAATTGCGGGTCTGATTGACCACGTAGTCAACGTGGGTGCCAGCTTCACGGACATCGAGCGGCTCGCCAACGCAGACGATCGGGCTGATGCCGTTCTTCAGCGCAGCAGCAGCCTTCTCTGCGACGAGCTCGTCGGTCTCACCGTGGTACTCGCGGCGCTCGGAGTGACCAACGACAACCCAGGTGCAGCCGAGTGCGGAGAGCATCTTGCCGGAGACTTCGCCGGTGTAGGCGCCGGACTCGTGCTTGGAGATGTCCTGAGCACCGTAGGTCAGCTCGAGCTTGTCGCCCTCAGAGAGAGTCTGCAAGGTGCGCAGGTCGGTGAACGGAACCATGAAGGCAACGTCGACCTTCTCGTAGTAGTCCTTTGGAAGGGAGAAGTCGAACTTCTGGATGGAAGCGATTGCTTCCTTGTGATCGAGGTTCATCTTCCAGTTGCCGGCGATTAGTGGCTTACGTGCCATAGTGGGAAATTCCTTTCTTAAAGGGTTTAGTGGCTCGATTAGGACTGCAGAACCGATACACCCGGCAGCTCCTTGCCCTCAAGGAACTCGAGGGAAGCGCCACCACCGGTGGAGATGTGGGAGAAGCCGTCCTCATCAAGGCCAAGGAGTCGGACGGAAGCGGCGGAGTCGCCACCACCGACAACAGTGAAGGAGCCGTTGTTCTTAGTTGCATCGATAATGGACTGAGCGACGCCAGCGGTGCCCTTGGAGAATGCCTCCATCTCGAACACACCCATTGGGCCGTTCCAGAAGACGGTCTTGGAGGAAGCAATCACCTTGTCGAATTCCTTAACGGACTCTGGCCCGATGTCTAGGGACATCCAGCCCTCTGGGATGCCGTCGAGGGCGACAACCTTGTTTTCCGCATCAGCGTTGAACTCGGTTGCAGCAATCAAGTCAACTGGCAGGACAATCTTGTCGCCGAAGCGCTCAAGGAGGTCCTTGCAGTTGCCGATCTGGTCTTCCTGCAGAAGGGAGTTCTGGACGTTGTAGCCCTTAGCTGCTAGCAGGGTGTAGCACATGCCGCCGCCGATGATGACCTTGTCTGCCTTGCCAGCAAGAGCCTCAATGACTCCGAGCTTGTCGGAGACCTTGGCGCCGCCGAGCACAACGACGTATGGGGACTCAGGCTTTTCAGCAACTGCAGCGAGAGTCTCTACCTCTTTCTGCACGAGCTTGCCGGCGTATGCGGGCAGGCGCTTGGCGACGTCGTACACAGAAGCCTGTGCACGGTGGACAACACCGAAACCGTCGGAGACGAATGCACCATTGTCAGCGGCAAGGGCAACGAGCTCGTCTGCGAAAGCACCGCGCTCTGCCTCGTCCTTAGAGGTCTCACGCGGGTCGAAGCGGACGTTTTCGATGAGCATTACGTCGCCATCGTTGAGGCCGTTGGCACGCTCGTGAGCGTCTTCACCGGTGACGTCGCCAGCCAGTGCGACGTACTGGCCGAGAGCCTCGGAAAGAGCCTCAGCCACAGGAGCCAGGGAGTACATCGGGTTGACCTCACCCTTAGGGCGGCCAAGGTGTGCGGACAGGATAACCTTGGCGCCGCCCTCGATGAGTGCCTTGATGGTAGGCAGCGAAGCGGTGATGCGTCCGGAGTCGGTGATGTTACCCTCATCGTCCAGTGGGACGTTGAAGTCGGAGCGGACGAGTACGTGGCGGGACTCAACGCCTTCGGCGATGAGATCATCTAGGGTCTTGAAAACCATAATTTTCTCCTTAATCGATTTTTAAAAAGAGTTCTATATAAGAATACCGGCCCACGCCTAGCCCAAGTGGGCAAAGTGTGGGCCGGTTAATCATCCAAGTGAGGTCTTTAGGACTCGCAGCGGATTAGAGCTTGGAAGCGACCAGGGAGGTGGTGCGTACGAGCTGGTTGGTGTAGCCCCACTCGTTGTCGTACCAGCCGAGAACCTTAACCAGGTTGCCGTTGGAAACCTTGGTTACGCCAGCATCGAAGATGCAGCCGTGCGGGTCGGTGATGATGTCGGTGGAGACGATTGGGTCCTCGGTGTAAGCCAGGGTCTCGCCGAACTCGCCGACAGCAGCTTCCTTGATTGCAGCGTTGACTTCTTCAACGGTGACGTCGCGGGAAGCGGTGAAGGTCAGGTCTGTTGCGGAACCCGTGATGGTCGGAACACGCATTGCGTAGCCGTCCAGCTTGCCCTCGAGTTCAGGCAGAACCAGAGCAACAGCCTTAGCTGCACCGGTGGAGGTAGGAACCATGTTCACAGCAGCGGCGCGTGCACGGCGTGGGTCCTTGTGAGGAGCGTCCTGGATGCGCTGGTCACCGGTGTAGGAGTGAACGGTGGTCATGAGGCCCTTCTCGATGCCGAACTTGTCGTTGAGAACCTTAGCCATCGGAGCTAGGCAGTTGGTGGTGCAAGATGCTGCGGAGATGACGTTGTGGTTTGCAGGGTCGTAAGAATCGGAGTTGACGCCGTAAACGAATGTTGCGTCCACGTTCTTAGCAGGTGCAGAGATGATGACCTTCTTTGCGCCAGCCTCGATGTGAGCCTTTGCAGCCTCACCGTCGGTGAAGAAGCCGGTGGACTCAACAACGATGTCAACGTTGTGGTCGGACCACTTTAGGTTCTTTGGATCGCGCTCTGCGGAGACTGCGATGCGGTGGCCGTTGATGGTGATGGACTCATCGTCGAAGGAGATTTCGCCATCGAAACGGCCCAGCACGGAGTCGTACTTCAGCAGGTTTGCGAGGGTGCCGTTATCGGTCAGGTCGTTGACTGCAACAACCTCGAGGTCGGTGTTGCCCTGAGCAACTGCGCGGAAGAAGTTGCGGCCGATGCGGCCAAAGCCATTGATGCCTACGCGGATGGTCACTGATATTTCTCCTCTTAAAATCGAGTAAACGTTCGTGTGGGTCCGAGGCATCTCCTCTAGTTCTGCCTGGTGCGAAGAACCTCGGTGAGTTTTCCCAACACCGCCGATAGTACCGAGCAAACATAGTGCGTGCAGCGGCTGAGCGCGGGTGCAGAAAGTTGAATGCCGAAACCAGAAAAGAGGCGTACAATATTGCAACCTGTGTCTAAGCGCTTGGTAAATATGCGCAGGAATTCACCTGCTTTTGCCCGTATATGTTGTTTTATGTTGATAAAGGTGGGATATGTCACTCCCCCAGCTTAACGGCAGATAATCAACAATAACGGGGGAATTTCACAGCAAGAAAATTAGCTTCACCGCCCCGAATGTGACCGTTTTGCCCAATCAAAAACCGCCCCATCCGATCGGACAAGGCGGCAGGCAATACTGAATCGAACTAAACCAAAACCTTTAGGACTGGTCGAAAAGATCCTCCGTCACTGAGTCATTGGTGTCGGGAATCTGCAATTCTTCCGCCCGTTTGTCAGCCATCGAAAGCAGGCGGCGAATGCGGCCGGCCACCGCGTCCTTGGTCATGGGCGGATCTGCGAGGCGACCTAGCTCCTCGAGGGAGGCTTCACGGTGCTGTACACGCAGACGTCCGGCATCGGCAAGATGTTCTGGCACATCATCGCCCAAGATCTCCATCGCGCGTTCTACTCGAGCCGCTGCGGTGACTGCGGCGCGCGCCGATCTACGAAGGTTTGCGTCGTCGAAATTATCCAAGCGCTTCGAGGTATCATGCGCCTCGCGCTTTACGCGTTTCTTCTCCCACGTCAAACGAGTTTCTTGCGCACCCATGCGGGTCAGCAAAGCGCCAATGGCGTCGCCGTCACGCACGACCACACGGTCTGCCCCCCGGGTTTCTTTCGTCTTAGCGACGATGCCAAGGCGTCGCGCGCACCCTACAAGGGCAAGCGCCGCCTCTTGGCAAGGACACAATACTTCCAGAGTGGAAGAACGACCAGGCTCGGTCAACGCTCCCTGCGCCAAGAATGCGCCACGCCATGCGGCTTCGTTATCAGCAATGGAGCCGGAGATCACCTGCGGGGGCATACCCACCACGGGATGGCCTGAGCGGGTGATCAGGCCGAGACGTCTAGTTAACTCTTTTGCCCCTGTAGCAATACGCAGCTGAACCCGCGATTTCTTCTGTGAAGTTGCAGGCCCTACGACGTGAGTGCCGACCTTCACGCCGAAGAGTTCATCAAGTCCATCAACCAAGCGGTCAGCAATGCGCTGATTATCAAGCTCAACCTCATAAGCCATCTGTTCGCCGCTAATGGTTAGCTCGCCGGCAAAGCGCAAGATGGCTGAAATCTCCGCAGCTCGTGCGGATTGGCGCGGAACCGAGACTTCAGTGAGTTCGTCCTTGACCTGATCCGTCAATGAAGCAGACAAAGTCTTTGCCCCTTTCTTAAAAGCATTGGAGCGTGCGCCAAGAAAGCACACGGCAGAATTTGTAGTTTAGCGCGATAGGTTCAATGTCGACATTTCAGGCCTCTTAGCCCTTAGCAAGCTCGCCCAGAGCAACCGACAGCTTCTCCGGGTCATGTTTGTTTGTACTTGCTCCATTTCCGTCTCTTTCGCTAATGTCCGCGAAGGACGCTTTAGCACCCAAAACGCTCGCGGCACGCTGCAGATAGACCCGCTCACTTTCGCTCGGGATTGCGCCTTCATCCACCAAAACTCGGTCGATTCTTAGATCAGGCGCGTGTTGAGCCAAAACGTGTAAGTGCCTCTCCGCAGAAAAGCCATTGGTCTCCCCTGGCTCAGCAGACAAGTTGAGTATCACAACGCGCAGCGCATGGGAATTACGGACTGTATCGACAATTTCCGGGACCAACACATGCGGTAGAACCGAGCTAAACCAAGAACCTGGGCCAATGGTGATGAGGTCGGCGTCGGCAAGCGCGGCGACAGCCTCAGGACTAGCTTCGGGGTACTCAGGAAGGATCTTTACTCTTCGAACTTGACCAGGAGTCGATGCCACCGCGACCTGCCCGCGGACGGCCCGCATAATTCGAGGATCGTCATCCAATCCGGCAACCTCAGCTTCGATTTCGAGAGGCTGATTAACCACGGGCAGCACTCGGCCGTGGGACTCAGTGAGCACCGCTACCGCGTCCAGAGCGGCCTGATAATCGCCGAGAACTTCGGTAAGCCCCGCAATGAGCAGATTACCCACCGCATGACCGGCCATGGCCCCATTACCGCCGAATCGATGCTGGATAGTCTGCGCCCACATCTTGCCTGCTTCGGTATCGCCAGACAGGGCCGCCAACGCCATCCGGAGGTCTCCGGGCGGAATGATGTCGAGCTCACGGCGAAGACGTCCAGAAGAACCACCGTCATCTGCAACCGTGACGATTGCCGAGATTCGTTCGGGTTTGCTCATTCGCGCGGCTAGAAGGGTTTGGTAAAGGCCGTGACCGCCACCCAGGCATGCCATGTGTGAAAATCGAGTCATTGGTTCTAAAAGAGCTTTCCGGGTAATGAAATAGGGGCGAGATTAATCGCGCGCAATGTCGCGGTGGAGGGTATTGACATCAAGCTCGTCGCGCTGGCGCAAGCGGCGAGCAATCTCCTCTGACACAGCGACGGAGCGGTGATGTCCACCTGTACACCCGACGCCCACGGTTATGAAGTTTTTACCCTCGTGGCGGTAACCAGCGAGCATGGTCTCAAACATCTCCAAGAAATGCTCGATGAAGCTCTCTGCAGCAGGCTGGGCGAGCACGTAGTCAGAGACAGGTTCATCGGTGCCTCGATATCCGCGTAGTTCCGGAACCCAATAAGGGTTGGGAAGGAATCGCACGTCGACGACCAAATCCGCGTCTCGTGGGGAGCCATGTTTGAAGCCGAATGACTCAACGGTGACGTGCTGGGTGTCCTTGCTCATGTCACCAAATGCTGCCTCGATGGCACGACGCAGATCATGAATTGACAGGTTTGTGGTGTCGATGATGATATCAGCGCGCTCGCGCACACCAGCCACAGCCTGGCGCTCCCTCTGGATGCCGGCCTTGAGCGTGTCATCCCCCTGCAGAGGATGCGTGCGACGAACAGAATCGAAACGGCGGATGAGCACATCATCGCGCGCATCAAGAAACAAAACCGTGGGCTTCATGCCTAACTGCGTGACCTCGTCAATGGTCTCCAACAGTGAACCATGGAACATGCGGGAGCGCACATCGGTTACCGCAGCAACCTTCTTGACCTTCGTCTCTTCCAAGGCACACAGCTTTAGAAGATCCACAATGGCTTTTGGCGGGATGTTGTGGGCCACGTAGTAGCCCTTGTCCTCGAGAACCTTAGCTGCCGAGGTGAGGCCGCCGCCGGACATGCCAGTAATGAAGATCGGCGGTGTTTCTAAGTGCGTCATAGTAACCATCTTAACGCGCCACAGCTGGAAGATTCCTGAAGATTCCTAACTATGTAGGTGTTCAAAAACTACGCTGGCCAACTTGGGGCCAAAGCCCTTTACGGCGGCAATTTCGTCGACGCTAGCCTCTTTCAGCTTCTTCACCGAGCCAAAGTGCTTGACCAAGTCGGTCCTGCGTTGTGGACCCAACCCAGGCACACTGTCCAGCACGGAAGAACGCATGCGTTTGGAGCGCTGCTGGCGGTGATACGTAATGGCGAAGCGGTGAGCCTCGTCGCGGATCTGTTGCAGCAAGAACAACGCCTGGGAGGTTCGCGGCAAGATAACTGGTTCATCGTCGCCGGGAACCCAGATCTCTTCCAAGCGCTTGGCCAAGCCGACGAGCGTGACGTCGACAATGCCCAGCTCGTCAAAGACTTCCTGGGCAGCGGCTACCTGCGGCGCACCGCCATCAACGATGAAGAGCTGCGGCGGATACGCGAAACGACGCCCAGCTTCAGCAGACTCTTCCGCCACTTTCTCGTCAGCGAAGGTCGACTCCTCCACCTCTTCGTCTGGGTTGGCTAGCTTGTCTTCATTGTGGCGCTTAAAGCGACGCCGCGTGACCTCAGCGATGGAGCCGACGTCGTCTGAGCGGCCGTCGCCAGCTGCTTCCTTAATGCGATAACGGCGATAGTCCGACTTGCGCGGAAGCCCGTCCTCAAAAACCACCAAGGAAGCGACAACGTCCGTGCCTTGAATGTGGGAAATATCCGTACACTCTATGCGCAAAGGCACCTGGTCCATGCCCAAGGCCTCCTGAATGTCCTGCAGCGCGGCAGAGCGCGCTGTGATATCGCCAACGCGCTTGAGCTTGTGTTGACGAAGCTGCTCCTTGGCGTTCTTCTCCACGGTCTCCATCAGGGACCGCTTGTCGCCGCGCTGGGGCACGCGCAGGTCCACCTGCGCACCACGCAGCTGCTCCAACAAGGACTTGACCTCAGCAGCCTCGTCCGGCATAGCCTGGACCAGGATTTCTCGTGGGATGACGTTGCCGAGGTGTTCCTCGGTATGGGACTCCTGATCCACCCCTCGCCTATTGAGCGCAGCGTCTTCCTCCAATTCCTGTTTCTGCCTATCAGCAGCGTCGGAATAGAACTGAATGAGGAAGTTCTGCATGAGGGCCGGAAGTCCGGGGTCTGGTTTGCCTTCCTCGAGTGGCTCGAGTGGGGCCTGCTCACCAGAGCGCTCCACGACCCATCCGCGCTGGCCGCGGATTCGCCCATTGCGGACGTGGAAAATCTGTACCGCTGCTTCTAGCTCGTCGGAGCTAAAAGCGATGAGGTCGGCATCGGTGCCATCGCCGAACACCACGGCTTGCTGTTCCATGATCTTATTGATGGCGCCCAGGTCGTCGCGCAATCGGGCCGCAAGCTCGAACTCAAGATTCTCCGCAGCTTCCTCCATACGCTGGGTCAGCTCGCGGGTTACCTTGCTTGTGTTGCCGTTCATGAAGGAAACCAGCTCATTGACCGTCTCACGGTGCTCAGCCTTTGATACGCGGCCGATACACGGCGCATCGCACTTGCCGATGTAACCCAACAGGCACGGTCGGCCGAGGCGCTCGTGGCGATTGTATACGCCCTTGGCACAGGTGCGCATAGGAAAGACGCGGGTCAGTAGTTCTAGGGTCTCGCGGACTGCCCAGGCGTGCGAATAAGGGCCGAAGTAACGCACGCCTTTGCGTCGCGGCCCGCGATAGAAGAATGCACGCGGAACCGCCTCTCCCACCGAGACCGCCAACATCGGGTACGTCTTGTCATCGCGATACATGACGTTGAATCGTGGATCGAAACGCTTAATCCATGTGTACTCCAATTGGAGTGCTTCGACTTCACTGGCCACCACGGTCCACTCCACCGAAGCAGCCGTGAGCACCATCTGCCTGGTGCGTGGATGCAGCTGCGTAATGTCCTGAAAGTAATTGGACAGGCGGGCCCGGAGATTCTTGGCCTTGCCGACGTAGATTACGCGTCGGTTTTCATCGCGAAATTTATAAACGCCCGGTTCCGTGGGTATCGTTCCGGGCGCTGGCCTATATGTTGTGGGATCAGCCACGTTAGTCCTGCGGCATGTACTTGGCTTCAAGTTCGCGGAACTGGCGAACCTTGGTGATTACGTCTTGTTTGTCACCAGACTGCAGTGCCCAGACAGGAACAAACTCGAAATCGGGAAGCTCGATGCGGGCCATACGCTCGCCCTCTGGGAAGGACAGACCATACACAACCTGCCACGGGTAGAAACGAGTTCCGACAATATTGCGGACCTCAACTCCGTCCTCATTAGCCCGCAAGCGTGGGCGGGTCAGTGCAATCCACGACAGGATGGAAATCAATACGCCAACGCCGGGGAATGCAAACTTATCAATCGTGGTCACCGCCGCACCTGTAAAGGAGACGTCCAAGGTAACACCCATAAAGATGTGGATAGCCATGACGAGGACTACCCAACCAATCGCAATCCTGCGCAGGTATGGAGACTTGGTCTCATAAAGCCAAGGTTTGGTCGAAGTCTGCGCAAAAGGGTCTGCGCTGGTGTAGGCCAGAATCTCGGCATCAGATAGGTGCTTGCGAGAAGTAGGCTCGCTCGCCTGAGATTCGTGTGCGTCCGTCATTTAGTCCTTCTTTTCACCTATTTAAGCGTCACTACAGGTTCGGCGCAGGCGTTTAGCCTGCTAGCCCGTCCAGTGTACGCAATTTCATGACGGTGTCTAAAGCCGCAACCATCGACTCAGCGCCCTTGTCTTCATCAGATGTATCAAAGCCTGCACGATCGACGGCCTGGGAGTACTCGTTAACTGTCAACACGCCGTTCGCCACGGGCGTCGACTCGTCGAGTGCAATGCGCGTCAGGCCTTGGGTGACCGAGTCACAGACGTAGTCGAAGTGCGGGGTTCCGCCCTTGACGACGCAGCCCAAAGCCACGACAGCGTCGTGAGAACGAGCCGCTGCTT
This sequence comes from Corynebacterium sp. LK14, assembly GCF_008042215.1. Taxonomy (NCBI): domain Bacteria; kingdom Bacillati; phylum Actinomycetota; class Actinomycetes; order Mycobacteriales; family Corynebacteriaceae; genus Corynebacterium; species Corynebacterium sp. LK14. The sequence goes on from NZ_NOVQ01000010.1 coordinate 136,277, forward strand.
GGACAACGACAGGCAGTTCCAGTGCGCCAACCACGCGCAGCTCGGTGACCTTGGCGCCACATGCTTGAGCGGTTTCGATCGCGCGCTTATGCAGTTGATCGCAGATTTCGGCATTCCACGTTGAAGTAACGATCGCGACGCGAACGCCCTCGGCCGGAACGAGCTGAATGTCTGGCAGGCCTTCTTTAGCCATCACGGTCCTTTCTAAGAAGTGCTAATTTTTAGCTGTGCTCGGAGTCCCACTGCGCAACCTGCGGCAGATCATGGCCCATCCGGTCACGCTTGGTGCGCAGGTAGGTGATGTTGTCCTCATTGGCAGCAACAGCCAGATTAGTGTGCTGGGAGACGTCGACGCCAAAGCCAAAGAGACCGTCGCCCTTGTGCGGATTGTTGGTCATCAAGTTGACGGAAACAATGCCAAGGTCTCGCAAGATCTGGCCCGCAACCGAGTACTCGCGTGCGTCTTCGGGCAGTCCCTGCTCGAGGTTGGCGTCGACTGTGTCGAGGCCCTTGTCCTGGAGGTGATAGGCCTTGAGCTTGTTGACCAAGCCGATTCCACGACCCTCTTGACCACGCAGGTAGACCACAACACCCTGTCCGGCCTCCTGCACCGCCTGCAAAGAGGCGTTGAGCTGAGGACCGCAATCGCAGCGACGCGAACCAAAAACGTCGCCAGTAAGGCATTCGGAATGCACACGAACGAGCACATTCTCCGCGCCCTTAAGCGCGTCGACGTCGCCTGCGATTAAGGCGATATGCTCGCTCTTGTCGACATCGTGGGTGTAGCCGATTGCAGTAAACACACCGTGCTCAGTAGGCAGGCGGGTAGACACCGAGCGCACGATCTGAGTCTCATGGTGACGGCGCCATTCGATGAGCTGCTCGATCGAAATCATCGACAAACCATGAGCATCTGCGAAACGGCGCAGCTCCGGTGAACGCGCCATATCGGTCGGGTCTTCTTCCGATACGATCTCGCACAACACGCCCGCCGGACGCAGCCCGGCCAGTCGAGCAAGGTCGATGGAAGCCTCAGTGTGGCCGTCGCGCTCCAGCACGCCGCCGGGGCGGGCAGCCAGCGGAACTACGTGACCAGGGCGAGTGAAATCTCCGACCTCGGAGGTCGGGTCAGCTAGACGCCGGATGGTCTCGGCGCGGGAACCAGCCGAGATACCCGTCGAGCCAGTCGCAGCATCCACCGTGACGGTGTAGGCGGTGTGGCGAACATCTTCGTTAACCGCGATCATCGGCGGAAGATTGAGGCGAGCACAATCTTCGGGCATAAGTGGCGCGCAAATATAGCCGGAGGTGTATCGAACCATAAACGCCACGAGCTCCGGAGTCGCAAGCTCGGCGGCGAAAATCAGATCTCCTTCATTCTCACGGTCTTCATTGTCTACCACCACCACGGCTTTGCCGGCGGCGATGTCAGCAATAGCTTGTTCGACGGTATCGAGTTTGACGGAAGATTCTGCAGCGGTCATAAAGACTTACTCTAGCCCTTGCCGTTGGCGCCGGAAGCGTTAGGCCCAAACATTTTTTCCACGTACTTGGCCAGCACATCTACTTCGAGGTTGACTGAGGCACCAACTTCCAGCTGCCCGAATATGGTGTCGCGCAGCGTTGTCGGAATGAGAGAAACCTCGAACCAGTCTGCGCCGATGTTGCTTACCGTCAGCGAGGTGCCGCTGACTGCGATAGAACCCTTCTCTACCACGTATCGCGCAAGTCCGGCGGGCAGCTCGAAGCGCACCACCTCCCAGTTCTCAGACGGGGTGCGCGAGATGAGCTTTGCAGTGCCGTCGACATGGCCCTGCATGATGTGGCCGCCCAAGCGGGTAGTTGGAAGCAGAGCACGCTCCACGTTGACCTGGGACCCCACGCGCAGTTCGCCGAGCGCCGAACGGTTTAGGGATTCCTGCATGACGTCGGCGATGAAGACGTCCGCGGTTCGCTCGGCCACGGTGAGGCACACGCCGTTGATTGCGATGGAGTCACCAAGGGCGGCGTCGTCAAGTACCTTAGGCGCGGCGATTCCTAAGCGGATCGCGTCTCCCTGCCGCTCCAAGGAAGCGACCGTGCCGATTTCTTCCACGAGTCCAGTAAACAAAATCTATCCTTTAACTTTTAATCTCGAAGGCTTGACTCTACTCGCCATCCACGTATGGACTGCGCACGTACTCGATGAGCACGTCGTCGCCCAGCACGGTGGTGCCCACGCGCTGAAAACGCCACGCATCCTGCAAGGTTTGGGCCACCGGATGGGCCAACACTCCCCGCCCCTCTCCGAGCAACAGCGGCGCAATGTAGGCCTGCACCGCATCCACGTATCCGGCATTGAGGAAGGCGCTGGCCAGCCCGGCCCCGCCCTCGACCAACACGTCGCGTGCGCCCGCCTCGTAAAGGGAGATCAGTGCGTCATCGATGTTGGCAAATTGGTCGTAGCCAAGTTCGCGCAAATGCGATGATGCCGCTCCCGCATCCTCTAAGTTCCTTTGGCCAATCACGACGCGGCGCGGCTGTTGCTCCCGCAGCGTGCCATCGGGGAAACGAGCGGTCAACGAGGGGTTGTCTGCCAGCGCGGTGCCGGTGCCGATGATGATGGCGTCACGCCGCGCGCGGTCGACGTGCACCCATTCACGCGCGTGCTCCCCGGTAATCCATTGGCTCGTACCATCGCTTGCGGCGGTAAAACCGTCGAGTGTTTGCGCAAACTTTAGGGTCACGTGCGGGCGGCCCAGGCGCAGCGAAGTCAACCACGGGATGAGAGCATCGGACACGGGCAACTCCGCAGGCACTTCAATCTGTGCGACCTCAATGCCCGCGGCGCGCAGAGTCTGCGCCCCGCCAGCAGCCACGTCGTTCGGGTCAGGATGCAGGAAATATACCTGGGAAATATCCGCCGCGATAAGTGCTTCCGCGCAGGGGCCAGTGCGTCCAGTGTGGTTGCACGGCTCGAGTGTAACGACTGCTATGCCGCCGCGGGCGCTGCTGCCGGCCTCTTGTAGGGCCATGACCTCGGCATGCGGCCCGCCTACGGGCTGAGTGGCGCCAGTGCCTACGAGGTTGCCCTCGGCGTCGAGAATGACTGCACCCACCGGCGGGTTGGGGCTCGTCGTGCCGCGCACGGATTGACCCGCCTCCATCGCACGGATGAGGGCGGCATCGAGGTCAAGCTTCATAAAGACTTTCTGATTGCAATTTCCGTTTGGTCAAGGACGGTCCCACGAAAGGTTCGGGACGTGAAGCGGTTAGAAAACTATTGCGAGGCCAGCTGGCGCAGTTCCTCGACTGCTGCGGCCTTGTCTGCTTGCTTGTAGATGGCAGAACCGGCCACGAACGCGTGGCAGCCAGCTTCCGCGGATGCAGCGATGGTCTCGGCGGAGATGCCACCGTCGATTTCGATCAGGGTATCGAGGCCCTGCTCATCAATGGCAGCGCGCAATGTGCGTACCTTATCCAGCATCTCAGGCATAAACTTCTGGCCTCCGAAGCCAGGTTCAACCGACATTACGAGTGCCAAATCAAAGTGCTCCAGTTTGTCCAACCACGGCTCGATAGAAGTGTTGGGTTTGATGGAAAAGCCCGCGCGTACGCCCATGCCGCGGATTTTATCCGCCAGCGCGAGCGCCGCATGCTCGTCAGCGACGGCTTCCACATGGAAGATGATGCAATCAGCGCCTGCTTCAGCGTAGGTTTCGACCCACTTTTCCGGTTCCTCAATCATGAGATGAACGTCCAAGACCTGATCCGTGATGCCATCAACAGTCTTGGTGATGTCAGGGCCGAAGGAGAGGTTGGGCACAAAGTGGCCATCCATGATGTCGACGTGGATCCAGTCAGCGTTGTGTACCGCACGTACCTCTTCCCCCAAACGGGAGAAGTCAGCGGCGAGAATCGAAGGGGAAATAATCGGTGCAGGCATGGTGTTCAGTCTAGACCTTCCCTTCGATTGCGCGCAGCCACTTCTTTAGCAGCTCGGATAACGCTTAGTCACGACGAAGCGCGGCGAAGAACATCGCGTCGGTGCCGTGGCGATGCGGCCACATCTGGACCGACTTGTGGTGTCCAACGTCACCCATATCCGGAATGAGTTCGTGGGCATCGAGCTCCACGGCGCCCAGCTTGGCGACGGCGCGATCCACAACGTCGCGCGTTTCCCTCAGGTCCGGCGAACACGTCGAATAAACCACGACACCGCCGGGGCGCACGAGCTTGAGCGCGGATTCGAGCAGCTCAAATTGCAGCTCGTTGAGTTCGGCGATGTCGGACTCGGACTTGCGCCAACGAGCCTCCGGACGGCGACGAAGGGCGCCAAGGCCGGAACACGGGGCGTCGACAAGCACGCGATCGAAGCCAGCCTCAAGGCCGGGGTTACGGCCGTCAGCTACGTGCACACGAACAGGCAGATCCGCAACAGTCTTCTTGATGAGCTCAGCGCGGTGCGGCGAGACTTCCACCGCATCGACATGGGCCTGCTCAATGCGTGCCAGCGCACCCATGAGGGCCGCCTTGCCGCCAGGGCCCGCACACAGGTCGAGCCACCGCCCGGAATCAGTACCTGCAACGGGTGCTTCGACCACTGCGCGGGCAATGAGCTGCGAGCCTTCATCCTGGACCGCGGCAAAGCCCTGCTTCACAGGCTCCAGATCACCCGGATCACCAGATTCCATGTAGACGGCATAAGGCGAGTACTTGCCTTCTTCGTTGCCGGTCATAAGCGCTAACTCCTCGGCGCTAATCTCGCCGGGACGCGCTACTAGGTGGACGATAGGACGCTGGGAGTCGCCTTCCAGCGCTGCTTCGAGTTCGCCCAAGCCGACGACACGGCTAAAAGACTGTGCGATCCACGCGGGATGCGCGTGCTTGAAGGCCAGTGCCGCGATCTCGCCCTGCGGGGCGAGCTTGTCGAGCCACTTCTCGGCTGGGGTGCGCGTGATGGTGCGCATGATGCCGTTGGCAAAGCCCTTAGCTTTCTCAAAGCCTGCGGCCTCAACCAAACGCACAGTGGTGTCTACGGCAGCATGCGGCTCCACGCGGGTAAAGAGCACCTGGTAGGCGCCTAGCCGCAAAGCATCCAAAACCTCAGGGGCAATCGCATCAAGCGCACGGGACGAGCACTCCCCGATGACTGCATCGAGCACCCCCTCGGTGCGCAAAGAACCATAGGTCAGCTCGGTTGCAAAAGCAGCGTCGCGGCCTTCGAGCTTGTGCACGCGCAAAGCCTTGGGCAAGGTCAGGTTCGCAAACGCATCATCGCTGTGAACGCGGCGCAGTACCTCAAAGGAGACCGCACGAGCGGTGTCTACGCCGCTTCGTCGCGCAGCCTGGACGAAGGAGTTCTTCTCCTGCGCGCCTCGCCTGCCTCGAGGGTGGTGTGAATTACGCGAGTTATTCTTGCCATTGCGCTGTAAAGATCCGCGTTGTGCGTCACGCGCATGCTGCTTACGCCCATCGGCCTTGCGCTCGGAATCGCCGCCTTTGGAGCGGGAACGGAAACCACCACTCATGAGAACCTCACCTCTTTGTTGCCGCCCAGGCCGCGCGCCCAGTCTGCAGCGTTCATCATCTTCTTGCCAGGGACCTGCAGACGCTCCAGCTTGACTGCCGCATCAGCTGTGCCGACGTACACGGACTTCTTCGTAATGTGCGCCTCACCTGGTGCGAGGGCAACGCCCTCAAGTGCCGGGTCAACGCCTATGAGGCTAACCGGGCCAAGCTTGACTCGCTCCTCCCCAAGCATGGTCCAGGCACCCGGGGCCGGGGTGTGTGCCCGAATGTGGCGGTCGATGGCTTCCGCGGAATCCTGCCAATTGACGCGAGCATCCTCAACTGCGATCTTGTGCGCGTAGGAGGGCTCGCCCGATTGCTCGTGTGGGGTGATGGTGCCTGCCGCCAAGCCGTCCATCGTTTCCACCAAGAGATCACCACCGGCATAGGCCAGGCGGGTCAGAAGATCGTCTGCGGTATCAGTTGCCTGAATCTTCTCTTCGAGCGTGCCCAGGATGACGCCGGTGTCCAATCCCTTATCGATACGGAACGTAGTAGCACCCGTGACTTCATCGCCGGCTGCGATCGCAGCTTGCACTGGGGCCGCACCGCGCCACGCAGGTAGCAAGGAGAAGTGCAGGTTGACCCAGCCATGGCGCGGTAGGTCAAGAAGATCCGGCGTAATAAGGCTGCCGTAGGCCACAACGGGGATAGCCTCAGGAGAAAGATCCCGCAGACGTGCGCGCAGCGCCTCGCCGTCCTCGGTGCCGGGCTTGAGGATGCTTGGGGTGAGCACCTCGATTCCATGTTTTTGAGCCAGCTCTTTCACCGGGCTGGGGTGCAGAGTACGGCCCCGGCCCCTGCGCGCATCGGGCCTAGTGATGACCGCGACAACCTCATGCTTGGAGGCAATGAGCTTTTCCAAAGCCACCACTGCGGGCTCCGGGGTACCGGCGAAGACAATTCGCATGCTGAACCTTTACTTCTTTCTTCTCTTGTTGCTCTAGTTTCTTAGGCTGCTCTAGCTACTAGGAGTTAAACCACTCTGAATTGCGGATAACCTGCATCGCTTCTTTGCGCCGTTCAGGGGTGAGCCTTTGCAGGAACAAGACGCCATCAAGGTGGTCAGTCTCATGCTGAATGCAACGCGCCATCAGCCCGGAGGCCACCATCGAGATGGCATTGCCCCGTACATCGCGGCCGTGGACCACGACCGATTCATAGCGCTCGGTGTTTTCGGTGATGTCCGGAATCGATAGGCAGCCCTCGGGGCCGTCCTGCGTCTTGTCCCCCAACGGGGTCCACACCGGGTTGATGATGGCTCCACGCAAGCCGGTCTGAAAGTAGGAGCAGTCATAGACAAAGATGCGCTTGGTCAAACCAATCTGGTTTGCGGCAAGGCCGACTCCGCCGGCCGCGTCCATGGTCTCCAGCATGTCATTGGCCAAGGCCTCAAGCGATGAATCAAACTTTTCAATCTCGGTAGCACGAGACGTCAAGACTGGATCGCCGTACATGCGAATTGCTCTGATTGCCACTGCGGAACCACTACCTTTCAAACAATTACGTCGCACTCGACAATAGTGGACATGCCAGACACAGCGGCGGACTGGGTAGACCCAGCAGCACTAAACCGTCTCCACCACGCGCTCCACGTCCATAAGGTGGCGGTTAACCGACGTGAATTGGGTCTACCTGAATGCGCAGTGGCAGCTCGTCCTTACGGGCGCTGCGCGCAGCGTTGGCGTTGCGCAGCGCCGTGCCCAGTTGTGAGCGCGGTCCCAACGGGGTGCGGATGAGTGCCCTTTGTGGCGGCCCAAAGCGCTGTTCGTCATACTCACCGGGCAGGGTGACTCCGGGCGGAAGCGGGACCGGGCCCAGGATCTCAGCATGCTCAGGCAGCTCTGCAATCGAAAGAAAGTGATCCAGTGCGGCATCCGCTCCATCCACGGCTGCCATATGCACGGCCGGTGGGAAGCGCACTTCCCGACGCCCCGCCAGCTCAGCGCGCGCTGCTGCCACCATGTCCCAATTCACTAAATATTGGACAACTGCTAACGCCTCATCCGCAGCGATAATCACTTCCCCGCCTTTGGAGTGCGGGCTCACCAAGGTCGCTGCCGCAGCCCACTTGGCCAGGGCCTCTTCGGTTGCGCGCAGATCCTGACGATTGAGCAGCGTGGCAGCTTCTAGCAGCAGCGCCGCGCCATAATGACCGCCGTTCGCAACATGGGGTTCCGCACCGGGAGTCGCAATGACAAGTGCCGGCTCCCCTGGCACTTCATCGATGACCTTGTTACCGCCAGACATGACAATCCGCGTGCTCGGAAAGGCGCGACCCAGCTCTTCCGCTGTACGCTCCGAGCCCAATACGATGGCGCGCAGGCGCGGCGAGCCGCATTCTGTGCACCGGAACTTGGAGTCGATGCGCCCGCACCACGTACAGGTTGGCAGGGATGCTTGGCCCTCATGCCCACCGTGCGAATCACCCGGCAGGCCAAGCGGACCGTTGCAATGGCGGCACCTTGCCGGGGCGCGGCAATTCCCGCATGCCAGGATGGGCGCGTAGCCCTTGCGCGGGACCTGCACGAGAACTGGTTCGCCGCGGTCGAGGGCACGACGCGCGGCTTGGTATGCAGGACCGCTTAGCGACGTCGTTCCGCCCTGCAGGTCACGCGCCACCTGGAATCCGAAGGCTCCAACCGGCGTGATCGCAGGACGCCGCGCCGAAAGCGTCGACTCACTCGGCACTAGGTCGTGCGCCCACCCCGACTCCACCAGTAGCTGCGTCTCCGCGGTGCGCGAGTGCCCGGCCAAAATAAGGCTGCATCCCTCTAACGCAGAGCGCGTGGTGAGCACCTCGCGCGCATGTACGTAGGGCTTGAGATTATCCACGAGATTGTCGTCACCATCGTCCACGATGACGGCAAGGCGCAGATTCGCCACCGGAGCAAAAGCCGCAGACCGCGTGCCGATGACGATGCGTGCCTGGCCTACCAAGGCTGAAAGATAGCGCCGGTACCTAGCCTGCGGGCCAGTGGCGTTGCCGAGCACGGTTACCTGTTTAGCCGCGACTATCTCGCGCAGCGCACGCTCGAGCTTGTCGACGTCGTGTTGATCCGGCACCACGATGAGCGCGCCACCTCCGTCTACCGCAATCTTTGCAGCCAAAGCAGCCAGCGCTGCTGCCCAGTCATCGCCAGGTGCTACCTGCCAGGCAGCGCGCGCAATGCCGCCGCCTAACACTGTATCCACGAAAGACTCGCCGAACTGATACGAGGACCAGCTGGACAGATCGGGTTCGCTGGCGTCTCCCAGCTCCTCCCACGGCGTCGACAAGTCTGATTCTTCCGCCTTGGCATGACGCGGAGGGATCGCGGAACGAATGATGTCGGAGCGAACTGCCCCGTACCGGGCGGCAAGCGATTCGACGAGTTGTGAGAGCTGCGCTGGATAGACTGCAAAGGGTGAGATCAAACGGTCGAGATAGCGCAGCTCGCCCGCGAACTCCGAGTCGTTGCGGCGCTCAAGAACGATGGCGTCGCTAAGCCGCCCATTGAAGCGGATACGTACGCGAACCCCAGGCTGTGCGGCCTCCGATTGTTCCTCGTCCACGCGATAGTCGAACCCGCGATCTAAGTGAGCAACCCCTAAAAGAGGCAACACCCGCGCGACCGGTTTGTGGGCGGCGGGTGTTCTCTTCGGCATAGGCTCAGATTCTACAGGCCAGCTGCCTTTCGCAGTGCGGCGGCACGGGAGGTCGACTCCCATGGCAGGTCAACGTCGGTACGACCGAAGTGACCATAGGCCGCAGTCTGCCGGTAGATAGGACGCAACAGATCGAGATCACGGATGATGGCCGCCGGGCGAAGGTCGAAGACTTCGTTGACTGCCGCTTGAATAGCGGCGTCGCTGAGCCCCTCATGTGCGGTGCCGAACGTCTCGACGTACAGGCCCACCGGCTTCGCACGGCCGATGGCGTAGGCCACTTGAACCTCGGCCCGATCGGCGAGTCCTGCGGCGACGATATTCTTAGCCACCCAACGCATTGCGTAAGCTCCGGAACGGTCAACCTTACTCGGATCCTTGCCAGAGAAGGCACCGCCACCGTGGCGGGCCATGCCTCCATAGGTGTCAACGATGATCTTGCGGCCGGTAAGACCCGCATCGCCCATTGGGCCGCCGAGGATAAAGGAGCCGGAAGGGTTAACGAGCAAGGTGGTGTCTTCGCCGTAGTACTTTTCCAAGCCAGCATCCTGGATGCCCCATTCGACGACGTGCTTGCGCAGCTGTTCCTCAAGCCACTTCTGGGTCACGTCTTGGTCGTGCTGGGTGGAAATGACGATGGTGTCTAAGTGCGAAGGAACGTTGTTGTCGTCATAGGCGAAAGTCACCTGGGTCTTGCCGTCTGGGCGGAGGTGATCAACGATCTTCTCCTTGCGCACCTCGCTGAGGCGGCGGGAAAGGCGGTGCGCCAGAGCGATAGGCAGCGGCATGAACTCGGCGGTCTCGTTGGTGGCGTAGCCGAACATCAGGCCTTGGTCGCCGGCGCCTGCGGAGTCATTCTCCTCATCAAAGTCGTCACCGCGATCGCGGGCCTCGGTAGAGGTGTCGACGCCGGCACCGATTTCCTGGGACTGCTCGCCAATGGCGACGTTTACGCCACAGGTGTGTCCGTCGAATCCGACGTCAGAAGAGGTAAAGCCGATGTCCGTGAGAGTCTTGCGCACCAATTGCGGGATCTCGACATAGCCGGTGGTGCGGACCTCACCTACTACGTGGACCTGGCCGGTGGTGACTAGGGTCTCGACGGCGACGCGAGCATGCGGGTCCTTCTCGAGCAGCGCGTCGAGGATGGTGTCGGAGATTGCGTCGCAAATTTTATCCGGGTGTCCCTCAGTCACAGACTCACTGGTGAACAAACGGGTAGCCGCTGCATGGTTAACAGTCACAAATATTCCTTAGTGCAGAAAGAAGTGCTTATTTAGCGTTCATTGCATGGTTCTGGCCCCAAGCTTTAACAACTAGCCAGCATAGACCAAGCGGTCTATTAATGCAATTAGGCCGGTCTACTAGCTGAGGATTTGATTCACAGCATCCAGGATCTGCGCTGCGACCACTTGCTTTGAGCCATGGGCAACGACTCGCGGCTCGCTATCGCGGCGTAGAATCCACCCTTCGCTGGTGGTCTGGCCGAAGACCTTGCCCTCGCCCACTTCGTTAGCCATGAGTACATCGCAGCCCTTGCGTTCAAACTTCGCTTGGGCGAACTCCAAAGCGGTATGGGTGGAATCGCCGGTCTCGGCTGCAAAGCCGACGATGACGACGCCTCCTTTGAGCTCTCCTGCTGCGCGCTGGGCCACCAGCCCCTTGAGGACATCGGGGTTTTCCACGAGCTGGAGTGAGGAGAGGGCGTCGTCATCCGTGCCCTTTTTCATCTTTGACTCGGCGACAAGCGCAGGCCGGTAGTCAGCGACGGCTGCGGCCATGATGATGACGTCGGCGTCCTTCGATTCCTCAGCCATTGCGGCCTCTAGGTCTGCGGTAGAGACCACGTTTCGGATCTTGGCTCCGGATGGCACTGGAAGCTCAGCGGTATTTCCAGCCACAATGAATACCTCTGCCCCGCGCTGCGCTGCAATCTCGGCTAACGCGAAACCCTGGCGCCCAGAAGAGCGGTTGCCGAGGTAGCGCACTGGGTCTAGGTTCTCCTGGGTGCCTCCCGCGGAGATAACTACCTTCTTGCCTGTCCAATCATGCGGGATACGGTAGCCATTTAGCTCAGTGCGCACGAGCTCCGCGATCTGCGCAGGCTCAGGTAGACGGCCGGGGCCAGAATCCTTACCAGTAAGCCGCCCATGGGCAGGCTCCATGACTGTGATACCACGGCGACGCAGCGTAGCAACGTTTTCAACGGTGGCCGGATTGAGCCACATCTCGGTGTGCATGGCCGGTACTACGATGACCGGGCACGTGGCCACAAGCACGGTTGCTGTCAGCAGATCATCTGCGCGGCCTGCAGCGATTCGGGCGATGACATCTGCAGTAGCCGGCGCGATAACAACGGCATCAGCATGTTGCCCAATATTGACGTGCTGCACCTCATCGACGGCATCGAAGACAGTTGTTGAGACGGGATTGCCGGAGAGCGCTTCGAAGGTTGCAGCGCCAACGAAGTTTAGCGCAGCGGGCGTTGGAACAACGCGGACTTCATCGCCGTGCTCTTTAAGGTCACGGACCAAGTGGCAAGCCTTGTAGGCAGCGATTCCGCCAGCTACGCCAACGACGATGCTACGCGGCTGCTTCTCCGGCTCTTGGCTGTTAGTAGGAGCCGCTAGATTCTCAATTGCGTCAGTCACCCGCCCAAGTCTACAGGGCGGTACTCCACGCACTTGAACATGCCGAAGGCCCCCAACCACATCGGGTGATGCGAGCGGGGGCCTTAACGGGAGAAAGCTTACTTGCCTTCCTCGTGGTCGAGGAGGCCAGCTTCAATCTCACGAAGAGCGATGGAAAGCGGCTTCTCGCCGGACTCAGGAGTTACCAGAGGTCCAACAAACTCGAAGACGCCCTCATCCTGCTCTTGGTAGTAGCTGTTGATCTGGCGCGCGCGCTTTGCGGCGAAGATCACCAGTGCGTACTTGGAAGAGACCTTATCGAGGAGCTCATCGATCGGAGGGGCGGTAATGCCCGTTGGCGGATCGAATACTGGCTCTGGCTTCTGGGCCTCAGTATTAGCAGGGGTGGTCACGTTAGTCACATGCACCTTTACTTCACTTGGAAATGGTCAAAATCTAGTTCTATCCTTGCAGGATATCACTAATTGCTGCCACGGCGTCATCAAGATTTTCATTGACAACCACGTGGTCGAACTCGTCTTGAGCGGCAAGTTCCGCGTGTGCGGTCTCTAGCCTGCGGTCGATAACATCCTGTGGCTCCGTTCCACGACCGGTCAAGCGCTCAACGAGCACTTCCCAGGATGGTGGCGCCAAGAACACGGTTTTTGCCTCAGGCAAAGCCGCCTTGACGTTGCGAGCCCCTTCCAGATCTACCTCGACAAGCACGGGGCGACCGGCTGCCATTGCCTCTTGTACTGGACGGGCAGGAGTGCCGGAGCGCTGCAGGCCACCGTGGATTTCCGCCCATTCGAGCATCTCCCCGGCGTCGATACGCTGTTGGAAGGTTTCAGGAGTAACGAAGAAATAGTCAACCCCGTCCTGCTCACCAGGTCGGGGTTGACGCGTCGTCATTGAGACGCTGAAGTACAGCTTGTCGACGTCTTTGCGCAGGCGCGAAACTACAGTGGACTTACCCACCGCGGACGGCCCAGCCAAAACGACTAGGCGACCGCGCGTAGTTGCGTCAGACATCGCGACTCTTATTCGCCGTAGCCGAAGCGCTCAAGCAGAGCACGGCGCTGGCGATCACCGAGGCCGCGCAGACGACGGGTCTGAGCAATCTCGAGATCTTCCATGATTTCCTTGGCCTTGACCTTGCCAACCTTCGGCAGAGCCTCGAGGAGCGCGGAGACCTTGGTCTTGCCGATGATCTCATCGGTCTCAGCCTTGTCCAGAACGTCCTTCAGGTTGGTCTCGCCACGCTTCAGCGCAGCCTTGAGCTCAGCGCGAGCCTTGCGAGCCTCAGCAGCCTTTGCGAGAGCTTCCTTGCGCTGCTCATCAGTCAACTTTGGAAGGGCCACGGGTTTCCTCCGATTTCTTTAGATTGATAATTTACGTCCAGTAAGTCTTACCAGATTCCGGCCGCAATAGCGGGAGCGAATCCCTTGATGCCATGACAACCTCCGAGCTACAACCCTGGAGTAGAGCCCGGTTTTGTCACTTGGCGCGAACCGACTTCTGGCAATCCTAGCACTGGTGTTTACGCGATGACATTATTTGGGTCCAGTTTAAATAGAATTCCTGCACGTCATCGCGGTGCGTTTTACAAACTACCAGGTAAATGGCGTGGCTGTTAATCGGCCACACCACTTCCCTAAAAAGCAGTTTCTGCCAGCGCTTCCTTCACGGCTTCCTGCAGGTCACGCACCTGCGGACCGCGCGAAAGAACAGAGCGGGAGACATTTGCAAAACCAAGTTCCGGCGCTGCGATGGTGATTGCTTTCACGTCCTGTGCCGTGGCCCCTTGTGCTCCAACGCCAGGAAGCAGAACTGGACCCGCAAGCTGGTCAAGGACCGGTGGATGCTTTAATGTTGCACCAACGACTACTCCGACATTGCCAGCACGGCCTTCTGCCGCGTAAGACGCATTAATCGCAGCACATTGATTGACCACTCCCTGTGCCACTGTCACACCGTCAGCGTCCTTGATGGACTGGGAACTCACCGCTTCAGGGTTGGAGGTCGCAGCGAGAACGAACACACCGCGTCCAGTCTCTTCCGCCAAGTCGAAGACTGGTTTAAGAGAGCCAACCCCCAAATACGGCGATACCGTGACCGCATCCGAAAGCAACGGTGAGGTCTCCCCTAACCAGGCATCAGCGTAGCCAGCCATGGTGGAACCGATATCACCGCGCTTTGCATCAGCAAGCGTGAAACATCCGGCCTCGCGTAGGCCCTGGAGTGTTTCTTCCAGTACTGCAAAGCCGGCGGAGCCGAAACGCTCAAAGAAGGCCACCTGCGGCTTAACCACGGCAACAGTGTCAGCAAATGCTTCCACACAGGTGCGAGCAAACGTCCGCAGACCGTCAACATCGTTGTTCAGGCCCCAGGCCTGCAGAAGGTGCGCGTGTGGGTCAATGCCTACGCATAGACGTCCGCGCGCAACCCCTGCAGCGACCAGCCGCTCACCAAAGGTCTTACTTGGTTGGACCATGCTCGAGCTCCTGGAGTGCACGGACCTCGAGGTCACCAACACGAAGCGCCTCGATACCCTGGACCGCTGCGGTTACGCCCTGCACAGTGGTGATAAGCGGCACGCCTACAGATACCGCAGCCGCGCGGATGTCGTAGCCATCGTGGCGTGCGGTACCAGAACCAGCTGGGGTATTGAGGATGAGGTCAATCTTGCCACCAAGGATTTGGTCCACGATGGATTCCTGGCCCTCTGCAGCCTCGGATACCTTGACTGCTACTTCACAGTCAATGCCGTTGCGGCGCAGCATCTGCGCAGTTCCCGAGGTAGCGATGATGTTGTATCCCATGTAGGCCAGACGCTGGATCGGGAAGATGAGGGTGCGCTTGTCGCGGTTAGCCACGGAAACAAACACGTTGCCCTCGGTTGGCAGCGGGCCGAAGGCTGCCATCTCACCCTTGGCATAAGCAGCACCGAAGTTGCTGGCAAGGCCCATAACCTCACCGGTGGACTTCATCTCCGGCGAAAGCAGAGTGTCGAGCAACTTACCGTCTTCGCGGCGGAAGCGGTTGAACGGCAGAACAGCTTCCTTTACGGCGATCGGGTGCTCAATTGGCAGCGAGCCACCATCGTAGTCAGTTGGAATCATTCCCTCAGCCTGCAGGCTGGCGATAGAATCGCCCAACATCACACGTGCGGCAGCCTTAGCTAGCGGGACGCCTGTTGCCTTAGAAACGAAAGGCACGGTACGCGATGCGCGCGGGTTAGCCTCGATGACGTAGAGAATGTCATCCTTCAGTGCGTACTGAACGTTCATCAAGCCCTTCACGCCGATGCCGTGTGCAAGGGCGCGGGTGGACTGACGGACCTTTTCAATGTCCTCAGGGCCCAGGGTCATAGGAGGCAGTGCGCAGGAGGAGTCACCGGAGTGAATACCGGCTTCCTCGATGTGCTCCATAACGCCGCCCAGGTAGACATCCTCGCCGTCGCAGAGCGCATCGACGTCAATTTCGATTGCATTATCCAAGAAGCGGTCAACCAACACTGGGTGGTCGGAGGTGATTTCGGTGGCGCGCTCAATGTAATCGCGCAAGGAGGTCTCGTCGTACACGATCTCCATACCGCGGCCGCCCAAGACATAGGACGGACGGACCAAGACAGGGTATCCAATGCTGAGGGCAACAGAACGTGCCTCCTCGAAGGAGGTGGCGGTACCAAAGTCTGGTGCTGGCAGCTTTGCTTCGGCAAGTACCTTGCCGAACTCGCCGCGGTCCTCGGCCAGGTCGATTGCCGATGCGGAAGTACCAACGACTGGAACACCGGCCTGAGTCAGGCGCTCAGCAAGGCCCAGTGGAGTTTGTCCACCAAGCTGGACAATGACGCCAGCTACCGGACCGGACTCGGATTCCGCATGGAATACCTCCATCACGTCTTCGAAGGTTAACGGTTCAAAGTAAAGGCGGTCAGCAGTGTCGTAGTCCGTGGACACGGTCTCAGGGTTGCAGTTAACCATGACGGTCTCGTAGCCCTGTGCGGACAGCTCGAGCGCTGCGTGAACACAGGAGTAGTCAAATTCGATGCCCTGGCCAATTCGGTTCGGGCCGGAGCCCAGGATGATGACTTTTCCTTTGCTGTCGTCCGGCGCCAGCCGGACCTCGGACTCAGCGTCTGGGTCGAGCTCGTAAGAGCTGTAGTGGTACGGAGTCTGTGCCTCGAACTCACCTGCACAGGTGTCGACGGTCTTGTACACCGGGCGAATGCCCAGAGACCAACGCAGGGAACGAACGCCATCCTCGCCCGCGAACTCAGGACGAAGCGCAGCAATCTGGGCGTCGGAAAGCCCGAAGACCTTTGCCTCACGCAGAAGCTCAGCATCGAGAACCGGCGCATTAACGAGTTCTGCGCGGAAATCAACGAGTGCCTTAAGCTCTGCAAGGAACCATGGGTCAATCTTGGAGTGCTCGTGGAGCTGCTCAACGGTAGCGCCCAAGCGTAAAGCTAGTTCGACGTCGTACATGCGGCCCTCAGTCGGGCGCTCGAGGTCCTTGAGGACTGCGTCCAGATCCTGAGCACGATCGCCTGCAAAGAATTCGTCAGGCTTGGTCCAGAACCCGTTAGGCTTGCTCTCAAGCGAACGCATCACCTTGTTCAGACCAGAGATGTAGTTGCGGCCGATGCCCATGGCCTCACCCACCGACTTCATGGTGGTGGTCAGGGTGTCATCTGCACCTGGGAACTTCTCGAAAGCAAAGCGAGGAGCCTTGACGATGACGTAGTCCAAGGTCGGCTCAAAGGCGGCCGGGGTAACACCCGTGATGTCGTTCTGAACCTCATCCAGCGTGTATCCAATGGCCAACTTTGCAGCCAACTTGGCGATGGGGAAGCCCGTTGCCTTGGAGGCAAGAGCGGAGGAACGAGACACACGCGGGTTCATCTCGATGACGATGATGCGGCCATCAACCGGGTTGACGGCGAACTGGATGTTGCAGCCGCCGGTGTCAACGCCGACCTCGCGAATAATCGAAATGCCGAGGTCACGCATCTTCTGGTACTCGCGGTCAGTCAGGGTCAGGGCTGGTGCCACGGTTACAGAGTCACCAGTGTGCACGCCCAATGCATCGACGTTTTCGATAGAAGCGATGACCACGACGTTATCGTCGCCGTCGCGCATCAGCTCGAGCTCAAATTCCTTCCAACCAAGGATGGATTCCTCAATGAGAACGTTGGCCTCGGGCGAAGCAGCCAGGCCGCCGCCTGCGATGCGGTCGAGATCTTCCTGATTATAAGCCAGGCCAGAACCCAAACCACCCATGGTGAAGGAAGGACGCACGACTACCGGCAGGCCAAGCTCTGCAACGGTCTCGTGGACCTCGTCCATGTTGTGGCACACGCGGGAGCGCGCAGACTCGCCACCGATGGAGGCCACGATGTCCTTGAACTTCTGACGGTCCTCGCCGCGCTCGATAGCGTCAATGTCTGCACCAATGAGCTCGATACCGTACTTATCAAGAATGCCAGCGCGGTCGAGCTGCACGGCAGCGTTCAGCGCGGTTTGGCCGCCCAGGGTAGCCAGGACGGCATCAATCTTGTGGCCCTCTTCGAGCTCCTTGACGATGATCTTCTCAATGAAGACAGGGTCGATTGGCTCGACATAGGTGTGGTCGGCAAATTCCGGGTCGGTCATGATGGTGGCCGGGTTGGAGTTGACCAGGGTGACGCGCAGTCCTTCTTCTTTCAGGATGCGGCAGGCCTGGGTGCCCGAGTAGTCGAACTCACAAGCCTGACCAATGACGATCGGGCCGGAGCCGATAACCAGGACGTGGTTTACATCGTTGCGCTTTGGCATAAGTTTCTAATCCTCTTCCTGGTTCTTACTTGTTCGGGGTGTGCTCGGTCATCAGCTCAATGAACTGATTGAACAGCGGGTTGGCATCGTGAGGGCCAGCTGCCGACTCAGGGTGGTACTGCACGGAATAAGCCATTCCGTCCTTGAGCGCCACGCCTTCAATGGTGTTGTCGTTAAGACAGGTGTGGGTCACGATGCCGCGACCGAAGTCGGTGTCGAATTCCTCGCCAGCCGGATTCTCTTTGCCGGATGGGCTAGCGATAGCAAAGCCGTGGTTCTGAGAGGTGATATCAATCTTGCCGGTCAGGTGATTCCGGACCGGAACGTTGATGCCACGGTGGCCGAACTTCATCTTGAAGGTGTCTAGGCCCAGGGCACGACCCAGAATCTGGTTACCGAAGCAGATTCCGAAGAAAGGCACGCGGGCGTCCAGAACATCGCGCACAACGACGACCATCTTGTCAGCGGTTGCTGGGTCACCAGGGCCGTTGGAAACGAAGACCCCGTCCGGGTTGTACTGTTTGATCTCCTCGTAAGGGGTGTTCGCCGGCACGACGATGGTCTCAATTCCGCGCTTAGCAAAGTTGGCCGGAGTCGCTGTCTTGACGCCCATATCGTAGGCAACAACGGTGAACTTCTTCTCCCCCTCTGCCGGAACGGTATAAGGCTCGTTTGTCGAGACCTCTGCCGAAAGGTCAAGACCTTCCATCGACGGCTGTCCCTTGACCTCAGCAAGCAACTCCTCGACAGGGCGCTCAGCGGCCTCGCCGCTGAACACGCCGGCGGCAATGGAACCGTAGTTGCGCAGGTGGCGAACCAGGGTGCGGGTGTCGATGCCGCGGATGCCGATGATACCCTGGTTTTCCATCTCTTCGGAAAGTGAGCGCTCGGCACGCCAGTTAGACACGCGCTGTGCGAGGTCGCGGATAACCAAGCCCGCGACCCAGATCTTGTTGCCGTGGGACTCGTTGTCCTCGTCATTCCAGCCGGTGTTACCGATCTGTGGTGCGGCTGCAACCACAATCTGGCGGTGGTAGGACGGGTCCGTCAAGGTCTCCTGGTAACCGGTCATGGCGGTGGTAAACACTGCCTCGCCGAGTGTGGTGCCGGTGGCGCCGAACCCGTATCCACGGAAGCTACGACCGTCAGCCAGCACGAGAATTGCCGGGATCCTTGCCGGTTTGTTGTCAGTCACAATGTGGCCTTTCTCTGGCTCAAAAGATTTCCTAGGTTGCAAGATTACTTACCTTCAGCTTCGTCTGCGCCGAGTTCATAAGTTACGGTGCCGCGCAGAATGGTGTGGGTGACGCGGGCGCCAAACTCCTCACCTTCATAAGGGTTGTTTTCAGACTTCGAGGCAAGCTGCGTGGAATCAGATACCCACGGGTGCTCCGGGTCAACGATGGTCAGGTTCGCAGGCTCGCCAACCTCAATCGGACGGCCATGACCTGGTAGCTTGGTGATCTCAGCTGGGCGCTCAGACATCACGCGGGCGACGAAACGCCAATCAGCGAGCCCAGTGGCAACGAAGATTTTCGCAATGACCGCCAGTGAAGACTCTAGGCCCAACATGCCAGGCTTCGCGTTCTCGAACTCCACGCACTTGTCTTCCGAGCCATGCGGCGCATGGTCGGTTGCAACGACGTCGATAAGCCCATCGAGCAAGGCTTGGCGCAAAGCAAGGGTGTCACGCTCCTCGCGCAGCGGCGGGTTCACTCGGAACACACCGTCATAGGTCACGAGCTTCTCGTCGGTGAGCAGCAGGTGGTGCGGGGTGACCTCTGCGGTCAGCGGAATGTCCTGGCTCTTAGCCCACTTCAAAAGCTCCACCGTGCCTTCGGTCGAGGCGTGACAGATGTGCATACGGTTGCCGTAGTCACGGGCGAGCAGGGCATCGCGGGCCACGATGGACTCCTCAGCCACGCGCGGCCAGCCACGCAGACCCAGCTTCGCGGCGGTTTCCCCTTCGTGCGCCGAAGCACCCTGGGTCATACGGTGATCCTCCGCGTGCTGCGCCAACAAGACATCCAAACCCTTGGCGTATTCCAGCGCGCGGCGCATCAGCTGCGGATCCTGGACGCACTTACCGTCGTCGGAGAACATGCGGACCTTCGCGTCAGAGCGCGCCATCATGCCGAACTCAGTAAGAGTCTTGCCCTCGAGGCCCTTGGTGATGGAACCCACCGGGTGAACGTCACACAAGCCCAGTGCCTGCGACTTAGCCCAGACGGACTCAGCGATGATCGGCTGGTCAGTAACCGGAGTGGTGTTAGCCATGGTGAACACCGCAGTGAATCCACCCTTGGCGGCTGCCTTGGAACCGGTCTCGATGGTCTCGGTGTCCTCACGGCCAGGCTCGCGCAGGTGGACGTGCATGTCCACAAGGCCCGGCAGCAAGACGTTGCCCTGACCGTCGATGCTCTCATCGAAGGAGGTATTGGATTCCAAGTTTGCTCCGATGGCAGCAATTACGCCGTTCTCAATAAGGAGCTGCACTGGCTCGCCTTCACCATAAGGGCGAACGTTGGTCAGCAACAGACTCTTTTCCGCGGGGGCGGAAAGACGGCCGGTTTCTGGATAGTTAGTCATAAGTTGCTCTCCCCTTTTAGATTCCAGCGTTCTCGCCATTAGTCAGAAGTGTGAACAGCACTGCCATGCGCACGTGGACACCGTTGTTTACCTGCTGCAGAACCACAGTCTGGTCATACTCAGCCACCGCGTAATTGATCTCCATGCCACGGAGCATAGGACCTGGGTGCATGACGATGGCGTCCTTCTTCATCGCTGCAGCACGGGTCTTGGACAGCCCGTAGAGGTTGGCGTATTCGCGATGCGACGGGAAGAAGCCACCGTTCATGCGCTCAGCCTGAACGCGCAGCATCATCACAACGTCGGCGTCGGCAATCTCAGAGTCAAAGTCATAGGAGACGTTCACCGGCCAGGTATCTACTCCGAAAGGCAAGAGGGTCGGCGGTGCCACAAGGGTGACCTCCGCGCCAAGCGTGGTCAGCAAATCAACATTGGAGCGGACTACGCGGGAGTGCAGGCAGTCACCAACGATCTTGACCTTGAGACCCGAGAAGTTTCCGTCCTTTAGACCAAGACGCTGACGCATAGTCAAGGCGTCGAGAAGCGCCTGCGTTGGGTGCTGGTGCGCGCCATCGCCCGCGTTGATAACGGACGGGCCTTTGCCACCTGGTGCAACCCATTCGGAAAGCTGCTGAGCAGCTCCCGAAGATGGGTGGCGGATGATGATGGCATCCGCGCCAATGGAGGAAAGAGTGAGGCCCGTATCCTTGAGGGACTCGCCCTTCTTCACTGACGACGTCGAGGCAGACAGGTTGATGACATCAGCAGACATCCACTTACCCGCGGTCTCAAACGAGGAACGGGTGCGAGTGGAGTTTTCATAGAACAGGGTAAAGACGGTACGGCCGCGCAGCGTCGGCAGCTTTTTAACCTCACGGCCGTCGAGAGCCTCGTGGAACCGGTCGGCTTCGTCGAGAAGGCCAACGATCTCGTCCTTGGACAGATCTGAAATGGACAGTAAGTGCTTCATTTAAGCCTCCGCGGTGGTGCGGGTCAGGACGACGGCGTCGCGGTCGTCAATATCAGCGTTGAAGACGGTGACGTCTTCGTCGCGTGCCGTAGGGATGTTCTTGCCCACGTAATCAGCGCGGATCGGAACCTGGCGGTGACCGCGATCAACGAGGACAGCGAGCTGGATGATGTCGGGGCGTCCCACGTCCGAGAGAGCATCAAGCGCCGCTCGAATCGTACGACCGGAGAACAAAACGTCATCAACCAAAATAACGGTTGCGCCGTTAATTCCTCCGTTAGGGATCTTGGTTGGCTGCAGGGCACGGTGCGGTTTGCTGTTGAGATCATCGCGGTAGAGCGTGATGTCCAACGAGCCCCATGGAACTTCCACCCCTGAAAATTCCTCAATTTTGGTTGCTAGGCGCATAGCCAATGGCACGCCACCAGAGGGAATGCCAAGGAGTACGACCCGAGGTGCGTCCTCAGAGTCGAGCGCCGTCTTTTCAATGATCTGGTGCGCGATGCGTGCGACAGTTCGCGCGACGTCATCAGAGCTCAACAGCTCATTTGACTCCGCGTTGGTGCCAGTTCCACTCATCGTGACCTCCTTCCCCGCCTCACGGTGCGGTCTTTAAAGGATGCCGGTAGATGTAATCGAGGGAAATCTGCCGCGGGATTGCGCAACAAACTCCACCTCGAATGGTTTTAGATGTCTATGCTTAAAAGACAGCAATTACTTTAGCACTTCGGTGCCTAACTTGTGTGCACTTGCGCACGGTGAAACCACACAGCAGCACTCCGCGCTGCTAGCGTCGTGCATAGCTATCAAGAATTAGTTCGTTTGGTGCTGTGAAAGCGTCAATGAGGTAACCAAACGGGTGAGAAGGAAGGCACAGGCCTAGTGAGTTTTTCGGCACAGCACGTGGTACCTGCCCCACGTGAGCAAGTATGGCAATGGCACGCCCGCCGAGGAGCCCTAGCGCGTCTTACTCCTCCATTCGTTTTCATGACGCCGCTCCAACAAGCCGAGTCCTTGGCAGACGGTACATCGATTCTCGGCCTGCCAGGCGGACTTAAATGGATCGCGCGGCATGACCTTTCGCGCTTCCAAACCGGAGTAAGTTTCACCGACGTCTGCCTGACCGCGCCAATGCGCTCCCTGGCTACATGGCGCCATGATCACCTTTTCAAAGACGAAAACCAGGCAGGCGCCGAGGTCCCGTACACGCGGATCACGGATAACGTCGATACCCGCATTCCAGCCCACGCGATGAACTCCCTGTTCGCTTACCGCCAGCAGCAGCTCATCAAGGATTTTGAATTCCTTACGCAGCTCAAGGGGCTGGGACCGCATGCGCTACCCCCTGCAGTCGCTGAGCAAAAAGCCGTCCGTCCGCTCGTCTTCGCTATTACCGGTTCCCGTGGTGGGGTGGGCCGTGCGTTGACTGCCCAGCTCACCACCGCTGGGCACCAGGTCATCCAACTTGTACGCGCCAACCCGAAGCCGGGCCAGCGTGTGTGGCGGCCACACCTGCCTTCACCTGAGCTCTTAGAAGGCGTAGATGTACTCATTCATCTCGCTGGCGAGCCGATCTTTGGGCGATTCAACAGCGCCCACAAGGCAGAGATTCGGGACTCCCGCGTGGGACCGACGCGCCTCCTGGCGCAGGTTGCAGCTCATACCCCAGGATTGAGCACCATGGTGTGCGCGTCTGCTATTGGTTTTTATGGATCTGACCGTGGCGATGAAGAGCTGACCGAAGCCGCACCGCGCGGCGAGGGATTCCTCGCCGATGTCGTAGAAGCCTGGGAAGATGCTTGTGCTCCTGCCCGGAACGCGGGAAAGCGGGTAGTAAATGTGCGCACCGGCATCGCTCTCTCTGGCAACACCGGCCTGCTCCCAATTCTGCGCGCCCTTTTCTCCACAGGACTCGGTGGCTCTTTCGGAAAAGGCGAATTTTGGTATAGCTGGATTGCACTCGATGATCTCACCGACATCTATTTCCGCGCCGCGGTAGATCCCCAACTTAGCGGCGCTATCAACGCAGTCTCCCCCACCCCAATCCTTAACAAGGAGTTTGTGAGCGCATTGGGCGAGGAACTCAAACGGCCTGCTGTAGTGCCGATCCCCACGATCGGGCCGGCACTGCTTTTGGGCAAAGAAGGCGCGCGTGAGTTGGCCTTGGCCAACCAAAGGGTACTTCCCACAAAGCTTCAGCAGGTGCGTCATTCCTTCCGCTATGAAAGTGTCGATGCGGCCCTTGCACACGAGCTGGGCGGCGAAGAGCTGTGGGGGTCTCAGTCGCAGCGCGGGTGAGTAAACACATCACCTATCACTCCGGTACCCTTGGGTGAGTCGTCCAATTTGTTCACTAAGTACCAACGTGAGGATTGTAATCAGTGACTGATCAGCCCAACGGTCAACCCACCATCGTGCCAGACACCCCAATTGAGGCAGTGACTCTTGAGCGGGTGGCTGAAATCTTCGATTCAGAGAATCTGGAGTACCGCATCGAAGAGCAACCAGTATCTGAGGACCAGACGGTCCAGCTGCTGCGTACTGGTTTCTCGAATACCGCCATCGCATTGCAACTGCGCGGAAATACGCTCACCGCTGATTCTGTGTGGCGCGGTACTGTTCCTGCTTCTGAGGGCCCAAACCTCTTGATGCTGATCAACCAGTGGAATCAGACTCACTTTGCACCCACTTTCCGTTTCTTCGAAGGCCCGGAAAACACCCTGGCTGTTTCCGGCGTTCGAGAACTCGACATCACGCACGGCGCGTCGCGTAACCAGCTTGGTGCCTTCGTGATGTCCACTTTGGACGCCATCTTGCAGTCCTTCGCGTGGATGGAAGAACAGTACCCGCAGCTCGTAACCTGGGAGGAGCACCAGAATGACTAATCAAGCCGCCGCTCAGCCGCAGGTCGATCTAGACCGCGTTATTGAAGCCATGAAGACCTTCGACATTGAACTGACTGCAGTCGAAGGCCGCGATGACGCGGCTACCGCTAACCTAAACGGCCTACCATGCCTTTTTGCTGTCCTTGACTCAGTGGCCATCGTCCGCTGCGATGTTCCTACCGATGCTTCTTATGCAAAGGCCGACGCCGGTCTTTTCTTGGCTGCTAATCAAATCAACTCCGTCGCGCTGGGCGCACGCGCAGTCATCACCGAGCACGAAGGACTCCTCGTGGTCCGGACCGAGCGGGATATTGCTTGCGCCGCTGGAATGTCCGATGAGCAACTCGCTGCTTCTTTGAAAGTAGCTGTTGACGGCGTTATTGGCGCCCAGGACGCCATGGTGGCTTCCGCAGAAGAGATGGCGAAGTTGGGGTCCGAGACAGCGGCGAAGGCCGGCGAGGATTCTTAGCCTCTGCAACGCGGCTTAAGCGCCCCAAGCCTAAGCTCTCACCGTTTACCGAGGGAGGCCAATGCGCCTCCCTCCTTTTATCCTCCATTGATAAAGAAGGCATCTTTCGTGGCTATCAAGTCCACTTCCAACCAATCTCCCGCATCCCCAGACCTGCATCAAATTAAGCCGGTCAATATCCACCGTCTCGCAGAGCTTTTTGAATTGCTTGAAGCAGACTATGTCTTGGTAAACAAGGTCAGCGAGTCCGGCAGCGACGGCGACCTTGATGACACCGCCGAGAAGCACGCTGAAAAGAACACTCAAAAGAACACTGAAAAGAACACTGAGAGCAGCACAGGCCCCTCGCTTGGCGACGCCCTTGTACTGCAAACCGGTCTTCCCCACATCACGATCCATTTTGATCTAGAGGACGATGTGCTTAGTGCCTTTGCGGTGTGGGAAGGCAGAATTCCAGCCCGCGCTGAGGCGAAAGTAGGAGCATTCGTCTCCCACTTCAACTGGAACATGGCCGCCCCGACGCTAAGCTATGACTTCCGGGTCAAAGGCAATGGCTCCCCCACAGATAAGGAACCCACGGAAGAGATTGCCATCTGCGCCAACCGCGCCATGGGCGTCGGCGAAGGTCTCACCCGCAACCAGCTCGGCAGCTTCGTGCTGAGCGCCTTGGATAGCTTCGGCTCCGCGTTCGAAACTGTGGCTCAGGAGTTTCCACAGTCTGTGAAGTGGCAGGAGAAAGAAAATGTGCACCAGTCCCCTGCTGCGCGCAAGAAAGGTCAAGGCCGCTAATGTCGAACAATAACGTTGACCCATTTCAACTCTTCGGTGAGCTGTCGTTTCCCGCTGTGACCGTTCAGCGCACCGCCAAGCAATTGGGCACCCCTGAACTCAACATGGACCCGGTTGAGAATCCTGATTTTCCGGATTCACTTAGCGGCAAGCTCAACAATCTTGACTGGGTGATTTCGGTTGCGGAGGATCTGGTCAAGCTGGAGTGCATCTTGCCCACCACGCTGTCCTACGAGGATGTCGCCCAAGTCCTGCAAGTGATCACGAACGAACACAACGCATCAGCTTTTGATGGCCGCGCGCTGCTCGGTCAAACCGAAGAAGGCATGATTGAGCTGCGTGGCGACGCCAGCTTTGTCACCACCGCCGGCATGAATGATGACCAGCTCTTTCACGCGCTGAATCTCGCCATCATCGCAGCTCAGGATGCCCTCTTTAGTTCCCTGGACCGCTTCAACGCCTTCGCGCTGGCCGTCAAAGAGGCCGATGAGCAAGAGGGCAACTAGCCCACTGGCTCTGTCGCCTATTCGGCGTCGCGAATGCGCGGCCTTTCGGCCTCTGGGTCGAAGCCGTGGCCGAAGGGGCCACGGAGTCGATTTCAAAGACTCAGCAAGCCGCGCACCAACGCACTGAACGCGCCCAATGACGCCACGCTCAAAGACAGCATGCGCGCCTTTTCGCGCGGGACGTGGCGAGCGATGCGCTTGCCCACCGTAATACCGATGAACATGCCCAGCACGCCAGCTGGCCAAATGAGCCACGTGACATCGGAGAATCCCCCGGCACCAACAAGCAACTTCGTCGTCACGGAGAATAGCCCGCCGACGAAGAAGCACGGCTGCAACGTCGCGGCGTAGACGGCTTGCGGCCAGCGAGCAGCCTGCGCATAAACCGTGATCACTGGACCAGCCACGCCCGCTAGTGTGTTGGTAAAGCCACCGATAACGCCGGCAGACAGGGCCGGGCCAATTCCGTTCATCTCCGGCACGAATTTCTTACCAAAAGTCACTACGCCCAGTGCCACGAGCAAAGCCGTTCCGACCAAGACGAGCAGCACCGCCGAGTCAATGTTTGCGACCAACAATGCCGCTGGTATTGCGCCCAGAACCATTACCGGTGCGATACTCAGGAACTTCTTCCAGTCTACGTTCGCGCGCATCGAATACGTGGTGAGCAGCGCATTGACCACCGCCAAAACGTTGATCACCATGATGCCTTGGACTGGTCCCAACAGCAGGGTTAGGATCGGGCCACCAATAAGACCCAGACCCATGCCTGAGACGCGCTGGAGGCACGACCCAAGCGCTACCGTCGCCAGGATCGCTAATGGAATCCACATCATTGTGCGTACTTCTCGACCACGGCTCGTCCTACGTGTTCAGGGAACATACCCGTCACGTCACCGCCAAACTTCGCCACCTGTTTGCACAACGAGGAGCTGATGTAACCGTACTTCTCGTCGGTTAGCAGAAAAATCGTATCGATTCCTGAAAGCCGGCGGTTCATCTGCGCCATCGGCAGCTCGTACTCGTAGTCGAGCGAGGAACGCAGGCCCTTAACCAGGGTGTCGATACCATGCTCAGTGGTGTAGTCCACCAGCAGCCCTGACCACCAGTCGACCTTGATGTGGGAATCGAAGGTCTTGCGGATAAAATCCACGCGTTCCTCAACGCTAAACAGGCCTGAAGGCTTGTCCGGGTTGGCGGTCACCAGAACCGTCACCTCATCGAACATCGCAGCCGCACGGTTGATGATGTCTACGTGGCCCAAGGTGATCGGGTCAAATGAACCCGGGCATACCGCTTTAGTGGTCAACTTCTATTCCTCTTCCTCGGAGGCATGGCCGTTCGGCTCCGTCTCTAGTGCTCGATGGTAAATAGCCATGTCAAAGCGGGCGATGCCAAACGTACGCTTTTTCAGTTTCTGTCCGGTCGGCTCGAAGCCCTTCGGCCAGACGGTTTCGGGGCTATCAACGTGACGCTCGATGACCACTATCGCGGCGTCGTCAAGCACTGGCTCAATCGCCGCAAGCAAGCCATCGACGTCGTCAAAAGCGTACGGAGGATCCGCGAGCACCATGTCAAAGTATTTGCGCGGAGCGGATGCCAGGTACGTCGAGGCTTTCATCTCGCGGACACTCACCCGCGGGTGCTTGACGACGCCCATGTTGTGCTGGATGACCTTTACGGCCGCCGGACTCGATTCAACGAGCACGACCTCCTCTGCCCCACGGCTCGCGGCTTCCAAACCCAGGGCACCCGAGCCTGCAAACAAATCCAGAACGCGACTATCGGCAAAACCCCACCGCACGTTGAGCGAAGAAAACAGTCCTTCGCGTGCACGGTCGGAGGTCGGTCGAGTACCGGACTCGGGCACCTTTATGCTGCGCCCACGCGCCTCGCCTGCAATGATTCTGGTCATCGTTCCTCCCCAATATTTGCGAGCACATCCCCGCCATAAACACTGGCATAGTCTTCCTGGGACAATTCGGCGACGATACCTGACCCCGGCACCACAACAGGCGCTTCGAGCTTGGTCGCCTCCACCGTCGCTATCACTTGTCCTGCCGCGACGTGCTCGCCCACGCGTACGTGATAGCGCACGGTGCCGGCGAAGGGGGCGCAAATAATCATGGCTTCTAGGTTAGCGCCTAAAGCGGGGCATCATTCAACCGGCTGCACTATCCACCGGGAAAACTAATTCTTCTCCAAATATTCCTGCTCACTTTGGCTCAGATTTTTAGTGAGCTCATGCGCCAGTTGCGGATTGCGCTGCACTAAAGCGAAAGCATCGTCATGTGTGCGCTCGACGATGTCCCGATCCTGAGCCAAGTCCAATAGCTTAAGGGAACGTTGCGTGCCCGACTGTACTGTGCCCAAGATGTCACCCTCGTGTCGTTGCCTTAAGTCCAACTCAGCGAGCTCGAAGCCGGAGGTGGTGTCCGCGATCTGCATGATGCGTTTAAAGGTCGGAGTGTTTTCCGCAGCCGTGGTGTGAAACAAACAAATGGAAGCGTTGCCTCCACGACCCACACGTCCGCGCAGCTGGTGGAGCTGGGATACTCCAAAGTGCTCTGACTCGCGGATGAGCATCACCGTGGCATTGGGTACGTCCACGCCCACCTCAATCACAGTCGTGGAGACCAGCACATCAGTCTCGCCTCGGCTGAAGCGACTCATAACTTCTTCCTTGTCGGCCATCCTGCCGTGCAGTATGTCCACGTTGAGCCCCTGCAGCGGGCCACTTTCCAGCTGTTCTGCTACCTCAAGTACCCCACCCTCGCCTTCGATACGGGGGCACACGATATAGGCCTGATGGCCGGCAACAACCTCCTCGCGGATGCGAGCCAAGGCGCGCTGCACCCAGGCGGGGGCCCATTCGGGAACCACATTCGATTGAATAGGTTTGCGCCCACCCGGCAGCTCCTTGAGAGTAGAGACCGCAAGATCGCCGAACACGGTCATGGCAATCGTGCGCGGAATCGGCGTCGCCGTCATCACCAATAGGTGTGGGCTAATTCCCTCCCTGGTTTTATTGCGCAGGCTGTCGCGCTGCTCGACTCCGAAGCGGTGTTGCTCGTCGACCACCACAAGGCCTAAGTCAAAGAACTCGACGGTGTCCTGGATTATCGCGTGTGTACCGATAACGATGTCGGCCTCACCCGAGACAATGTCCAATAACGCTTGGCGCTTTTGCGCTGTACGCATAGAACCGGTCAACAAGGTAACGGTTACTCCAGTAGGGACGCTGGCGCTAATCGACGCCGCGTGCTGCGCCGCGAGGACCTCCGTCGGGGCAAGAAGTGCTGCCTGTTTGCCGGCATCGACGGCTTGGAGCATCGCGCAGGTTGCAACCATGGTCTTGCCCGAGCCGACCTCGCCTTGCAGCAGGCGCATCATTGGCAGCGTGCCGGAGAGATCCGCGTCGATCTCGCCGATGACCTGACGTTGGCCTGCCGTGAGCTCGAAAGGCAGGTTAGCCAGCAACTCGTCACGATATCCCTCAAGAATGGCGGGCATGGCCACCGCAGTGCGCGCCTGGCTATCGCGCTGCCGCAGTGCCATAACAATACCGATGGACAGCGCCTCGTTGTACTTCAGCCGCTGGATAGCGCGTTCAGGGCCAGCGGCCGTGGGCTGATGAATCTCGCGCACAGCCTGATCCAGGCTCACCATCATGCGATAGTCCAATGGTTCAGGAATCGGCGGCGTATTTGCCAAGACCATGTGAATGGCGCCCATGATGTACCACGAGGTGACCTTACCGCTGGCCGGATACACAGGAATCCACTCCTGCTCGAGCAGCTGCTCGAGTTGGCCAAACTGCGAGAGGTTGCGCAGCGAGCCCGTGGCCTTGAGCTTGGGTCCAGTTGCTGAATCGTCAACGTCGTAAAGCGCATCGCCCTGCCCACCGGCATCGATGATGACAAAGTCAGGGTGCTGAAGCTGTGGCTGACCGCGGAAGAACTTGAGCTTGCCGCTGAGCATCAAGCGCATGCCCTGGCGCAAAACTCGCGTCAGGTAATGGGCGTTGAAAAAGGTGGCGGTGATGCCGTTATCCATCGACAAGGTCAGCAGGAAAGCCTTGCCCGTGTTGCGCTGCTGGAGGCGCAATACTTGGCCGGTGACGGTGACGTAGTCGCCCTCATTGGCGCCACCTAGGCCTACTTCCTTGTTGTGGCGGATGTAGTCGCGCGGATAGTGGCTAAGCAGCTGCCCGCAGGTGGTGTAGCCAAAGGCCTTTTTGATTTTGGCGGCATCCTTCGCAGGCAAGACGTCCTTTAATAGCCGATCATCTTGCCAGCCCAACATGCCTACTCCACCCCAATTTCAGTAGTGATTCCGCCTACGTGAATCGCAACGACTTCTACGTCGAGCTCATCGCTCAACTCAGCGTCGCTGAGCTCAACACCAGACAGGATAGTCACTTGTTCCCCGCCCCCGGCGAGCATCTCCCGGCTCTTGGCGATGATTGCCTCCACTGACTCTTCATCTGGGCTATCTACCCGCATGGAACGCGCGGCGTCGCGCATGACTGACACCATGGAGTCGGTATCCGGGTTATCTGGCTCGTAGACCGAAATCGCAGCGAGTCCGGCCACCAGGGAGGCGGTGGGCACAACGCGGGCATCGCCGGCGTCACCACCGTAGCCGTTGGGCAGATAGATGTCCTGCGCCGCCGAGGTCTCCACGACCTCATCAGGGCGCACGATCCGGGCACCAACGGTCTCGAATAGCGCGGCTACAGGACCAGCTGGTGCAACGGCGAAGATGGTGCGCGTTTCCGCTTCAGCTTCCGCTTGTGCTTGTGCTTCAGGAAGAACCTCAAGGCGCAGGCTGCTTACTGCTCCAGCTGCGAAAGCCATCTCGATGACAGGGCCCGCCTCGCGGGTGTGAATGTGAACGGTGCCAGCGTCTTCGGTTGCGCGCGCTACGACCAAGCTGTTGCCGTGCGGCGCCAAGATCTGCTCGAGCGCAACCAAATCACCTTCGAAGAAGAAGACCACCTCGAGCTCAGCCTCTACCTCTTCAATAGCCTCAGCATCGCGAACGGTACCGCCCTCGATCTCGGCCAAGAGTGTCTCGAGCAGGATGACGAATCCAGTTCCTCCTGCATCGACCACTCCAGCCTCGCGGAGGACCGCCAGCTGGGTGGGCGTTTTCTCTAGCGCTTCGCGCGCAGCGGTGATGGTATCAACCAAGATTTCATGGAGCTGAGCACCAGGGCGCTGGGCGGATTCCTCCGCTGCAGCTGCTGCTGCACGAAGCACCGAGATGACCGTTCCTTCGACTGGGCGCGCAATTGCTCTCTCAACGAGTCGAACTGCCAGGCTCAACGCCTCTGCCAGTGTTTGGCCATCCACCCGGGAGTCCACGGTTGAGTCGGCAACGCCACGGAGCACCTGCGAGAGCACCATGCCGGAGTTGCCGCGTGCACCACGCACCGAGCCGATAGCCAATGCCTCGGCTACGTCGCCGCCCTTTTCCACCTCTGCGAGGGCGGCCTCCATGGTGTGCGCCATGTTTGAGCCGGTATCGGAGTCCGGGACCGGAAACACGTTGAGCGCATTGATCTCAGCTCTTCGATGGGAAAGCTCGCCGACGGTGCGGATCGCCCAATTGTGGAGACCGCGGGCATCTAACGAACTCGGGAAAGACATGCCGATTAGTTTACAAGTGCCAGTCGACACTCTGCGCGCCTTGGTCACTTAAATACGCATTGGTGCGGGAAAAGGGCCTAGAGCCAAAGAATCCTCGGCGCGCAGAAAGCGGCGACGGGTGCGGCGACTCGATTCGCGGAACGTCGGGCAAAAATGCGCCGCACGCCTGGGCATCCTTACCCCATAAGATCGCCACGATTGGCTGTTTATTCAGGGCTTTAATCGCAGCCTCCGTGATGTGCTCCCACCCCAAATTCCGGTGCGAACCAGCATCACCTGGCGCAACGGTGAGAACGCGGTTGAGCAACAGAACCCCTTGCTCCTGCCACACGCTCAGGTCCCCATCGGCCTTAGGCGCGATGCCCAGATCGGCCTCCAACTCGGCAAAAATGTTACGCAGCGAACGAGGCGCGGGAACACCGGGAGCCGTTGAGAATGCCCTCCCCATCGCATGCCCTGGCGTGGGGTAAGGGTCCTGCCCCACGATGAGAACCTTCACCTGCGGCAGCGGCAGGCTAAAAGCAGCAAACACGTAAGGAGGCGCAGGCAAGAACTCCTGGCCAGCCAATGCTTCTTCAATGCCTGGCAGGTAGCGCTCAAGCGCAAGTTCTAAGACTGGCAACCATGACTCATCGATGACCGAAGTATCGAAGAGCTGACTGTGTAATGCTTTCATGTCCTATCCCCTCTCTTCACGCGTGACCGTGCTAGAGACTTTGCCATCCTGAGGCATAACGAGGTTTATTCCCGTCGATGGTGAGCCCGGTACCGCGGTTGACCGTGCCGATAACGCGGAAACCCGAAGGAGCATCCTTCTGCGTAGTGGCCACAAGAGTGTGGTCTTCCCCACCGGTCAGGACCCATTCCCACGGGTCTATACCGAGTACCGCTCCGGCCGTCACCAACAAAGAGTCCGGCGCAATAGCGTGGGAGTTCAGGTCAATGTGGACGTTCGACTGCTTCGCCATCGTGCCAATATCGGGCACCAAGCCATCCGAGTTGTCGGTCATGGCGGTTGCACCAGTCGCCCGCGCAATGACGCCGCGGCCCGGCTTGAGCCAAGGATTGCAGTGGGCGTCGATAAGCGGCCACAGCTCCTCGTGTTCGGGTGGTAAATCTCTGCCAAACTCCTGGAGCAAAGCAAGCCCCGCAGCCGAATAGCCAATCTTGCCGTGGCTGACCACCTTTTGCCCCGGCCGCGCTCCTGACAAGACCAAGGGCTCTTGGCTGCCACCCAAGGAACCGATTGCAGTTACCGTAATGACCAGTTCCTTGGAGCGCGTAAGGTCGCCGCCCACCAGCTCAGCGTTATAAAAAGCACAGCGCAGACCGATTCCCTCGGCTATCCCTCGCACGAAGTTAACTGGAGTATCCGCAGGCGCTGCAATAGCTAGTAGGGCCGCCGTGGGGCGCGCACCCATTGCTTCAACATCCGCAAAGTTGCGCAGAATGGCCTTTTGACCAATCTCGTTGGGAGTTGACCAATCGCGCCGGAAATGCCGCCCTTCGACCATCATGTCGGTCGATGCCACGGTCCGGGAATTCGGTGTGGCGGGATACATCACTGCTGCGTCGTCGCCATTGAGCGCACTCGGCGCCGCTGCGATGATCTCACCAATGACATAGTGTTCCCCTGCTTGCCCGAGAGTGTGAGACAAATGCACGATGGCCTTTCTCATGGGGTTTGAGCTTGTACTTCTACGACGCGTTAGGATAAACGCTTATGAGCAACCAATTTAACAGCACCGCCGTTCTAATCTCACTTGGCCTCTCCATAGCGATGGTGTTCGCGGTTATTTTTGGTGCCAAGTTCTACTTTGAGAACACGGCCAAAGCGCCAATTGCGCTTTCCCCTATTCAATCAGAAGACGCAGACTCCCCCGAGTGCCAGGCAGTTGTTGCAGCTGCCCCTGCAGAATTGATGGGCCAGCCCCGGGCTGAAATCGCCGAGCCAGTCCCACCAGGGGCCGTAGCATGGGCAAAACTATCTTCTGAATCGGTGAGCCTGCGCTGCGGAGCAAGTCTGCCCTATCAATACACCACCTACTCCCAAACCCAGGATGTTGATGGCGATCAATGGCTGCAGGTAAAAGACATGACCCCTGGATCGAACCTCACCACGTGGTACAACACTGAACGCACTCCGGTTGTTGCAGTAACCACGTTTAATGACGAACGTCCAGAAGGTCTTGTAGAGGCACTCGCAAAGCTTCCTAAAGCCAAACACGAACCTCGTCAGGCTCCGCTTTCCCAGCTCAAAACCGGACCCGCTGACATGTGCAACGCCCTAGAAAAAGCACTTCCAGCCGAGGCTGCCGATGAGTACACCCGCCGCACCGATATAAAAGAAAAGAACACCTACGTCTGGAGTGCTAAAGGCCGCGAGGACATTGTGGTGCGGTGCGGCGTAGCACCCCCCGAGAACTATGCAGCTGGCGCGCAGCTGCAGCAGGTCAATAACGTCCCCTGGTTTGAAGACACCACCTTGGCTGAGGGCACCACTGGCAGCACTCGATTCGCACTCGGCCGTTCGAATGACTTAGCGCTGTTCGCACCGCAGGATGCCGCTAACTCCGCTCTGGTGCGGCTTAGCGACGCCCTCGTTAAAGCCACACCAAGCCAGTAGCCGGAGGCTGGGCGCCGCGTTATACGCGTGCCATCGCGCCTTCGATGAGGGCGTCGAGAAGCGCGGCGTAGTCCACGCCTGTTGCTGCAAGAACCTGTGGGTACATGGAGATCGGCGTAAATCCCGGAAACGTGTTGATCTCGTTAATGTAGAAAGCATCCTTAGTGACGAAGAAGTCAACGCGGCTGAGCCCCTCGCAGCCGAGCGCGCGAAAGGCTGAGACCGCAGTTTCGCGCAAGGTCTGAATCAGATCCGTGTCAAGAGGCGCCGGAATTTGTGCGCTAACTCCTTCATCAATGTACTTAGCATCAAAGTCGTAGAAGCCTTCCTCTGCTTCTTCAATGCCGTTGAGCTGGGCAGGCACAGAGGCGATCACCGTCCCATCCGCATATTCGAGCACACCGATTTCCACCTCAGCGCCCACGATCTCCGGTTCTACCAACACCTTGTTGTCGCTTTCGAATGCCACCTCGACGGCGCGCGAGAACTCTGCCCAATCGCTGACCTTGGAAACACCGATCGACGATCCGCCTCGTGCCGGCTTTACGAATACAGGCAGACCCAGTTGCGCCTTCTCATCAGCGCTCAGCTCGGTGCGGCCTTTGAGAATCACCTCGGGCGCAACTGGCAGTCCCTCGGCAGTGAGAAGCTTCTTCGTGAACTCTTTATCCATGCCAGCGGAGGAGGCAAGGACCCCGGCGCCAACGTAAGGGATGTCGGAAAGCTCGAATAGACCCTGGACGGTTCCATCCTCGCCATAAGGACCATGCAGCACGGGGATAATAACGTCGACTTCTTCGAAGTGGCTATGCTGGGTCACGTTGTGGAAACGACCTTTGGTTTCAGGATTAAGGGAGAGCGCCAACTCATCCCCCATAGTGACCTCTGGCAACACGCCGTCAACAATCTCAAGGCCTTCCATGGTGCCTGGCGTCCATTGGCCATCCTTAGTGATGCCAATCGGCACCACCGTATACTTGGCGGGATCCAAATGCTTCATAATCGCGCCTGCAGAAATGCAGGAAACTGAATGCTCGGAACTACGGCCGCCATAAACTACGGCTACACGGATCTTTTCGCTCATGGAGTCAAACTTTACCCCGCCCGCTACTCCGATTTTTTAGTACGCCCCATCAACGCAACAATCATGTCTTCCACACTCACTCCGCGGTGGCACACGCCGAACACCGCCTGAGTAATTGGCATCTCCACCCCAACCTGTTGGGCGAGGCGGAAGATAGAATCCGAGGAGATGACGCCCTCTGCGACTTGCCCATTTGTGGCAGCCTTGGCTTCTTCCAGCGTTCCGCCTTGGCCTAGGCGGTAACCGAAGGTGCGGTTGCGAGACAACGTCGAGCTGCAGGTAGCCACCAAGTCGCCCATGCCTGCGAGGCCGGAAAAGGTGAAAGGATCAGCACCAAGCGCCACACCAAGCCGGGTGATCTCTGCCAATCCACGGGTGATAATGGTGGCAAGCGTGTTGTTGCCTAAGCCTCGTCCAGAGGCCATACCGCAGGCTAGGGCGATGACGTTCTTGCAGGCGCCACCGATTTCCGCGCCAATAACGTCCGTATTGGTATACGGACGTAGGTAAGGGGCCGCCGCTGCATGCTGCACAAGCTTTGCGCGTTCCTCATCGGTGCACGCGATAACTGTGGCAGCCGGTTGTTCCTCAGCGATCTCCTTGGCCAAGTTTGGACCCGAGAGCACAGCAATACGCGACGCCTCTACTCCGGTTGCGTCTGCAATGACCTCGCTCATGCGCTTAAGCGTCGCAGACTCCACACCCTTGGAGATCGATACCAGGGTGGAGTCAGCTGGTAAGAGCGGAGTCCACTTCTCAAGGTTGGAGCGCAACGTCTGGGATGGGACGCCAAAGATCACGATGTCTGCGTTAGCCAGAGCCTCTGTAGCATCCGACGTCGCGTAAAGGCTTTCTGGCAGCGCTAAGCCCGGCAGATAATCGGCGTTGACGTGGGTCTGGTTGATTGCTTCCGCCAGTGCTGGGCGCCGAGCCCACAGACGAACCTCATTGCCTGCGTCAGCAAACACCTTTGCCAAGGTCGTACCCCAAGAACCGGCACCCATCACCGCAACGTTATG
This sequence comes from Corynebacterium sp. LK14, assembly GCF_008042215.1. NCBI lineage: Bacteria > Bacillati > Actinomycetota > Actinomycetes > Mycobacteriales > Corynebacteriaceae > Corynebacterium > Corynebacterium sp. LK14. The sequence goes on from NZ_NOVQ01000010.1 coordinate 172,515, forward strand.
CATTGCCCTACCTCTAATCCCCAGACTTATTCATGGACTATGTTCTGCACCCAGACTAACGCACGGGAAGCTTGGACTAAGACTGCTTCGGCGCTCGCTACTTCCACATAGGGGGTGGACAAGCTTCGCCGCGGCGCGTGCGGATGCAAAGCTCGCCCAGAAAGTGGAAAATAGAAGAGTTAATCTGCGCGCCATAATCTTTTAAGGAGCACAATGCCGAAGGAAAAGAACATGCACGAGACCGACAAGGACGTAAAGTCTGAGGTATTCATCTCCGGCCGCCACCAGGAAATTCCCACCGACCCAGCCAAGGAATTCAAGCGCACCACCCTGGCAGCTGGCGCTGTGCTGTGGCGCGGAAACCCTCATGACCCAGAGGTAGCCATTATTCACCGCCCGCGTTATGACGACTGGTCCCTGCCCAAGGGCAAGGTCGATCCGGGCGAATCGCTTCCTACTACCGCCGCGCGCGAAATCCGTGAGGAAACCGGTTACGACGTTAAGCTAGGCAAGCTCATCGGCAAGGTGACATACCCAGTGCAGGGGCGCACCAAGGTGGTCTACTACTGGCTCGCCAAGGTACTCAGCGGTGACTTCACAGACAATAGCGAAACCGATGAACTGCGCTGGATGCCCATCGATGAGGCCAGCGAGCTATTGACCTACGACGTTGATACCGATGTGCTGGAAAAGGCGAAGAAACGCCTCCGTCTAGCCCCCACCACACGCGTGCTCTACGTCCGCCATGCCCGTGCACATGAGCGCCGCAACTGGGCTGGCGACGACAACCTGCGTCCGTTGGACAAGAAGGGGCGTCGCCAAGCAGAAATGCTCGTTCCCATGCTGGCGCCATTCCATCCCACCGCTATTTATTCGGCAGCACCGCAGCGATGCCAACAAACCGCTGCCCCCTTGGCGGATGAACTTGGCTTGGACATTGCAGTAAACAAGGACTTCGGTGACGAAGTGTGGCTAAGCAATCCCACTGCCGCGAAGGCAGCATTCCAACGCGTTGTCTCACGCGGCGGTATCCCCGTCATTGTCAGCCAGGGCGAAACTATCCCGGGCATCCTCAAGGACCTCGATCCAAAGTTCCTTAAGGTAGATTTTGAAGACCTCAAGTTTAAGAAGGGCTCGGTGTGGGTCCTTTCCTTCAACGAAGGCGAGCTCACCGGCGCTGACTACCTCGCCAGCTCCCTTCCTGTGCGTTAAAGGCAATAGGGACGACCGTAGAAAAATCCCCAGACCTTTCGCTACTTCTCGAGTGCGGCGAAAGGACTGGGGATTAGCTAATTTAGAACAGACTGCTAAGCAGATTGTGCGCCTTTTGGCCTTAACTTAGGTCCAACGCACAGCGGGCTTACCCACTGCGTAACGGTAGAACAGCAGCAGCACCATCGATTGCACGCCGTAGGCAAAACCAAAGCCTACGGCCGGAATGTAGAACAAAATGCTGACGAGCAATCCGCAGATCACGATGCACAAAAGGCTCTGACCAATGTTGTTTTGGTCAATTCATAAGATGCGCGGAAAGTCTCCCCTACGCTCATCTGTGGGTTATCCGCCTTGATATAAGGCACAAAGTAGAGCAAGAACGCTGCAATAATGCCTGGGATAACAAACAAAAGGGAAGCAGCACTAACCACTAGAGCAGCGACCAGTGAATGTCCTGCAACGGCGAATGCATTCTTGGACTTGAAGAAGTCTCCGAAGGTGGCTCGTTGCCCATCAGCTTCCTTGGACGCGGCACACTGGATATTGCCGATCATCCAACAGCTGTAGACCAAGCCGATAATGACTCCCAAGACTATTGACAGCACTGCAGCCGCGCCCATTCCCGCGCTGGCGCCATCGTAAGAGCTGTCGCCATAATAGTCATAGCTACTGCTCGTTGACGCCGATCCTGCTGCGAGTGCGCCACCAATAAGCATAGGGCCGACCATGACGACGACGAGGATAATGAAGTGAACGGTAATCGCACCGGTCTACGGAGCCCAATTGCGGAAGAAGCCCTTGAAACCCTGTCCGATAACGTCCATAGCATCGAGCTGGCGTGGCACGTTCTGATAGGACACGTTTCCATAACCCGCATAACCTGCCTGCGACTGCATGTATTGCCCCTGTTGCGGCTGCATAGGCTGCTGCGAATAAGCCCCGTAGGACTGCTGATTGCTGTCACTAAAAGGCTGCTGGCCGGGGCGCCGGTATTGCCCTGCGAGAAGGGATTTGCCGGGCCGGTGGGCCCACCGTAAGAGCCACCGCCGTAGCCGTCGCCGCCCTGCTGACCATAGTTTGAACCTTGACCTGCACCAAAGTCATTGTTACTACCAAGATTATTACTCATGCACGCAACAATATTATCGCTGGCCATTCGGTACTAGCCATGCGCGGCCCGCGTTACCAATTGTTCACGTAACGGGGGCAAAACGTAGGCATTCCCGCTCACTTTTATCTCCGCAAGTGTTTGCGGATTGGGGCGAGCGGGGCAACGTTCTAAACGCTAATACGAGCGCTAAGAATGTTTTAAGATACAGCGGGCTTAAAGGCAGCACGCTGTGCCTCAAATGTCTCGATGGCGTCTTCGCTGCGCAGGGTCAACCCAATGTCATCGAGGCCCTCCATCAGGCGCCAACGGGTGTAGTCATCGATATCGAAAGAGTAAGAGTTGCCGCCGACCGTGACAGTGCGAGCCTCCAGATCCACCGTTACTTCGGTTTCGCCTTGCTCGAGCTGCTTCCAGATAAGCTCGATATCCTCTTGTTCCATAAGTCCAGTTAGCAAACCGGCTTTGCCAGAATTGCCGCGGAAAATATCGGCGAAGCGCGACGAGAATACCGCCTTGAAACCGAACTCGCTCAACGCCCACACGGCATGCTCGCGCGAGGAACCAGTACCAAAGTCGCGGCCGGCGAAGAGCACCGAACCATGGTTGAACGGCTCCTGGTTGAGGACGAAGTTCTCGTCGGAACGCCAGTTAGAAAACAGGCCGTCGGCAAAGCCTGTGCGCTTGACCGACTTCAAGTAGCGCGCCGGGATGATTTGGTCAGTATCGACGTTGGATGCGCGAAGTGGGACACCAACACCGGTATGGGTTACGAACTTTTCCATTGTCGTAGTCTCCTAGTTATCTGCAGATATGGCTATGGGTCGGTGAGTTAAAGGTCGGCCGGGGACGCGAGGTGACCGGTCACGGCAGTTGCTGCGGCAACCGCCGGCGAGACCAAGTGTGTGCGCCCGCCTGGGCCTTGGCGGCCCTCAAAGTTGCGGTTCGAGGTAGATGCCGAGCGCTCCCCAGGCTTGAGCTGATCCGGGTTCATACCCAGGCACATCGAGCAACCTGCGGTGCGCCACTCAGCGCCGAAGTCAGTGAAAATCTTGTCCAGGCCTTCTTCTTCTGCCTGTGCCTTGACTACAGCAGAGGAAGGAACCACCATCATGCGGGTGCTCGGCGCGATGGTACGGCCCTTCACCACCTCCGCAGCGGCACGCAGATCCTCGATACGCGCGTTGGTACACGAGCCCAGGAACACGGTGTCGATCTTGATGTCACGCAGTGGGGTGCCTGACTGCAGGTCCATGTAGGCGAGAGCCTTCACAGTAGCGGCCTTCAAGTTCTCATCCCCAAAAGATTCGGGGTCCGGCACGCTCTCGCCCAGCGGGAGGCCTTGGCCTGGGTTGGTGCCCCAGGTGACGAACGGGGTCAGTGCAGAACCGTCAATCTCGATCACGGTGTCGAACTGCGCGCCCTCGTCGGTTGGCAGAGTCTTCCAGTACTCGACCGCTGCATCCCAGTCCTCACCCTTCGGCGCGAATTCACGGCCCTTGACGTACTCAAAGGTGGTCTCATCCGGCGCGACCATGCCAGCACGTGCACCAGCCTCGATGGACATATTGCAAATGGTCATGCGGGCTTCCATAGACATCTTGCGGATAGCCTCGCCGCGGTACTCGATAATGTGGCCCTGGCCGCCACCGGTACCGATCTTCGCGATGATCGCCAGAATCAGATCCTTGGCAGAAACACCCTCTGCTAGCTCGCCGCTAACTTCGATTGCCATGGTCTTAAAGGGCTTCAGCGACAAGGTCTGGGTAGCCATAACGTGCTCAACCTCGGAGGTACCAATGCCCATCGCGATGGAGCCAAAAGCACCATGGGTCGAAGTATGAGAGTCGCCACACACGATGGTCATGCCAGGTTGGGTGATACCCAGCTGGGGTCCCACGGTGTGGACAATGCCCTGCTGCGCATCACCCATGGAGTGAAGACGAACCCCGAACTCTTCACAGTTTTGACGCAGCGTAGAGACCTGGGTGCGGGAAATCTCGTCTTTAATCTCCAAGAGGTTGCCGGTCTTGATACCTATGGTCGGGACATTGTGGTCCTCGGTGGCAAGGTGCAACTCCGGATGGCGCATCTTACGTCCAGCGAGGCGCAGGCCATCGAAGGCCTGTGGGCTGGTAACTTCATGGAGGAGCTGGAAGTCAATATAAATCAGATCAGGAGCGCCATTCTCGCCCTTCTGCACGACGTGGTCGCGCCAAACTTTCTCAGCTAGGGTCAGTTTCTCAGCCATTTCAATCACTCCACTTGAAATCTCATTAATTGGAACGTAGATTTCACTGTATGGGAGAGTATAGCGCAGTATCCGGAATTAAGGTACTTGACCGCGCCGTCGCCATCATGATGGCCGCAGCCAACCGTCCGTCCACCCTCAACGAACTATGTGAGACCACCGGTCTACCTCGGGCAACAGCCCATCGCCTCGCAACCGCACTAGAGGTTCACAGAATCCTGACCCGCACACCCGACGGCAAGTGGGGCGCGGGCCCTGCACTTCCCGGCAACCGGGATCACATCATCGAAGCAGCCGGTCCGATCATGGAACGCCTGCTCGCTGAGACTGGTGAATCCGTCCAGCTTTATCAGCTCTCGGGCAATTCTCGCACTTGCGTTGCCACTCGCGAGCCCGAGTCCGGCTTGCACAACGTGGTACCGGTGGGCCGCCAGCTACCGCTTACTTCCGGTTCAGCCGCCCGCATTTTCGCGGCATTCGACAACATCGACACTACTGGGGCCACCTTTAGCGATGAAGACGTCGCTCTGGCCCGCGAGAATGGCTATTCCGAGTCGATCGAAGAACGCGAGGCGGGTCTTGCCTCGATCTCCGCCCCAGTATTCGACTCAGCCGGCAACCTCGTGGCGGTTATTTCGGTCTCAGGCTCCGCCGAGCGCTTCCGCCCCTCCCCGGCACAGAAGTACGCTCCGCTGCTTGCCGACGCCGCGACACAGCTCACCGCACGCCTCTAAACGGCTCCGCGCATTATGCGTTCAGCTCAACACTGAGTTCTAAGCTACAGAGCCCGCAGCTCTTCGCCATAAGCATCATGGTCGGCAAGGATAGAACTCAGGTTGTGAAGCTTATCGCAGGCGCTGACGATGACCGACGCCTCGGAGGCACCCCTCAGGTGAGCCAAGTATGCGTCTGAACGCTCGCGCCACGATTCCAAGGAGTCATCCTTAGTTACTCCCCGGACGATATTCAGTACGTGCGGGCCGAAGTCCTGTTCCATCTGCTGGGCCGAATAGCACTCAGGGACATCCTCCAACGTGTCGTGGAGCAAACAAGCAATGAGGACGTCTTCGCGGATATCGTCCGCAAGTCCCTGCGCTGCAGCGAGGTACATCACGCCAAATAGGTGCGAAACGTATGGGGTATCGCTCCCCTTGCGATAGTGTCCGTCGTGTGCCCGCGCAGCGACGTCTAGCGCACGCAAAATACGCGGCGTGAGGACTTCAGACTCAGTGCTTTGCCACATGGTTTCTATCCTCTCAATCCACGGTCACTAGATGATCGCAGTCACTAGATGATGATGCCGTAGTTGTTTGCAATGCCACGGATGGCATCGAGTCCAAAGCCTTCGCTGCTCGTGGTGGCAAGGCCTTCTGCATGGTCGCCTACCTTGCGCAATTCGACGCCAGGAACCTCGACGATGTTGCGTGGAGTAGCAATATCAGGACGGCGGGCAACAAAGCCCTTATGCGGAAGTGCGGCGAGCTCGTTAGCGTAAGGCATGCGCGCGTAATTGGTAAAGAAGACCCTTTGCCCGTTACGCGAGACAACGGTGCCGCCTTGGTAGATTCCGACAACGCCTGGTTGTCCTGGGACATACACACCCGAGCCACTGTCACCATTTACCTTCGGAATGTTGTTGGCATAGTTCATACCATCGAAGTCACGCGGACCATTAATAGCCTGTGCGCAGTCGTTGCCGCTAAGACGCCCATTAATGCAAACATCAGTACCTGGTGCAGGAACCGGACGAATACCGTCACCTGTCTTTGGGTTGCCCGCACTATATGTTCCAGCCGCGAATTGGATATACGCCAAGTCATGTTCCGCAGCGCCCGATGGCTTAAACCAACGCAACGTTCCTACGTGCTGGCCAAACTCGTTATAGACCTGCTGCCCCGAGAGGCCGCAGTGCGCAGCCGTCCAGGCACGGTCACCCTCAACATAGCCCACGGTGCAGCTGGCCCCCTCAGCCGTCATCACAACCTGCCCCTGCGTCACAGATACACCCGGCGCAGCTTGCGCAATGGCCTGGCCTCCCGCTACTGCAATGAAGGCCGCAGCAGCTGCGACCAGGCCGTTCTTTAATCCTCGCATCTTCTCCCCTTTCACTTCAGTCACTTCCATAACATAGCGCTTTCGCCAACTTTTTCCTATCCCTACACGCTCTGCCTCTTGCTCCCCCCCTTCTCGGCTCACCCATTCGAAGTCAGAGAAAGACCAGGAAAAGGCTCAGAGTTTCACCGACAAGGAGTGAAATTGAAAATATTTCGAAAAAGTTGGCGCGGTTTATTGAAATTGGAATGAAAATGATGTTAAATGAAAACGAACTGAAAACGCGGGCAAACCGCACCAACCTGAAGGAGCTTTCCATGAGCACCCACACCATCCACGAAGAGCATACCCACGTCCACGGCGCAGGCTGCGGCCACGTTGCTTTCCCTCACAAGGATCACACCGACTACCTCCACGAGGGCCACATCCACCGTGAGCACGAGGGCCACTGGGACGAATGCGAGACCACCGAGCACCATGAGCACGCTGACCACGATCACCAGCATGGCGAGGGCTGCGGCCACGTTGCCATCCCTCACGGCGATCATGTTGACTACCTGCACGATGGCCACCGCCACGCCGCCCACGAAGGTCACTGGGATGACCACTAATCGGTAGCGAGCTATACCCGTTACCTCAACCGTCACCTCTTTCTTAGAGGTGACGGTTTTCGTCTTTTCGGACATACACCACACGATCCGCGTTAGGCTTAGGACATGTTTGCTTCACGATGCCTTCCGCTAACGCTGGCCACCATCGCACTCGCCGGCGGCTTTGCTGCGGCCTGCAGCCCCGCCCCGAGCGATCAACCCTCCCCGGCTGAGCCAAGCTTCAACAACAGCTTTGAAGAGTTAAAGGCCCTTCAGCAAACCAACGGCGCTTCTGTCCCCGACGCCCCGCAGCCCACGCTGGACCCTAACGCACCACAAACCGTGGCACAGCAGGCAACCCCACAAGACGGTGGCCAAGAAGCCCCCACTAACCACGTCACCGACCAAAACGCACGCCAGAAGCTCATCGACTCCCTCGGCGTACAGGCAGGAAACGCTCCAGGAACGAAGGTGACGGTTAACGGCACCCCATCCGAGCTGTGCATGATGGGTGACGGTTACCACATCAACTTCCTCATGGCGGGCCCCAACACCAGCTGTGACTTTGCCAAGGAAACCACCAGCGCGCTTATCAATGCCACCCCAAGCCCTGCAGAGGACCTGCGCGGGTATATCCCCGGCTCCTTAAACGTTGCTAGCCCAGTAACCGGCAAGACTTATCAGATGAGCTGTACCGTGGCCGAAAACTCGCTGATCACTTGCAAAGGCGGCAACAACGCCACCGTTTTCATCGTCTAGGGCGCAAGCAAACAGCAGGCAAGAATTTAGCCCATACGAAAAATCTCGAAACACTAACCACCTGGAAAGTGTTTCGAGATTGTCTATTTGTACCCCGTACGGTGTCTGGTTCCGTGACATATACGAGGTGCTGTCAAGCGGACGCGAGATGCTCCAGGAGGGCAGCCTACCTCTGTAAAGTTCCTGATACCATCATGCTTGAATATTGGCCAGCGCCGGGCCCTTTAAGTCACAACTGGCGGACGCAATGAGGCGGTTTTAGGTTAAATGGGCGTAACAAGAATGCCCAGAGCTACGGCGACTAAGGATTCATACTTTCCGCTGTCTCCAGAAGAGCCATTGCTAATTTATGACCAATAATCTGATCAATCACGCTACTCAGTTTTCGAATATTACCGAGCTGCTTCGAGTGGCTCTTAAGATTTATTTTGAGTTCATCAGCATTGAGGATGGATGCCTCTTTATGAGTCAGCTCTTTAAACTTCACATCGACCAACCGGTCGATAATTTTCTCCACCTCGAAACCGCTTAACGGATGGAACTCGATAAAGGCATCGAACCTTGAGTAAAGCGCTTCGCCTAGCGCCTTTTTCACTGCACTCTCTGAACCGTAATTCGACGTACAAATAATTAGCGGCCTGCCAACCTCGACTCTATAGTTCTTGTCTTCCAACACACCCTCGTCAAACAGCTCATAGAAGGCGCTATGGAAAACTGAACTTGCTTTATCAAACTCATCGAAGAGAATTACACTTGATTCTCTCTCCATCAGGTCCAGTGCGAGCGAGGGTTCTTGGTGACTTCCTCCGAAAACATAAGAGGCAAATTTTTCGCTGTGTAGCATTGAAAATTGCTTTCGAAAAAGCAATCCTCCCGTGAGGCGACTGATAAACTTCGCAGTCTCGGTTTTACCTACCCCTGATGGCCCATAAAACATCACGACAACGGGTCCATCTACATTCTGACGCGTTAACTGATACATCGCCGCAAGAAGTTCGCTCTTAACCGAGTCTTGGCCTACGAGGTGGTCTTGGAAATCAGCGTTGAACTCTTGCAGCACTTGCGCATCAAAACTGCCTAGCTCGTAAGAAACTTCCTCAACCTCGGCCACTCGTTCAAGGTGCGATCTAACGAGCTCAGGAGGATTATTCAAATAGATATTCTTCGGACCAATTGACCGCACTAACCCTGCAAAATTTGAGATCGTTGCTTCTGTCAGACTGGCGTAGTCTCCAGATTCTGCCAAAACATGCTCCGGGCCTTCCTCGACATTTTCAGGCTCTGTCTCCGAAGGGCTGGAGGCGCGTTTATCCACGATGCTGAACTGTCTATTGAGGTTATCGCGCTCGTAAACGATATCTAGTAACGATCCCGCCTCCAGCCCTGCTGTCTCTGCTTTAAACCAGGATGAAGGTCCATAGTAAATATAGGCCTTCATGTCATGGGTCGCCATTACGCACCGCTCTCTACACCGGCCAGGATGATGTCGTAAACCGGCAGCTTGTTATCGCCAGAGGCTCCGGATGAATCAGAGTGAGATTCTTCGATGAAGCTAGCAAGTTTAAGATCTTGGGAAGAGTTTTGAGCTAGTTCTGACTCAATATTCAAACTCAGTTCCGTAGTATGACCGACTTCAATGCCATGAAAAACTAAGTTCATTCGTGATAGATCCGAGAGTCCGTAACTGTTCCGGAAGGCGCGGATGTTGAAGCGCAAGACAATCTTGCGTTGAGTCGCATCTTCGCCGATTAGCTCGTAATAACCCTTCGCCTTCTCCAGCGCTTCATCCATCAATGCCATATTGAAGTCAGCGTCTTCTGCGCGAGCTGCGATCATGTATGGCGTAAACATCTTCATGAAAGCCATGGAATTCTCGGCGGCATAAACCCGAAACCCATTCAGTTTTGAAATTCTTAGATCGCCACTAGAAGATTCCAGGTAGTCAGTCAAGATCGTGTTTGACAGCGTCTTGCTTAAAATACTTCCGCCGGCTAGAGAGGCTTCAGCCCCGGCTCCCAGTTCGCCTGCACCACCGATAAAGGGAAGCCAACTAAGCTTTGCACTGAGTTTAGCTTCTACGCTGGCATGGGTTTCGACAGTCCTCGTGCCAATGTTCTCTTTGGTTGATTCGAGACTGCCTCCTGCGACGATATCTAAGTAGTCAGACGCTGTATCCTGGTCAAAATAGACTACTTTAACGATCGATCGTTGCTCCTGCTTTTTCTTTGCCATCTAGGCTCCTAAATAGTTTTACTCTTAAAATAAGTATAACTTATAGTACTTTGTTTAATGAGCTGAGTTTGCCGATCAACCCATCGCCTAAATCCGCTTACGAATGGGTACTCCATTGGCTCTGTTAGTTCATCCGGAGTTTCTGGCTAGTGTCGAAAATTTCCCTATTACTCGCGGCAATTTCGGGAGTAGTCTCCAGCTCTCTCGATACACTCTAAGTGATGGCCAGCGCAATCTTCCCTGGTAGAGTACCTTTTCAGCCTCATCGTCTCCAACGAGAGCATTCAGGTCCTGCTTAAACTTAGTGTCAGATTGAGCCATCGACGACAATTCTCAATCTGGATTTGAGAAATCAATGACTGCTCGTTGATTCTTGTACGGCTCCCTGACTGGCACGGATTGAGTCTGCGTAACGGTCCGCTGCGTTAAAGGACGGATAGCCGCTCGTACGGTCCACAAATTCCATAACCAGATCTCCCTTCGTTGGCCTATCAGTAAAGTATCGCCCTTCAATTTGAGTTGGCTTAAGTGATGTCGGCGCTAGCGTACCGACGCCAATGTTCCTCGTAATGAAAGACGTCTCAGAGATTTTTGGCATGCCATCATAAATGTAGCTCAGGCAATCGACCTCATTCTCGGGTGTGTTTATCCAGCTGAATGCAGTACTTCTACTGGAGCTCTGCAATGTATACAGCTTAAGGTGAATAGACCAGAAAGTTTGCCTGACCTCTAAATAGGCCACCACTGGGCCCCAGTTGCCGCCTTCTGGAATCGCAGAATCCTCATGAGGAGTGAGCGTAACTCTCCATAACCCACGGAGATCAGGTCGTCGAAAGAGCCTTATTATCCCTGGCCAACGCCAAATCCATAGATCCCAGGCCATTACAAATCCCGCAGCCAAGATCGGAAACATGGATACCAAGACCCTCCACCACGGTGGTAGGTCGAATCCCAAGACGAAAATCAGAACGGCATACACACTGGAGACAATGATAACGACGGCTCGAACTAAACCAATTGGCCGCGCCATTTAAGCCCCTCCCAGACCAAGGTAGTTCCACCCCGCGTAGGCAAAATTTCGTCCATCCTCGCGACTCCATTTTTGCGATCCATGAAAGAGATACTTCGCACCATTAACCTCCAACCAGCGATTCTCTGAATCGGTGGGTTCCGCACCTTCGAGGGATGTATAAATATGCGCGAGAATGCCTTTTACGGTCTCGATCCAGGTTAGGCGCTGAAACACCGTATCCGGACAGTTGTAGACAAGACATTCGATAAAGAATGACGGGACCTCCTGATGATACCCTTCCTCGGCCATTGCATTTTCTAGACGCTTGATAATGCGGACTGATTTTTTGAATCTGTAATTGGTCCTGTTGTTTTTATTTCGTCCGTTTTCCAGCTGCAAAGCTGAGTAGTTTACAATTGAATTACCATCAGTTTTAAATATTTTGGCGCCCTCGCGGTAGGAAGTCGGCGAAAAATAATATCGATAAGAAAAACAAGGCACGACGTCCGCCTCAACGCGGGCAGAATTGGAATTAATTTGAATGGCGGTTGATCCGCTTGTATCCACTGAGGTGCTGAACCTAGCTCTCAACGCAATTGTCAGTTCGTGACGGAGCTTTTCGGGCGTCCAAATTCCTTCGTAGATACCGTTACTTGCTGGATGAGCCCCCGGAGTGTGTTCATCCCAGTAGAAGAGATCTTGGCATTCGACCGCGATATCAACGTCGCTGTCGGCTTTTACATTTGTATTATTTGCATAAGATCCCTTCGCATAAATCTTACAGGACATTCCATCAAAGGCTGGATGAGCTTCAATGGCTTCCCGAATCATCCTCTCGGTGCGATCTTGCTTTTCTTGTTCAGTCGGACTGGATGGACCGGTCCACCCCGCCAATTTCAATTCCAAATTGGTCATTATGTTCGTTCCTTAATCACAGCTAGTTTCATTCCAGTCTTCCGCCGCTAATGGCGCTTCATTCAGTTCATCTCGCCGAGCAGTCCAGTCCGGTAGGTACCGATCCATGATGGCTACGAACTTCTCGTTATGACTCCGCTCGAGCAAGTGCGCCAGCTCATGAACCACTAGGTACTCCAGACTCCGAGGATTCTTCTTCGCCAGCTCCGGGTTAAACCAGATATTACGGCTATCAGGGTTGCATGAACCCCACTTAGTCTTCATCCGCTTGACCGTGAGCTGGTTAGCTTTTACTCCCATGGCTGTCTCCCACTTCTCAACCAGAGGCGGAAGTGCTGCCTTGAGTTCTCGCCGGTACCAACGGTCAAGGATGCCGAACCGATCATCACGGGTCGATCCCTCCGGCGAGTAAAGCCAGAGAGTGTCTCCGGCCACGAGTACCTTCGGGTTGCCGCTGTGCTTTGAGACATCGAGGCGGTAGCGCCTGCCCCACACATAGTGACTCTCTCCGGAAACCATCTGCCGCTCCGACTGACGGTTCGCATTCTGCAACCGCTCCCGCTCCCGCCGGATCCACGGCAGTCGCTGGATGATCGCCCGACGAATCGTGTCCTCGTCTAGGCGAGCCGGCGCTGCCACCCGTACTCGACCCATCGGCGGATAGACCGACAGGTGCATGTTTTTGATGTCTTTGTAGACCAGCTCAACATCAAACCCGGAAACGGTGAGGTAGGAACTAGCGGAATTCATCATGCATCGCCAACAGATCGAGAAGTTGTTGCATTTCCGAAGGCTCAAGGAGCCCTGGGAAATTCAAGGCAAGAGTACGCATTAGTGACTTCTTCTTGGTCCTATCTCCGGACCAGCCGTGCTCCTTATTGCGTTGGATAGTTCGGTAGACCCGCTCAACATCGACTTCGATTCCTTGAGGCCACGCAAAGTCGATCAGTGCACGACGGGCCGGCGTCTTGGCCCAGTCTGGGAACTTCTTCCCAGACTCTCTCTTGGCGAGCTGCTGGGTGAATTCGATCAGTTTGAGGAGGTATTCTTCGTAATCGATGACGGCCTCACGGCGCTGCTCGATCAAGGCATCCAGGAGCGTCGACATCGACTCGTAGTACTTCGGGTTCATGGCCTGCTCGTCAACGATCGTCTTACGGACGTTGTTGACGATGGTCTCAGCAGCCGCTTCTGGATCCTTGCGGATGCTCTCGGGGAGTTTCTCGATGGCTCCGACCCCGTGCTCGACGATGAGGTGGACGAGGCCCTGGTCAAAGGTCGCCAGGTTTCGCGATGCGTCTGCCTGGATGTAGGTATCAAGCAGCGCACGCATGCCAGCCTCGAACTGCTTGAGATCCATGTTCTCACCGGCACCAAGCTTGACCTCATCACGGACATCGACGAAGTGCTTGACCTGCTGCTTGATAGATTCCGCTTCGCTCGGCGAGTACTCAGCCTCACTCATGCGGTTGGCCAGGTTGGCGTAGGCCCGAACTAAGCTCGCTACACCCTTGTAAAGATCAACTCGTTTCGGCTCATTGGCTTTGAGCTGCTCAGTGTTACCGCTCTCCATCGCACAGAAATAGTGCTGGTACTGCAGCGTACCCTTCGGCGGAGACACTGGCTCGCACAGTGCTCGCACCATCTCCAGAGCTTCATCCAGGTCTTGGCGCTCCTGGTCAATACGATCCTTGAGCAGGCCTTCTACATCTTCTTCGTCGTAATCTGCGAAGGCTTCAGAGGTGTAGTCAGAAACCGCATCCTCAAGGGACTTGAACAGATCTCGGTAGTCGACGATATAGCCGTACTCTTTATCGTCACCATCGAGTCGGTTCACGCGACAGATAGCCTGGAAAAGGCCATGATCTTGCATGTTCTTATCGATGTAGAGATAGGTCGCACTCGGTGCATCAAAGCCGGTCAGGAGCTTATCGACAACAATAAGCAGCCGCATCTGACCCGGATGCTTGATGAACTTCTCCTTGACGCTTTTTTCAAACTCGTCAATCCGCTTGACGGCATCATCGGCGTCGGTCTGGAAGTAGTCGGCGAGCATCCGACGGTAGATGTCGTACTTAACGATCTCCTCGTTCTTGCCGGCCCCGGAGTCTTCCTTGGAGATCTTGGATGCGTTCGGCTCATAGCTCGTCACGATGGCGACCTTGCCGGCGAGTTCACTACGGCTGAAGATGTCGTAGAACTTGCAGGCCTGGTAGACACTCGAACACACCAACATGGCGTTGCCTCGGCCATCCATCAGGCGAGGCATCCGAGCCATATCCATCAAAATATCTGCCGCGATCTGCCGGGCACGCGGCTCAGCGGACTCGACCTCCTTGATCGTTGCCCATCGTTTCTTCAGCTGGTGCTTTGTCAGATCGGTCATGCCCTGGGTATGGATTTGGAACCACTCATCGACCCGCTCCGGACTCGTGAGTTTCTGCTCGATATCTCGAGCCTCGTACCGAAGGTCCAGCACCACACCATCCTCGACGGCCTCATCGAACTTGTAGGTGTGGATGTAGGAACCGAAGGTCTCGATACTGGAGGCCTTGTCCTTCTTAAGAAGAGGCGTGCCAGTAAAGCCGATGAACATCGCATTTGGCAGCAGCTCCTTCATCGCACTGTGAAGCTTGCCGCTCTGTGTACGGTGAGCCTCATCGACGAAGACGAAGAGATTGCCCTTCGGATTGAACCCCTCAAGCAGGGGCTTCTTGAGCTGACGAACGAAGTCTTCGGTCTCGCCCTGATCCTTCTCGTCATCACCCCGGAACTTATGCACCAGTGAGCACATCAGCCATGGCTGGTTCCGGTTGAGCATGCCGATCATCCCGGCCCCAGATGTCGATCGCTCGATGGTCTCATCAACACCGGCGAAGACCTTCTCGATCTGCTCATCCAGCTCCGTGCGGTCAGTGATCACCAAGACGCGCGCCTCGCGCTGGTTCTCCCGGATCCACTTCGCCAACCACACCATCGTCAGGCTCTTACCTGACCCTTGGGTGTGCCAAATGATGCCGCCTTCCCGGCGAGCGATGCGCTCCTGGGCAGCCTTGACGCCGAAGTACTGGTTGTGTCGGGCGGTTTTCTTCACGCCCGAATCGAAGACGATGAAGTCATGGATCAGTTCGAGGAAGCGCTGCTGGTTCGCCATCTGAAGCAGGCCACGGTCGAGATGGTTCTCAACCTCGCTTGGCTCTTTCCACTCCAACCAGTACTTCTCGGGAGTGTCGATCACGCCGTAGCGAAGTCCCTCTACGTCGTTTCCAGCGAACAGCAGCTGCACCGTCGTGAAAAAGGGGCGAACAAAATCCGCCTTCTGGTTACCCAGATGCTGACGAATACCATCACCAACGCTGACCTTCGAGCGTTTGAGCTCGATGACACCCAGAGCAATGCCGTTGACGTAGAGCACAACATCTGGACGTTTTGTATTCTTGCCCTTGATCGAAACCTCTTCAGCCACCGCGAAATGGTTGGCGTCCGGTTGTTTCCAGTCGATTAGCCAGACAGTCTCAAAATTCTCTGAGACGCTGCGCTTGACCTTTACTCCATAGCGAAGCAGGCCATACACCTTGCGGTTCACGTCATAGAGCGAGCCTCCTGCGGGGAGGGAAACAGCAGTGACAAACTGCTGGACAGCCCGACGGACCAAATCCTCGTCGTAGCCTCGAGCAGCTAGGTTCTGACGAAGCAACTCCTCTTCGACGTTAGAGTTGACGCGGTCTTTCCAATCACCGAGGTAATCGTAGCCGAGCTGCTCGGATAGAAGGTCGACTACTCGATCCTGAGTCAGGCGCTCCCGCTGTCCTACTGAACTCATAACGTCATCTCCTCTACAGGCAAGCGAGTACGGCCAGTAAGGAGCTCCTGCATCATGCCCTGCTTGATGTTACGGGCGGATTCAAGACGGCGAGAAAGTAACTGAATCTCTTCGTCAGCGATGTTGAGCACGTTCGCTATTTCTAGCTGTTCCTCGATAGTCGGTAGGGGAATCTCAAAATTACGAACCATTCCGGCATTTAGATTAGATTGTGTTCCTTGTTGTCCCATCAGCTTCACATTGGGTTTGATGAATTGAAGATAGTGATATAAAAATTCACGGTTTAGCTCAGATTTGGTTGAAATTCCCAAAATTGCTTGACTTGAGCTCACCCGACCAACAGCTAGGCTACATTCTCCCAAAGAGGCATACATCGCATAAAGCACTACATCGGGCTCATAAAGAACTGCTGCACTATTTTTCAAGCCTTTGGGCGTGAGCGTTGTTTCAGTTTCAAGAATATACTTCCCCTTGGAAGTCATGTCAGATATAGAGACCCACGGTATATTACCGCCGTAGTATTTCTTACTAGTTGATGGTGGCGTGCCGCCACTACTCATGACGGATAACGAGCCGAGTTTTTCCTGGCGCCATACCCCTGTAAATCCCGGCAGTCTCGTCTTTCCACTAAGAAGCTCCTGCATCATGCCCTGCTTGATTGCCTGCTTCTTCGCGATGAGGCGCTCGAGGGAGGAGATGAGATTATCTGCATCAGTAAGAGCATCTGCGATGGCACGCTGCTCAGGTGGCGTAGGCGTTAAGACCTTAAGGTCAAGAACCTTATCCTTGGGAATATTCTTCATACTCCCACTAGTTCCGGTCGCCAATTCTCGCAGAGTACGGGCTCCAGACTGGGAAGAAAAATGGTAGGTGAGCCACCTGATATCAGTGCCAGAACCACGCTTTGAGCGTGCAATCCACAAGCGGTCGGGAAGAAAAAGACTATCAAAGTCTTTCTCTACGTAGCCAACATCTCCAACTAGAGCCGGCGTATTCATGCGACTAATGATTACGCTATCGGCGGTCACGGAGCATTTTGCTCTGGGAAGGTCGGCGGGCAGAATGGGTTTCGACTCGCGAGGATCAAACCGTCCAGCCTTGATCGCTGAGGTTTTTAGGACTGTAGGACCACCGACTTCACCTAAAATAGATCTTACGCTCACGCCTGCCCTTAAGCCGTCTATGAGCTCAGATATTCGTCTCTCTGTCCATGTTGTCACGACTCTACCCCCATAGCCTTGAGATGATTATTGACCCTTTTTTCAAGCTGTGCCAGCTCTGTAGCAATATCTTCAACAGTCTGACTGTACCGTTCTCCAAGCTGATGAACCCTGCTAGTCAAATCGAAGGTCAGCCCATCGACCTCACTTTCGATACCGTTGCGAACCGCGATTTTCCACTTCTCGATGACTACCAACTGATGAATATCAGCAGGACTCAACTTTGCGTATTGAGTGAGTGTATTCGAATCTAAATTCTTAGACAGGTTCCTAATCGCAGTTCTTGCTGCAGCTTCATCTCCAAATTGCAGCACAACGTGGTTAAGGGCAGTTATTTCTTCAGCTTCCGCGCTATCGGCTTTTGCTTCCTTGAGCCGCCTTTTCGCATCTCCGACCTTAACTTCGCCCTTGTCATTGACCGCCTCCCAAAGCAGACCTTCCTCGACCGCATGCTCGTCGATATACTCCTGCAGCTCTTGGCTGATCCTCTCCTGTTCCACGGTCAAGCGCTCAATCTCCGCCTTCTCCTCAGGGAAATAGCGGTCGACAATTAGCGCAGGAGGGATAAGGTCCATCACCCACCGCTTAGCCTTAGTGCCTGTACCGAAGACTAAGTCGGCACGCTCATACTTCGGCTTCTTCTTGTTGTCGTAGCCGGTAATCCGAGCTTCACGAGGCTGCGCTGCATCCACCCAGCCAGATCCGACGATCAGGGTAACGTCGTCATGCATAGTGTCGTTCCAGTAGCTCATCAGCTGCTCGTACACGCTGTACTCACTAATGAGCGGGCGACCCTGGAATCTCTCCAGCAGGTCATCACCGAGATCCTCGATCAATTCCTGAGGCTTGGTCTGCGAGTCGATCGCCTCCAGCTGGGCTCGATGGGAACCCCACCAATCTTCAACAGCCTTGGAGACAGTCGAGGCAAAAGCCCTGACGTCCTCCGACTCCTCAATCACTTTGGAGACCTGGTCAGGTTCAACAGTGAGCTCTGAGTAGCCTTCACGAAGGGGGCGGAACAGCTCGTCACGCAGGTTCGGGAAGGCGTCCCAGTATTCACCCAGGGCATCAAGATCTCGATTCGGAATACCACCCTTGAGGTGAGCTTCCAGATCCTGGATGTCTTCGGGTTCGGACGTGTCGATATAGCGGGGGATGTTGAGGTTGTAGTTGTTCTTAGTGTCGGAGATTTCCGATAGCGGCACCATGCGGGCGTAGCGCTCGACGTCGTTACCGGCAAGGTAGGTGTCGATGATCTTGCGCATGTCACGGGGACGGAGACGGTTCTTCGGCCCGTCCTTCTCAAAGCCCTTGGAGGCATCGATCATGAAGATGCCCGTCCGGTTGGCCGCATCCTTCTTGTCGATAACGATGATGCAAGCCGGAATTCCCGTACCGTAGAAGAGGTTGGCTGGCAGGCCAATTATTGCCTTGATTAGGCCACGCCTGATCAGCTCCTCACGGATCTGCGCCTCGGTGTTGCCTCGGAAAAGCACGCCGTGCGGAAGAATGACCGCTCCCCGACCGTCAGACTTCAGCGATTTCACCATGTGCAGCAGGAAGGCGTAGTCGCCATTCTTCTCTGGCGGCTCAGCAAAACCGTCGAACCGCCCGTACTCCTTGTCGAAACCGTTCTTCCAGGTCTTGACCGAGAAAGGTGGGTTAGCCACGAAGTAATCAAACGTCTGCAGTTGCTCGCCCTTGAGGAACTTTGGATCAGAAAGCGTGTCACCCTGACGGATGTCGTGGGTCTCGTTGCCATGCAAGATCATGTTCATCCGGGACAGGGCCCAAGTGGCATTGTCCTTTTCTTGACCGTAGATCGACAGGCCGTTAGGCGCAGCATCAGCAACCTTGATCAAAAGCGATCCAGACCCACAGGCTGGGTCATACACAGTCGTCGAGCGAGGAGCGTCTTTCGGGATCTCCAGCACCTGAGCCATGATGCGAGAAACCTCTGCCGGGGTGTAGAACTGGCCCTTACTCTTGCCAGACTCCGTGGCGAAGTGACGCATCAGATATTCGTAGGCATCACCAAGTAGGTCGTCGCCTTCAGCGCGGGAACCAGTGAAATCAATGTCCTGAAAAATACTGACAAGGTTCGTCAGGCGATCCTGCATCGCCTTGCCTTCGCCCAGCTTGTTCGGGTCATCGAAGTCGGCGTTGTTGATCACGCCCTGCAGGTCGTTTGCTTCCGCCAGTCGGCGAATCGCGATGTTCATCTTCTCGCCGATGTCCGGAGCCCCCTTGAGCGCTACCAGGTCATCGAACGATCCGCCTTCGGGAACTTCGATCAGGCTGTAGGGGTCGCTTTTGGCCTTGTCGGAGACGTACTTCACGAACAGCAGCGTCAGGACGTAGTCCTTGTACTGGCTGGCGTCCATACCACCACGCAGCTCATCGGCACTCTTCCAGAGGGAGCTATAAAGATCAGATTTTTTAAGAGCCACTACCATGCCACCACCTTCGGCAGCTTGGCCGTTAACTTCTCACCATTGGCTCTTAAGGTCATATGCTGTTCGTCTCCTCCACGGATCGTGGCTTATCTTCTAGTCGGTACCGACATTACTGACCGCGTCAGACATCAATGTCGAGCAGTACCCGTTAACCATTCCATTCATGTCTGCTGAGAGCGGCTTGTT